>CAZFLQ010000024.1:5174-25513 GCA_964519935.1 uncultured Puniceicoccaceae bacterium | reverse complement strand
CGGATCGTACCTCGCCAGCCTCACGCTCGCCTGCCCCAAATCCTCTCCACCCCCCCGGCGGTCGCCGCAAGCTGCACTCAAGCTGGAGGAGTTCTAGCCCCCTCCGCAACCAACGCTTGTCAACCTGTCGAGGAACAACTGTCGTCGTCAATCCCTGCCCTAACTGAATGCCATTAGCAGCTACCGCCCCTCCGGAATCGAAAGAATTTCCGGTTCGCCATCGGTGACGAGGATTGATTGCTCGAAATGACAGGCCGGGCGGCGGTCACGGGTAACGGCGGTCCAACCGTCAGAAAGCATCTCGACTGCGTGGGCGCCCGCATTGACCATTGGTTCGATCGCGATACACATCCCCGCCCGCAAGACCGGACCACTCCGGCGTCGTCCGAAATTCGGGACCTGCGGCTCTTCATGCATCGTCCGGCCAATCCCGTGGCCGACGAAATCGCGGACCACGGAATAACCCGCCTTCTCAACGTGCCGCTGAATCGCATGGCTGATATCGCCCACCCGGTTGCCGGCCCGCGCCTGCGCGATTCCCGCCTCCATTGCCTCGTGAGTTATCCGGTTCAGACGGACCTTTTCCGGGGAAACGTCACCCACCAACAACGTCCGCGCGGTATCCCCGATAAACCCCTGATAACGTACCGCCACATCAATCGTGATGTTGTCGCCCTCCTCAACCACTTTTTGGATTCGGGCAATTCCATGAACAATTTCCTCGTTGATTGAGATGCAGGTGTGCGAGGGGAAGACCAGATTCCGAACGCGATACTGGTAACAGGCACTGGAGGCACCCATGTCGTGCATCAGGGATCGCGCCAGCCGGTCGAGGTCGTGGGTGGATATCCCTGGTCGAACCGCCGCGCAGACCTCATCCAAAACCGTCGCCGCAATCACACAGGCACGACGAATGCGGGCAATGTCTTCCGCCGAATTCAAAACCGCCCTACTTGAGAATCGCCGCAATCAGGCCAAATACGAAGATCGCTCCCGCACCGAGAATGAACGGACGCCAGAGCTTCCAGAAATCCCGGATCTCGCCGGACTCCACCACCTGCCGCGAACGGGCCTGGGCCGTCCGACCGCGAATCCGGCCCTTCTTCAAAAATCCGTCATAGTGCCGCTGCAGCAGATAGGTTTCGACCTGCCGGAGCGTGTCGAGAACCACCCCAACAGCAATCAGCAGACCGGTTCCCCCAAAGAAGATCGCAACGATCTGCGGCACTCCATAGGCCACCAGGAGAATGTCCGGCAACAATGCGATCAGGGTCAGAAAGATTGCCCCCGCCAGGGTCAGACGGGTCATCGTGTAGTCGAGGAACTTTGCGGTTGGCTCCCCAGGACGGACCCCCGGGATGTAGCCATTGTATTTCTTGAGATCATCGGCGATCTGGATCGGCTTGAACATCAGGGAAACCCAGAAGTAGCTGAAGGCCATAATCAGGGATCCGTAGAAAAAGTAGTAGAACCAACTCCCACGTGCCAGAAAGGCAGAGATGTCACCAAAGAACGCATACCCCGTCGCCCCTTCCAACGCGCTCAGAATCTGCGCCGGGAACAGGAGAATCGCACTCGCAAAGATAACCGGCATGACCCCGGCATAATTGACCTTCAGGGGGAGAAAACTGCTTTGCCCGCCATAAACCTTTCGACCGACGACCCGCTTTGCATACTGGACCGGAATTTTCCGCTGGCCCTGCGTGACCAGCACAATGAAGGCAACCACGAGAAAGAGCAGACCAATCATCAAAACACCGACGAGGGGATCGATCGCCGCCTGTTCCGCCCCAAGGCTACGCTGGAACATCCCGAAGAACGTCACCACCGCCGCCGGCAAATCCGCCAGAATCCCGATCGTGATCAGGATCGAGACACCGTTCCCGATCCCCGAGGCCGTGATCTGCTCACCCAGCCACATCAGAATAATCGTTCCCGAGGTCAGGATAATTGTCGACGTGATCATGAACCAGAAAGGACTGATCCCAATCAGAATCTCCCCGTATTCGGCGGTCGAAAAATCACCTCCGATCAGGGTGGCGGGCGATCGGACGAGCGCACTGAGAATCAAAACCGCCTGCACCAAACAGATCACGATCGTCAGATATCGGGTATACTGGGCAATCTTTTGCCGCCCAACATCACCTTCCTGTTGCAGCTTGGCGAGACCGGGGAAAACCGCCCCCATCAACTGCATGATGATCGAGGCACTGATGTAGGGCATCACCCCCAGCGCAAAGATCGCTCCGTTCAAAAGTGCCCCCCCGGTGAACATGTTGTAGAAACCGATCAGGGAGGTTCCCCCCAGTGCCGCCTGGTCGGCGAAAAAGTCTTGAATCGGCTTCGGGTCGATTCCCGGCAAGGGAATGTTCGCCCCGACCCGGGCAATAAAGATCAAACTGAGGGTGAAGACAATCCGGCGGCGCAGCTCGGGAATCTTCAGTGAATTCGTGAATGCAGATAACATCGTGGGTTTGGACTCGGGAAAATGGAAAAGCCAAACGGGACAAGGTCCCGTTTGGCAATGAAAAGCGACGGGGATTCAATCGGAATAAGAGGTTGCCACACTCCCCGGTGAGCAACCGTAGTCGCGGGGGACCGGTCCTCAGGCTTCAACGATGGTTCCACCGGCAGCCTCGATCTTTGTCTTGGCCCCTGCCGAAACCTTCGCGAGCTGAATCGTCAGCGCTCGCGCGATCTCGCCGTCGCCAAGCAATTTGACCGGTGACTGGGTGTTGCGGATCAGACCCGCCTCTGCCAGCACCTCCGGCGTGACCGTGTCGACGTCGCCCAACCGTTCGAGGTCGGCGAGGTTGACGATCGCGTATTCCTTCCGGAATTTATAGTTGCTGAAGCCACGGCGGGGCAAACGTCGATACAGCGGAATGTGGCCGGATTCGAAACCGACCCGGATGCCCCCGCCGGAACGAGCCTTTTGACCCTTGTGGCCCTTGCCGCAGGTCTTCCCGTGACCATTGCCTTCGCCTTTGCCGAGGCGGCGCTTCGGACGGTTTGACCCGTTACTGTCGATAATGTTGTGCAATTCCATGATGGTTGTTCCTTGTAGACGAGACCGTTTCAGGCAACCGGCGCCTTCAAAGCTTCGATTTGTTCGGCTGTGCGCAATTGGCGCAGACCGGCTATCGTCGCATTGACGACGGCGAGCTGATTGTTCGATCCGAGAGATTTCGAAAGGACATTGTGGATTCCGGCACCTTCGAGCACCGCGCGGACACCACCGCCCGCAATAACGCCCGTACCTTCCGAAGCCGGACGCAGGAGAACCTTGCCACCGTCCGCCTGGCCGAGGACCGGATGGGGTATCGTATCCCCTTTCAGTTCAACGTGAACCATGCTCTTGTGCGCTTGCTCGGTCCCCTTGCGGATCGCCTCGGGAACTTCCTTCGCCTTGCCGTACCCATAGCCGACCCGACCTTTGCGGTCACCTACGACGACGAGGGCTGCAAAACTGAAGCGACGACCACCTTTCACCACCTTCGAACAGCGGTTGATGTGGACGACCTTTTCAACAAATTCCGACTCTTCGGGTTCGACGGGCGCTCCGCCGCGATTGCGCTGCTGCTGCATAGAACGATCTTTTCTTTGTGGATGATTCAAAATTCCAACCCGCCTTCCCGCGCGGCATCGGCGAAAGCCTTCACACACCCGTGATACCGGCGACCGTTCCGGTCGAAAACAACCGATTTGATTCCGGCTGCCTCGGTGACCTCCGCAAAGGCTTTGCCCATCGCGACAGCACCTTCGAGGTTCGGCTTAAGATCCGATTCACGCAGGTCTTTTGCCAAAGTCGAGACGTAGGCAACCGTTTCGCCGGTCTCGTCGTTAATTGCCTGCGCGTAGATGTGCTGATTGGTGAAACGAACGCTCAAGCGGGGGCGTTCAGCTGTACCCCGGACCTTCCGGCGGATCCGCCAGCGGCGCTTTTGGGCGAGACGTTTTTTCAGTTCAAGTTTCATGGGAATGGTAATTCGTGGCTGGATACGACGGGGTTACTTCGCGGACTTCTTGCCCTCCTTGCGACGGACATATTCACCGACGATTCGGACACCCTTGCCCTTGTAAGGTTCGACCGGATAATAGCTCTTGATCTGGGCTGCGAGCGATCCAACGACCTGCTTGTCGGCGCCTTCGATCTTGATCTTCGTGTTGTCGGCGACCGTCACGGTAACCCCTTCCGGAATCGGGTGCTTGATCGGGTGAGAATAACCGAGGGCGAGATCAATCAGGTTGCCGGAGACCGCCGCGCGGAAACCTACCCCATGGATCTCGAGGCTGCGGCTAAATCCGGTCACGACGCCCTCGACCATGTTGTTCAGGATCGAACGGGCGGTTCCGTGCATCGCCTTGGCGTGACGGCTGCCGTCAATCGGTTCGACGACCAATTGACCGTCATTCTCAGCAATCCGAACCGCACGGTCAAACGAACGCTCCAGCTTGCCCTTCGGGCCTTCAATCACGATACTGTTTCCGGAAATGGTTGCTTTGACCTTTTCCGGGATGCTGACGGGAAGTTTTCCAATACGGCTCATGGGTAGTGCTCCTCTTTGTATAAATTAGCGGTTACCAAACCTGACAAACAACCTCACCACCGAGCTTTCCCCGACGCGCATCGCTGTCCTTGAGAAGGCCTTTGGAGGTTGTCAGGATGGTCATCCCGAGCCCACCAAGGGCGTTCGGGATCTCGTCATGCTTGCTGTAAATGCGGCAACCGGGTTTGCTCACGCGCTGGATATCGCTGATCGCCGGGGTCCGGCCGTGGTATTTCAACTGCAGACGCACCACCGGGTGGCCGTTGCTTCCTGAGGCCTGTTCAACCTCGACAATGTAACCCTCGGCTTTGAGGATCTCGGCAATCGCCAGGCGGGTCTTTGAGAAACCCGCTTCGACGGTTTCCTTCCCTGCGCGGCTGGCATTGCGAATCATCGTGAGGTAGTCACCAATTGTATCGTGTACGGACATCTTCTAAAATCGTTGGAGGTTTCGGGCGGTGGGAAATTACCAGGACGACTTCGTGACACCGGGAATTTGGCCATTCGAGGCCATCTCGCGAAAGGTGATCCGGCTGAGGCCGAATTTGCGGAGGTGCGCCCGGGGACGACCGGTGACCAGGCAGCGGTTCCGAACACGGATCGGGCAGGAATTCCGAGGCAGTTTCGCGAGCTTGTTTTGTGCCTCGAAAAAGACCTCGTCAGCGGTGTTTGGGTCGGCGATGATAGCTTTGAGTTCAGCGCGCTTCGCGGCGTACTTTTCAACCATGCGGATGCGCTTCAGGTTGCGCTGGATTGCGGATTTTTTGGCCATTTTAAATCAGGTTCAGAAGAGTTTTAAGCGGCTGCGGCCTGGGCCGACGGCTTGCGGAATGGCATGCCCAGCATCTTGAGGAGTTCACGACCGGCATCGTCGGTCTTCGCGGTCGTCACAAAGGTGATGTCCATCCCGACGGTCCGCTTATTGCCGTCAACCGAGATCTCCGGGAAAATGGTGTGGTCGGTGATTCCGAGGGTGTAGTTTCCGTTTCCGTCAAAGCGGGTCGGGACCCCGCGAAAGTCGCGGATGTTCGGGAGTGAGATGTTGATCAAACGATAGGCAAAATCATACATCGCCGCCCCCCGGAGGGTGACCTTGACACCGATTGGCATGCCCTGCCGCAGCTTGAAGTTCGAGATCGAGACCCGCGCACGGGTAACCGTCGCCTGCTGGCCAACAATCTTCGAAACGTCCCGCTGGACCTCTTCGAGGGCTGCCTTGTCCAGGTTCGCGTTCACGCCCGAGTTCACGACGATTTTTTCCAACTGCGGGACATCGTGGACATTGGCGATCCCGAGAACTTTTTTAAGCTCGGGGACGATCTGCTCGTTATAGATTTTTTTAAGTGGTGGTTGGTGCATCGATTGCGTGTTTTTGCCGGATTACCGACCCGGCGGTTGATGGGATGCGAAAAAACGGAGAAGCAAAAGGGTGGGTTGGCGAAAAATCAATGATAATCGTAAAAAATCATCCGCGCTTTGCGTCATAACGGGTCGCCGTCATGACGTTCGATGCGTGGATCGACTGCTCGCGCTCGACGATTCCACCCTCCGAATCCTGGGTGCGCCGTTCGTGCTTTTTCCGGAGGTTGACACCCTCGACCAAAACACGGTCGGTCGTCCGGTTAATCTCGAGAATCTTGCCGCGTTCTCCCCGGCTTTCACCGGCGATCACGACGACCTCATCGCCTTTTTTAATACGTGCCTTCATCTTAGAGAACCTCCGGTGCCAGTGAAATGATCTTCATATAGCCGCCCCGCAATTCGCGGGCGACCGGTCCAAAAATACGAGACCCGCGGGGGTTGCCGTCGGGATTGACGATCACGATCGCGTTCTCGTCAAAGCGCAGATAGCTGCCGTCTGCCCGCCGCACCGGTGCCTTCGTCCGGACAACGACACCGCGTACAACCGTGCCTTTCTTGATCGCCGCATCGGGCGAACTATCCTTGACGGCACAAATAACGACATCGCCGACCGCAGCGGTCCGCGACAACTGGCCGATCCGCCGGATCACGGTCGCGTATTTCGCGCCCGTGTTATCGGCGATCTCCACTCTGGATTGCATTTGAATCATGGTTAGGGTCTCCTCTTTCGGAAAGTCAGGTTAGAGCACAGGGGCAGCTTCAACGACGCGGACCACCCGCCAGCGCTTGATTTTCGAGATCGGACGGGTTTCCATCAGTTCGACCCGGTCGCCAACCTTGGCGACATTCTCTTCGTCGTGCGCATGCAGAATCGTCCGGCGTTTGATCTCTTTCTTATAAAGGGGATGGGGAATCTTGTATTGGTAGGTAACCTTGACTGTCTTGTCTCCGGATTTGGAGGTGACGATCCCGATCACGTTCTTGCGGCTGTTGCGTTCTGCTGACATGGGCTAAATCGATGGGTTGGGTGATGGGCTCAGGAAGGATTTCCCAGCTTCTGTTTCAAGATCGTCAGGCAACGGGCGATTTCACGGCGAATCTGCCGCAACAGGTGCGGGGTTTCGACTTGACCAGTGCTCTTGCGGAGACGGAGTTGAACGAGTTCGGCCCGGAGGTCGCGGATCTTTTTCTCGATCTCGGCAACGGGCATTTCACGAATATCCTGTGCTTTCATGGCTTTAAATAGGTGGCGATTGTAATTTGGACCGGGTGGAGATGGAATCAGACCGCTTCCTCGCGAACAATAAATCGGCAGGGGAAAGGCAACTTGCCGTCCGCCTTGCCCATTGCCTCGCGGGCGGCTGTCACCGAGCAACCAGAGACTTCAAAGAGAATCATCCCCGGCTTGATAACCGCGACCCAGAGCTCGACACTCCCCTTACCTTTACCCATTCGGGTTTCGGCCGGTTTTTTCGTCACTGGCTTTTGCGGGAAGACGCGAATCCAGACTTTACCCTTACGTTTCAGGTGGCGGGTAATTGCAACACGGGCCGCTTCGATCTGGGCCGCTGTCATCCGTCCGCGACCGAGGGACTGGATCCCAAAATCGCCAAAGGCAAGGAAATCACCGCGCTTGGCGCGTCCGCGAATCCGGCCCTTGTGGACCTTGCGGTATTTGGTACGTGCGGGAAGGAGTGGCATGGCTGTCTATTCTTGGTAGTGGTTTCAGGTTGGCGGCGTTGCCGGGATCAGAACTGGACGTCCTCGGGTTTGAGGCAAAGCCAGCATTTCACGCCGATGATCCCGTAAACGGTGCGGGCTTCGGCAAGGCCGTAGTCAATATTTTCACGCAGGGTGTGGAGCGGAACACGACCGGAACGCTGTTGTTCAGTGCGTGCGATGTCGGCTCCACCGAGACGTCCAGCGACCTGGATCCGAATGCCTTCGGCACCCATCGCAATCGAGGTCTGGACCGCCTTTTTCATCGCCCGGCGAAAGGAAATCCGACGCTCCAGCTGGAGGGCAACGTTTTCGGCGACCAGGCGAGCGACGAGGTCGGGCTTTTTTATTTCCTGAATGTCGATCAAAACCTCGCGACCAATTTTCTTCAGAAGCTCGCCTTTAAGCTTCTCGAGGTCCTGCCCCTTCCGACCGATCACCGCTCCGGGACGGGCGGTGTAGATCGTCACGCGAACGCGGTTTGAGGCCCGTTCGATGAAAACGTGCGGAACCGAGGCGGTCCGGAGGCGGGCGGTGATGAGCTTGCGGATCTGGGTGTCCTCGTTCAGGATCGCGGGAAATTCCTTTTTCCGCGCATACCAACGGGCGCGCCAGTTACGGCGAACTCCCAGACGAAAACCGATCGGATTTACCTTTTGTCCCATGATGAATTCCTTGTGTGCTTGATTGCGGTGCGGGGTGTGTGGATTACTCGTCCGTCAGGACGATACGAATGTGGCTCATCCGCTTTTTGTAGGGATGGGCCGAACCCCGCGCAACGGGGCGGAAACGACGAAGGGCGGGACCTTCCTCGACGATCGACCGATGGATCGTGAGGCTGTCTGCGACGAGGTTATTGTTGTTTTCCGCATTCGCGATTGCCGATTGCAGCGTCTTCCGAATCAGGCGCGCTGACTTGCGCGGAATGAAGCGCAAAAGTTCCAGCGCTTCGGCCGCGTTGCGACCCTGGATCTCACGGGCAACTTCGCGAACCTTCTTCGGCGACATGCGGTTAAACTTGGTGTAGGCTTGGACTTCCATTGTAGTGGTTCTTGAATTGGTTGATTAGCGGGCCCGGGCGCGGATTCGGTCGCCGTTCACGAGGGTCACGCCTTCGTTCAAGTCGGTGATCAGCCCGACCGAAAAACTGAGGAAACTGTCCGAGATGATCAGCTCGGCAACGCGCTCGTCGGATTCGCCGCGAACGACTTCACAAATTTGGCCGGGGATGAATCCCTCAAGGATTCCACCGTCGAGAACCACGATGTCGGCATCCGGCCCGGTCACGATCGAGTCGATCAGCGCCCGGTTTGTCGCATAGAGCGGTTCGTCAAGAAACGCTGGTTCGGTCGCTCTAACGGCAACAACGCCACAGAACCCACTGAAAACAAGGAAAATCCCGGTCTTAAGGCGGTGCATGGCTCTGAGGTGACGGTTCATCTTACGGGCGGGGGACAGGTGAATTATCGTTTCGCGCTCGGGTTGTGCGAACGGAAGGAACGGGTCGGCGCAAACTCACCGAGCTTGTGCCCAACCATGTTCTCCGTCACATAGACGGGCAGGAAGGAACGGCCGTTGTGGACGTTGAAGTTCAACCCGACAAAGTCAGGGGTGATCGTCGAACGCCTCGACCAAGTTTGAATCGGCTTGCGGGAACCGGAAGAAATCGCCACATCGACCTTCTTTTGAAGACTCGGATCGACGAAAAATCCTTTTTTGAGCGAACGTGCCATAGTGTAGTATCAGATAGGTTAGCGCTTCAGGCGGCGGCCATTGCGGCGTACGAGAATTTGCGAGTTGGAGGTCTTCGACTTGCGGCGGGTCGGGTAGCCCTTCGAAAGCTGACCCCACGGGGACATCGGGTGGCCACCACCGGAGGTGCGGCCTTCACCACCACCCATCGGGTGATCCACCGGATTCATGGCAACACCACGAACCCGCGGGCGACGGCCTTTCCATCGGTTGCGGCCGGCCTTTCCAAGCGATTCGTTGGCATGGGTGGTATTGCCAACCCGACCGATCGTCGCGCGGCAGCCACTCGGAACCAAACGGATTTCGCCCGAAGGCAACTTCACCGTTGCGATCTTCCCATCCACACCCACCAGTTGGGCGGCGTTCCCCGCCCCGCGGGCAATCTTCGCTCCGCGTCCGGGTTCCATCTCAATGCAGTGAATCGGCGTCGCCGGCGGAATCGCCGAGAGGGGGTAGCTGTCGCCCGCCGTAAATTGTTCGGTCGCCTTCTCGTGATTGACCAGAACGCTCCCGACCTCAACTCCATTCGGCGCAATCACGTAGCGCTTCTCGCCATCCGCGTAGAAGATCAGCGCAATATTTGCGGAGCGGTAAGGATCGTGCTCGATCCGCGCAACCTTCCCGGGAACACCGATCTTGTCGCGACGAAAATCAATCTGGCGATAAAGGCGCTTGTGCCCTCCTCCGCGACGGCGCGAGGTGATTCGGCCATACGCGTTGCGGCCCTTTTTGTTGTGACGGCTTTCCGTCAGGGAACGCTCGGGGCGGCCCTTGTAAAGGTCTTGCTTCTCCCGGACGTAAAAACGCTGCCCGGGGGTAATTGGTCGTGCTTCAATCGTAGCCATGGTTCGGTATCTCCCCTCGATTAAACGAGTTCAATCGCGTCGCCCTCTTTCAGGGTGACAATCGCTTTCTTCATTCCGCTGATCCGGCCGGGACGCCCCCGACGGGTGCGGTTGGCCTTAAAGCGGGGTTTGCTGTTCAAAATGTTGACCTTTGTCACGGTCACCTTGAAGACCTTCTCCACCGCGAGCTTTACCTGCGTCCGGTTGGCCTCGGGAAACACCTCGAAGCTATACTGATTCAGGTTTGCGGTTTGGTCGGAGGACTTTTCCGTGATGTGGCTGGCCTTGAGTATTTTTGCGGGCTCAATCATGACACTGCCTTTCCGTTGGCGCGGGCAAGAATCCCCTCGAGGGCGTTCTCGCTGACGACGATGTTCTTGAAACGAAGGATATCGACCGTGCTGATGTCCGGGCCCTGCCCGATGTAAACCCGCTCGATGTTTCGGGCGGAGAGGGCTGTGGTCTCACCAAAGCACTCGTCAATCACGAGAACCTTGCCCGTCGGGACAATCTTGCTGATCAGGGAATCGAACAGTTTCGTCTTCGGCTCGGCAACTTCCCACGATTCGATCACCTGAATCGATCCGTTGCTGGCCGAATCAAAGAGCGCCCGTTGGAAGGCCAGCCGCCGCATCTTCTTGTTTACCTTTTGAGAATAATCGCGGGGCCGCGGACCGAAAACCACTCCACCCTTACGCCAGAGAGGCGAACGGCGGCTACCCTGACGGGCTTGACCGGTGCCTTTTTGCCGGAACGGCTTTTTTCCCGAGCCCGAGACCTCGCCGCGGGTCTTTGTCTTCACTGTGCCCTGACGCTGATTAGCCTGGGTCGCAATGATCACCTGACGCAGGGCCTGTAATCCGCGGGTACCTTCAAACTCGGGGAATCCAAACTCCTTCTCCCCGGCTTCAACCCCGTCCTTGCTGTAAACTTTCAATTTCATAATCTGATTCCTCCCGAATTACGCCGCACGTTTTTGCTTTTTGGCAGGGCGGATCGTCACAAGACTGCCGTTCGCCCCCGGCAGACTGCCCTTCACGAGAATCACGTTCTTCTCAGGGAGGATCTTGACGACGTCGAGGTTTTGCACCGTCCGGCGGGTTGCGCCCATGTGACCGGGCATCTTTTTGCCCTTCATGACACGTCCGGGGTCTTGGCAGAGACCATAGGAACCACCGCGGCGGTGGGTCATCGAACCGTGACTGGCGGGTCCCCCCGCAAACCCGTGACGTTTCATAACGCCTTGAAAGCCGTGACCTTTCGAGGTCGCAATCACGTCGACGCGATCTCCTTCGCTAAACATCTCGACCGTCAGCGCCTGACCGGCCTCGTAGGAATCTCCTTTTGTGTTACGGAATTCGCGAAGCACACGGACGGGATCCACTCCGGCCTTTTTGACGTGCCCCTGAACCGCCTTCGAGACCCGGCTCGCCTTCTGCGGGCCAAACCCGATCTGGACGGCTTCGTAGCCGTCACTATCGGCAGTTTTCACTTGGGTGACATGGCAAGGTCCCGCTTCAATTACCGTCACCGGGAGGAGGCGGTTCTGTGAATCGTAGACTTGCGTCATGCCGATTTTTTTTCCGATCAGGATAAAACTCATAGCTAAGCGGCAGGTGGGAAGCAGGACTCCCCTTTTCGATAACCTGCTTTAGGATTCTGTCTTTTGGGTTACTCCGGTTTGGGTATCAGACGTTGATGGTGATCTCGACGCCGGCAGGAAGGTTGAGCTTCTTGAGGTCGTCGACGGTGTTGGCAGTCGGTTCGATGATGTCGAGGAGGCGACTGTGGGTCCGCAACTCGAACTGATCCATCGATTTCTTGTTCACGTGCGGCGACCGGTTCACAGTGAACCGCTCAATGCGCGTGGGAAGGGGGATCGGGCCGGAAACGCGTGCGCCGGAGCGCTTTGCGGTTTCGACAATGTCAGTCGTCGATTGATCGACAATGCGATAATCGAAGCCCTTGAGCTTGATGCGAATACGTGGTTTCATCAGTAAAAATTTTTCGGGTTCAGGCGGCGTATGAACGATCGAGAATCCGGTTTACCTGGTTCACCGGAACTTCTTCAAAGTGGGATGGTTCCATCGTGTAGGTCGCGCGGCCTTTCGAGAGGGAACGTACATCGGTGGCGTAACCGAACATGGTTTCGAGAGGAACGGTCGCGTCGATGGAGGTCAATTGATGCCGGGTCGACATTCCCTGGATCTGACCCCGCCGACGGTTGAGGTCACCGACAATGTCACCCTGAAATTCATCCGGCGTCTCGACGTTAACCTTCATCATCGGTTCGAGCAGGATCGGACGGGCTGCCTTCATCGCTTCCTTAAAGGCGAAAATCCCCGCCATTTTGAAGGCCATTTCGGACGAATCCACTTCGTGAAAACTGCCGTCATAGAGCTCGGCCTTGAAATCAATTACCGGGAATCCAGCGACGACCCCGTTTCGCGCTGCCTCAGTAATGCCATCCAGCGTCGGTTTGATAAACTCCTTCGGGATCGCCCCGCCAACAATAGTGTTAACCAGCTCAATCCCCGCGCCGCGCTCCCGTCGTTCGATCCGGATTTTCGCATGGCCGTATTGTCCGCGTCCACCACTCTGCCGGATGAATTTCCCTTCACCGTCAGCTGCCCCAAGGACGGTTTCACGATAGGCAATCTGCGGGCGGCCAGCGTCCGCTTCCACCTTGAACTCACGAAACAATCGATCACGGATGATCTCGAGGTGGAGTTCACCCATCCCCGCAATGATGGTCTGGCCTGTCTCCGGTGCGGTCGACACCACAAAGGTCGGATCCTCCTCCGCCAAACGTTGAAGACCTTGCGACATTTTCTCCGAATCAGCCGTCGTTTTCGGCTCGATCGCCATCGAAATCACCGGTTCGGGAAAAGATGGCGGTTCAAGCGCAACGTCAAAAGCTTTGTCACTGAGGGTATCGCCGGTTGCCACGTCGCGGGCTCCAATCACTGCGCAAATGTCTCCGGAGTAGGCCACCTCAATATCCTCGCGGTCGTCCGCTTTCATCACTAAAAGTCGACTGATGCGCTCGGTTTTCCCGGTTCGGGGGTTCCGCAGCGCCGAGCCCTTCTTCAGTTGGCCACTGTAAACCCGGAAGAAAACAAGCTTCCCGACATACGGATCGTTCATCAGCTTGAAGGCCAAACCGGCAACCTTTCCGTGGTCGTCCGCGAAAATTTCAACTTCTTCGCCTGATTCCGTCTGGCCTTTGATCGCCGGTACATCGGTCGGCGCCGGGAGGTAATCAATCACCGCATCGAGCAGGCGCTGGACCCCTTTGTTCTTGAACGCGCTCCCTGGAATCACCCCCACAAAGTTCATCGAGAGGGTTGCCTTTCGGATCGCTGACCGGATCGCATCGGTGGTCAGCTCGACGCCGTCGAGATAGTCGGCGGCGAGCTGATCATCGAAGTCAGCGAGGGCCTCGATCAGTTTTTCCCGATAAAGCTCTGCCTCTTCACGCATCTCCGCAGGGATCCCCGCAGTCTCGAACTTTACCCCGAGGGGATCGGTCTCATCGTAAACGAGGGCTTCCATCGTCACGAGATCAACCAAACCACGAAACGCTTCGGCTTCCCCGATCGGAATATACAAAGGGTGCGCATTCGCCCCAAGGCGATCCCGCATTGAGGCGATCGCCGCATGAAAATCAGCGCCCATCCGGTCCATCTTGTTGATGAAAGCAATCCGGGGAACCCGGTATTTGTTCATCTGCCGCCAAACCGTTTCGGACTGGGGCTGGACACCAGCAACCGCACAGAAAACTCCGATCGCCCCATCGAGAACCCGCAGGGAGCGCTCGACCTCAGCCGTAAAATCGACGTGCCCGGGTGTATCAATAATGTTGATACGATAAGGATCGCCCGCAAATGGCCCCGACTTGGCGGTCCACTCACAGGAAATCGCCGCCGAGGTAATCGTGATGCCGCGCTCGCGCTCCTGCTCCATCCAATCCGTCACGGCCGTCCCGTGATGGACTTCACCGATCTTGTGAACAACCCCGGTGTAAAAAAGGATGCGCTCCGTTGTTGTCGTCTTCCCAGCATCGATATGCGCGGCGATGCCGATGTTCCGCGTCTTTTCCAGGGGAAAGGCGCGTTCCGGCGAGTTCACCTCGGATATGGCAGGGGCTAGCATCATCACGAATAAAATTCAGTCTGGAACGAACCAGAATCACCAGCGGAGGTGCGCAAAGGCGCGGTTTGCCTGCGCCATGCGGTGGGTTTCTTCCTTTTTCTTAACCACCGAACCCGTGTTGTTGTAGGCATCGATGATCTCCTGCGCGAGGGCTTCCCCCATCGGGATGCCTTTGCGGCCACGGGCAGAAGTGACCATCCAGCGGAAAGCGAGTCCCTGTTGCCGCTCGTAGGATACTTCGACCGGAACCTGGTAGGTTGCACCACCGACCCGACGACTCTTGACTTCGAGCTTCGGGCGGGCGTTTTCGAGGGCTCCGAGAAGAAGGTCGACCGGATCGCCCTTCTCGAGTTTCTCGGACACACGCTCGAAAGCTTGATACACAATCCTCTGGGCAAGAGATTTCTTTCCCCGCTCCATGACCAAATTGATCAACTCGGAAACGAGACTGCTTTGATAGCGCGGATCCGGAATGATCGGGCGTTTAACGGCTTGGCGACGACGTGACATGACTAATTAAGTTTAGGATTCGGATCCGGATCAGGCGGCAGCCTTCGGACGCTTGACACCGTATTTCGAGCGGCTGCGACGACGTTTTTCCACCCCGCGGGCATCAAGTGCCCCGCGAACGATATGGTAGCGAACACCCGGAAGGTCCTTCACGCGGCCCCCGCGGACAAGCACGATACTGTGCTCCTGCAGATTGTGGCCTTCGTCAGGAATGTAGGCGATGACCTCAATTCCCGTCGTCAAACGGACCTTGGCAACCTTTCGGATCGCAGAATTCGGCTTCTTCGGCGTGCGGGTCATGACTTGCACACAGACACCCCGTCGAAAAGGATTCGACTTGAGCGCAGGGGATTTGGACTTACCCTTCACAAATTGTCGGGGGTTCCGGACGAGCTGGTTGATCGTAGGCATGAAAATTAGAAATGCGTTGGCAAATGAGAAAACCGAGAATTCTGCCTTTCCCGGAGAACGGTGCAAGCTCAAAGTTTCAAAAAATCAGGCTATTTCTCCGGCTTTCACCACTTCCCCACATTTTTTTCAAAACAACTCCCCTTGGGTCGCCTGATTCCTCCGCTCATCGCCTCCTGCCAGGGCCGCTCCGAGTGACTTCAACCAACCGCGTTGAACGAAATCAAGGATCAACAGGGCCGAACCGAGGGCGTCATAGAGAGCCGCATGGGGCCGACACCGCGCCGGTGGACAGCAATCCGCCGCCAAGCCCTTCCATACATCCGTCAGCCCGAGGGCATCAATCACCGCCCCAAGTCCATACTCCTCCAATCCGGGGATAAACCGCCGCGCGAGAACAAGCGTATCGACCCACGGCCCCCAGCCTGAGAGAACCCCGCCCTCCGGCGCCGGTCCGGCCGGGGGAAAGGGAAAGGCATCGAGCAGAAGGTGATGTTCGGTGGTGGCATTGTGCGCCGCCAAAAGGCCCGATTGCCGCGCCGCCACAAAGCGTTCGTACATTTCCGAAAAAGGCTCGTGATCCGCCAACTGCCAATCATCAACCCCGCATAACACCCGCTCTGCCATCGAGAGCGCACGACGCGGGGAATGCAAAGCGGTGAAAATCGAAGCGATCTTTGTCCCTTCGATCCGAACCATGCCGGTTTCAAAAACACCGGTCAATCGGCTGCCCTCGAAATCGACGACCGTCAAAACGTCCGCCATTCAGGGTCAATCACGAATCATTAACTGCGGCTCGAACCGAAAGAAATTCCGGATCATCGGGATTGGCCCCAATCGCTCCGGCGCCCCTTGCTCAGCCCAGCTCTTTAAACCATCCAGAAACCACTCGCGCTCCGGACCGTCAAAGCGCATATCCTGGCGTAGTTCGATCAGCTCCGTCCGCGCTTCCATCCACGAATCCCGGAATTCCCTCAGCCGGGTACCATTCTCCTTCGGAATACAGTGCCGACAGCAATTCCCTTCCGTGATTCTCCGCGAAATCTCGAGAATCCGCTGGGCTTCTTCGCGGTCGGTCGGTTGACCAAATCCGACCAGTGCACAACGCGCCCGGCAGATTCGGTAATCAATGTCCTTGGGATCAATCCGCAGAGCTCTTGATACCCTCTTCAGCTCCCACCCTTCCATATCGCGAAGGACAACGAGGGTGCGATCCGGTGCCTCTAAACCCATTAAACGCCCGAGGAGATGCGACCCCAAACCGGTGCCCTCCCCCAGCGATTCAATCCGCTGAATCGCCATCGCCAGAAAGCACTCCACGTCCGAAACCCTCCGCATCACCCCGATTTCCCTCCACATTCCGTGAAATACCCCTTGGCTCCGGTTCGTGATCGACTGCACCGTCCCCGCGTTGGCCAGAGTCACCGCCTCCGTTACGAGATCAACATAGGGCTCAGCCAATCTCCGGAAGGCCGCCGTGGAACCACGTGATGCCAACCTCAGGGTACGACGAATCTCTGAACGCTTCATGACGCCGGTCCCCGCTCAATTTTCGTCATCGTCGCCGTCAAGATGTTCCCCCGCAATGTCCTCCCGACACTCCGACAACACCCGCAGACAAACCTCACGAAGGTCAAAAAGAATATCCGTCGCCTCAACCGCAAAAACCTGATTCTTGGCCTGCGACCGCGACTGTACCAGCCGCAAAAGTTCGTTCACGGCCGCAAGGGTATCCTTGAAGTGGCAGATCGCGAGTTCGAGATCTCCCAAATCCAGCGACTGCGCCCCGAGAATCGAATGCATTTCTGCGCGGTTCAGCCCATTCGCGTAGCTCCAGGAAAAAATCCCGTCTTCACGCGCCGCCGGGTGGTTCCGCAAGAGCATATCCCACAAGGCCCGCAGACGTGCGACCAATCCCCGCGCGGCAATGAAAACAGGGTGCCGATGAGCCGTCAGTGGCTGATCCATCTCGGTCGAACTGCTTTCCGGGGACGTCCTCAGTTGCTCAAACAATCGCCCGACCGGAGTTGCCAGAAAGGCCTCATCCGGCTCCCACTCGGCAGTGTCCCACCCCATCAAGTGTGCCGTTAGATCAAGGTGTTCCGGGAATCGCCTAAATCGCCGGTAAAAGTTCAGGAACCGAAAAACCTCGCGGTCGGCGGCAGTCAGGTAGCGACGCCAATCAGCTTCGCCCCACTCGGGCTCGACGCGATCTTCCCAGCTACCGTCGTCGAAATGTTCAAACGAATCGTGACTCATGTTTTGAACCTCATGTGTTCTAAAAGGACGGTAGCAACGATCCTGCCCAGCGCAACCCCGAATTCCGAATGATCGAAATTCGATCAAAAAACGAACCGGTCTCACAAAAAACCGCGATCTCCTCGACTCCATCAACGAACTACCCTAACCCTCTGGAAGACCATGGATACTTACGATCTTCTTGTCATCGGTGCCGGGCCGTCCGGACTCGCCGCCGCCGTCCGCGCAATCTCCGAGGGCGAAAAGGTCTGCCTTATCGAAAAGCAGGGCCGTTCTGGTGGCTCCGTCCAAACCATCCATCAGAACGGGTTCCTCGCCGAATCGGGCCCGAATACTCTCGTCCTGACCGATGATGCTCTCCAGCCATTGCTCGATGCTGCCGGGGTTTCCGACCAACTGATCGCAGCGAATCCCGCCGCCCGGTCGCGTTTCATTGTTCGCAAGGGTCAACCACATGCCCTTCCCCAATCGCCTCTCGGAATGATCCGGACACCGATTTTCACCGCCCGCGGAAAGTTACGTCTGCTCGGTGACCTCTTCAAAGCAGCCACCCCCTATCTCGATCAAATATCCCTTGGCGGCTACGTTCGGGAACGGTTCGGGACCGAGGCGCTCGACTACGCCCTCAATCCCCTCATCGGCGGCATCTACGCCGGCGACCCGGAACAGCTCAGCCTGCGCTACGCCTTTCCGTCACTTTACGGGATCGCCTCGTCGTCGCGATCCCTCGTCCTCGGAGGGCTCCGCGCCGCCCGTCAGAAAAGACGGCGCCAGCGAAACCCGTCGCTTGCCGCCCAGAGCCCCAAAGGCCGCCGGATGCTTTCCCTCCCCGGCGGCCTCGGCGCCCTCACGGATGCGCTCGCCCAACGGATCGAGGAAGACCCCTCTTCCCGCCTCCAGCTCAACACCACCATCCAAAGGCTCTCGACCCGTCCGAATGGCCGATGGCGGGCCGACTTCACCGATCGAAACGCCGCAGAGGCCACCCGGCTGGTTCTCGCAATCCCCGGGCATGCCCTCGCGAACCTCCCCCTCGATGCCGAACCCTTCCCCGCACTCGCCGCGAAAGCCGCTGCCATCCGTTATCCCGCCGTCACTTCGGTTTCGATCGGATACCCGCGCCAGGCAATCCAACACCCCCTCGGTGGGTTCGGTGCCCTCATTCCTGAACGCGAAGGCCTCTCGATTCTCGGGGTCCTTTTTGCGAGCGAACTGTTCCCCGGTCGCGCCCCCGAGGGACACACCCTCCTGACGTGCTTTACCGGCGGAATTCGCCAGCCCGCAATCGCCGAACTCGCCGACCCTGTTCTCCTCGAAAGGGTTCAGGCCGACCTTCGCAAACTTCTCGGTGTTTCCGGGAATCCGTCTTCGACATCGATCACGCGCTGGCCCCGCGCCATCCCCCAATACGACGCAACCTACGGGGACGCTCTCGCGGCATTCGAGGCATTTGAAGCTCAATTTCCATCCGTCAAAATTGCCGGTCAGGTGCGCAACGGGATCTCCCTCCCGAATAGCCTTTTGTCCGGTTGGGTAGCCGGCGCGGTGACACCCTTCGCCAATAGCCGTTAGGAATCGAGACGAAACCGATTAGCCTCGCTTATCGCCCGATTCCCGATTTGCTTCCACTTGTTTTCAAACACTTGATTTACGATAGTTTCTTTTTACCGTAACGAAATGACAGTTGGAACCGCAGCACCGCTCAGACGAGAGCTTCCCCAAACGGAAGATGTCTACGCGGCCGCGCGGTCCTTTCTCGGGGACCTTGAGACGTTTGTCACTCACGAGGTTGAGGCTTTCGAGCCCGAGTTGCTACCGGTCGTCGAATACGTCCTCGCACGGCGGGGGAAACGACTGCGGTCCTTACTCGTTTTCCTCAGCGGAACCGACGGCGATCTCCGCCACACCCCTGATCAGGTCAAAATCGCTGCGGTCATTGAAATGGTCCACCTCGCGACCCTCGTCCACGACGACATCCTTGATGCCGCCGAGATCCGACACAACCGCGAAACCGTTGCCCAACGCTTCGGCGCCTCTGCCGCCGTTCTCCTCGGGGACGCTCTTTTTGCCCAGGCCCTGAACCTCGCGGCAGAGTTCCCCAGTACCGAGGTCTGCGCCGCCGTCTCGGTTGCGACCCGCCGGGTCTGCGCCGGCGAGATCGAACAAACCCTCAACCCCCAGCCAAAACCATCGGACCGGGAACGCTATTTCAGGATCATTGAACTCAAAACCGCCGAGCTCTTTGATGTCAGCTGTCGGCTCGGTGCCAGCTTCGGCACCCACCAACCGGTTGGATTTGCTGAAGCCGCCGGAAACTTCGGTCGGAAACTCGGCATCGCCTACCAAATTTACGACGACCTCGTCGATGTTCTTGGCACCGAGGCGGAGATCGGCAAAACCCTCGGAACCGATGTTCTCAGCGGAAAAATGACCCTCCCATTGATCACTCTCTTCGAGACCATCAACCCCGATCAGGGTCGGCGGATCCACTCGCGAATCGCTCTCGGGGACACCTCGGTTCTGAGCGAAATTGATGCCCTCATCCGTCAGGCGGGTGTCGCCGGGGGTGTCATGCGTGAATTCCGGAACGTCATCAATTCGGGCCTGAAAAGCCTCAGCCCCTACCCGAATCTCCCCGCCGCCCACCAGCTGCGTTCCCTCGCTTCGCTCCTTTCGGAAAAGTGCCGCCGCCTCCCGAACCTCCCGGACCTGACAGAAGTCTGACCACCGTGCGCTTCTAAGGACTTGGAAGAAAATAAGTGTGTCCATAGGACGCCGT
>CAZFLQ010000024.1:0-5074 GCA_964519935.1 uncultured Puniceicoccaceae bacterium | reverse complement strand
TATGGCAATCTGTGACGGAGGAGCAACGCCGCCAGCGGGCAAAACGACAAGTCGGGTTGTTACAGTTATTTTTTGACAGGCCCTTAGCGAGGTTCGGGACCAGCTTTACTCACGCCGCCCCCGCCGCAACCCCATCGCACCCAAAAGTCCCAGGAGCATCAGATGGACCGCCCCCATCTCCGGGATCGCATTGATCACCCCGATCGCTTCCAAATCGAATCCGCCCGAACCGGTCGTCAACCAGGCGTCGTAGATCGGGTCACCACTCGCGTCGAGCGCACGCCCGTCACCAATGACATCAATCAATCGGACATATTGGATATTTGCCAAATCGACCAACCCACCTTGGACGAGGGCATCCGAGGTCAGATCTTCCAAATCAAAGGGCGTCCCCCAGCTCCCCGAATTACTGCCTGAAAACCCATTGTTCGCATGCTTCCCGGCCAGGTTGTAGACATCGGTTGGATCGGCTGTCCCAAAGGCCCCAATCGGCCCCGCTGTCAACGAATCCGACCCGAAGCGGGCAAAGTTCGACCCGTCGCTCGAGACCTCCACAAAGGCCAATTCCAGCGACAAACTCGTGTCCGATCCGAACCCATTCTCGAAAACTGCAAGATCGAAGCCGCCTCCGTTGCGGATCCCCGAGGTAAATCCCAGCGTAATCGTTCCCGCCGGATCGTTGTCACCCGTGCCCCGATCACCCAACGATACAATGTCAAAATTGTCCCCTGTGACCGCACCGAGCGCGAGGCTCGGATCATCCCACACCCCTGCCTGAACATTCGCCGCCGGGACGTAGGATTCGACCGAGGTCGCCCAGCCCACAAAGATCGGATTGACCGAGTTGGCCGCGCTCACCACCCCGTTCCCATCCGGTCCGACGAATCCGGGAATCGCCGGATCGATTGCTCCCGGCGTCTGATTCTCGAGCCCGGTCGAGTAGGGCCCCGCCGACACCACCCCGCTTATCACCGCCCCGATTGCCCAAAATGTAAGAGATTTCCAGTTACAAACTATCACGACCGCCTCCTTCTCAGAATCAACCCAATCAATCCCAGCCCAAAGACCATGAACGATGGCTCCGGAATTGCCGCCGCTACTGGCTGCCCCGATGGCTGACCTCCGTGGATATAGTCTGGCGGCACCGAGGACCCAAAGCTCCAGTAATCCCAACTACCATCGACGAGCGTCCGGCCCGGAGACCCAAATCCCGGTCCTGCACCTGTTGGTGATGATGCAAAATCCGCCTCCGGAAACGTAGTCCCGGCACCTGAGAACACATCCGTCGGATCAAACTCTCCCGGATTCGGATCTCCCGCCAATTGGATAAAATCTCCATCGTAGTTCCCATCCGCAAGACCTCCGGCAATGTAGTAGGCCCACGAGGACTCATTGAAAACGCCCGTCTGCGAAAGGATACCCTCGGGGCCATTGTAACTGACCGTGCTCAAAAAACCGCCAAAACCGCTACCACCGTTCAGACTCAGGCGCGAGTCCGCGAGGTCGATCGCCGAGATCATTTCCGCTCCCGTCACGGAATCATCAAAACGATACCCCCAAGCGAAACTGTTAATGGACGATCCATCATTGAAATCGATTACCATCGCCGCCCGATTCACTCCCGAGCCGATCCAGAACTCGATATCGTCAAACGTAAATTGTGCTGAGGCCACGTTCCACGCGACCACCGCAAGAATTGAAAGAATGAATTGCTTCATCCCACAACTTCTACCCTTATTGGCAGTAGGCTGTCAACAAGTTTGGTTTGCCAAATTCTCAAAAAGTTTCGTTCATTCCCACCTTGTGACCACCGCCCGCCGCAACACCCGCCAACGCGAGGCCATCCTCGAGGTTCTCCAGGGGGCCGACCGTCCCCTTAGCCTCGATGAGATCCTTCTCGAAGCCCGCCGTATCCACCCCCGGATCGGCGAGCGCACCATTTATCGCAATCTCTCCGAAATGGTCGCCGAAATGCGTCTCATGCGGGTATTTTACCCCGGTCAGCCGACCCGCTACGAACTCCCCAATCCTGACGGCGGCCACCATCCCCATTTTATCTGCCGGGTTTGCAGCCGTGTTTTCGTCCTCCCCGACGATACCCCCGATGTTCTCGATAAAATCAAACCCCACCCCGATTTCGATTTCGAGGGCGAGGAGGTCATCATCTACGGGGTCTGCAAGACCTGCCGCACCTCGACCTCGACGAAATGACGCTTCGGGGTTGCCGTCCCCCCACCCGGCCTGCTCCAGTAGGAAGATGTCAACAGAACCGCCGCCGGATTCCCCCAACGATCCCTTCAGCATCGATCGCCGGGTCGAATTTTCCGAGACCGACATGGCCGGGATCATGCATTTTTCAAATTACTACCGCTATATGGAGTTCGCCGAGGCCGCTCTTTTTCGCCACATCGATTGGCCCCTCTTTGACCATCAGGACACCGCCGCATTTGGCTGGCCGCGGGTCAAATCCGAATGCCGGTTTCGCGCCCCCCTCCGTTTTGGCGATCTCGTCCGCATCGGTCTCGCCATCGAGGCCACCACCGAAAAATCCATCGCCTACCGATTCCGGTTCCACAAGCTCCTCGAAACATCCCCCGACGACAAGGAACCCGCCGAAAAAGTAGCCATCGGCTTTATGACCACCTGTTACGCCCAAAAGTCCGGCCACGCCGACCCGATAACATCCGCCCGTATCCCGGAGCTTCTCCGTCGCCGATTGGAACCATTCCTGCTCCCCTCCTGAGAGCATCCCAAAGGACACTCAACAGGCCCTATCTTCGCAAATCTGCGGTCAAACCGAAAAAGAAGGACACAAACGAATACGTCTTCTGATCACTCATGAACGCTCCAATCCTCGCAAATCTCCGCCTCGAACTTCTGTACCAGGAACAGTCCTTCCTCACCATTACCCTCGCCCTCACCGCTATCCTCGGTGGCTTTATCGGGGCGAGAATCCTTGGCAATGTTCTCAGCCGGATTGCCGATCGTCTCGCCGCTTCCGACCGTTCGATATTCGCCCTCCTCGCCCAGTCACTCAGGCAGTCCCTCCCCATTCTGGTCCGAATCGTCGGTATCTGGGGCACCATGGCAGCCCTTCAGATCTTCGCCATTTACCCCTCAACCGCCAGCACGGTTGGAAAAGTTCTCCTCGTCTTCGGGATCGCGCGGGTTTTCTTCGGCCTCTGCACCGTTTTCGAACGCTGGTTCATTTACGTCCTGAAATCCCAGGGGGACGGTCTCGACGAGGCCCTCGCCGCCCTCCTCCGCCGGATCCTCCAAACCCTTGTTCTGCTTTTCGCTGGCTTCGAAATCTACTCCGCCATCTCCGGACAACCCCCCTCCGCGATCATCGCCTCCCTCGGGGTCGGCGGTCTCGCCGTCGGTCTCGCTGCCCAGGATTCCATCAAACACTTTTTCGGCTCCCTCGTCATTCTCGGTGACAAACCCTTTGCCATCGGCGAACGGATCATCGTCGGTGAATTTGACGGGGTCGTCGAGGATATCGGCCTCCGCTCGACCCGCGTGCGTCTTCTTGATGGGCAGGTCGTCAACATGCCGAACGATTACCTCACCAACCAACCCGTTCGCAACGTCACTAAACGCCCGAATATCCGCCGGATCATCAACCTCGCCCTGACCTACGACACGCCCCCCGAAAAGATTATCGAGGCCCGCCAAATCGTCCTCGAACTCCTCGACAACCACGACGGGATGGACCCCGCGTTGCCGCCGAAAGTATACTTCAACGACTTCGGCCCCGCCCACCTCAATCTCTTTGTGATCTACTGGTTTCACCCCGCCGACTGGTGGGCGTATAACGATATGAGCCAGCAGTTCAACCTCGAGGTTCTTCGACGCTTCAACGAGGCCGGGATCAGCTTTGCCTTCCCGACCCAGACCCTTTTCCTCGCCAACGACCCGAAAAACCCCGTTTCCGGATTTGGTGCTCAGGGCGGGACTTGAACCCGCACGACTCGCGTCATACGCCCCTCAAGCGTACGTGTCTACCAATTCCACCACCTGAGCTCAGAGGGAAAACGAAAAGAAAGCCCCCTTCCGATTGAAGAATCAAGACCATTCTTTGGATTTTTTGGAGGCCCCGCCGATTGCCTCCGATTCAATTCTTGCCCGCATCCCGCTTGATCTTGTTGTCCCCGACCCCGATCCCGAATGGTATCGCCGCGAAAATCTCCGCCAGTCCCTTCACCACGCCCGCGAGGTTACCCGGATACACGCCAAAAGCTTTCACTTCGCATCTCTCCACCTCCCCCCCTTTCGCCGATACGCCGCTTTCGCGGTGTATGCATTCTGCCGCTACATTGATGACCGGATCGACGCATCGACCGACCACATCCCCGAACCCGCCGAACTCCTCTCCGACCTCGACTCAATCCTCGGCGGGCATTCCAACCTCCCCTTCGCGCCCGCCTTCGCCGCCACGGTTGCGACCTTTGCGATCCCCCGCTCCGTACTCGTCCAGCTGATCGAGGGATGTTGTCGCGACCGCCAACCAGCGGCTTTCGACACCTTTGCCGAACTCGAAGAATATTGTTACTACGTCGCCTCGGTCGTCGGCCTGATGATGTCCCCGGTCTTTGGAATCCGCGACCTCCGCGCTCTCCCCCTCGCTGTTGACATGGGAATCGCGATGCAATTAACGAACATTCTCCGCGATGTCCGCGAGGATTTCGAAATGGGCCGACGCTACCTCCCACAAGACGATCTCCTCGCCGCCGGAATCGACCTTCAGGCCGAACTTCAAAACCCTACTCCTTCACCCCAATGGCGCGAATGGACCTGTCAAATGATCCAAAAAACCCGCGCCTACTACCGCAGCGGTCTCCGCGGATTAAATGCCCTCGCTCCCGACGGTTCCCGCCAGGCCACTCGAACCATGGCGGTGGTTTACGCCGGTATCCTCACCGCAATTGAAAACGCCTGCGGCGACAACCTCAGTGCCCGCCGTTACGTCCCCTTTCACCGCAAGGTCCGCCTCGCGCTCCGTGCCGCGATCGGGAAAGGAGACCCCATCCAATCAGGAGACTGATCGGGAAAACCACCCCCGAAACTTCGG
>CAZFLQ010000023.1:19526-25605 GCA_964519935.1 uncultured Puniceicoccaceae bacterium | reverse complement strand
ACTGGCTTTCGAGATTGGTTTCTCGGATTCGATGCGGAAGCTTGGGACAAACAGTTCGAGGAGGATGTTGCCACAGGAAAGCTTGATGCGCTTGCCGATGAAGCCATCCGGGACTTGCGCGAAGGGCGTTGCACAGATTTGTGAGACACCGAGCCAATCCCAGGTTCTGGAAGTTTTATGAGCAGCTTCCCAAAGAGATTCAGAAGCTTGCCGGTGAGAACTATGACTTGCTCAGGTCCGATCCTCGCCATCCATCGCTTCACTTCAAGAAGGTTGGCAGGATGTGGTCTGTCCGCGTTGGCATTCACTACCGAGCTGCAGCAGTAGAGGATGGACAGGATATTGTTTGGTTTTGGATTGGTCATCACAGCGAATACGACAGATTTATAACCCGTTTCCAATAATCACAAATCAGCCGAATCGGGTAGCGGGGAGCATTGACTCTCCCCGCCCCCACACCACCGGCCCCCGATTCGCTTCGCTCATTCCCCTTCGGCGGGACTGGAAGCATACGGGTCTCCCGACACGTCGGGAGCGGTTCCGAAGAAACAGTGACCGGAGATCAGACTTTCGCCCGATCCCGGTATTTAAAGCGCACCCAGAGTTCCCGCACGGAGGGAACTCCTTGCTTCGCCAGATATGTGTTGTTCAGAGCAAGTCTGACCAGACTGTTCTGTGACATCCTCCAGTAGCCCTTACGGGCGCGTGAAGCTTTCTTCACTTCGTCCGGAGAGACGCCCATTTTGATTAACATCCGCCTGCGTTTACGCGGCACCTTCCAGTAGCAGAGACGTACCCGCCTGCGTATCCATCCGTCCCATTCCTGGTCCATGATGCGCAGCATGTGCACTTGCGAGAACGCCGGAAAATCGGCGACCGACATACCGTCGATCCCCGCCGCTCCTTTGTTCGCGCGAACACGTGCCCATGCCTGCTTCAGGTTGTCCCGATCCAGGATTTGCTCCTGTAGGGTTTGCTGAGGAAGTCGGTCCTCCTCGGAATGTGTCGTGTGATCATTCATAGTTGACGGGAAAACGCCCAGAGCAGGTTTTTCCAACATTGAGCCGCCTCCCAGCCCGTGCCTGAACTTTCAAAATTCTACGGCATCGTCATCCAAATGTATTTCGGGGATCACCAGCCGCCCCATTTTCATGCGATCTATGCTGCCAGCAAAGCGGTGGTTGACATTGAATCGCTGGCCTTCATCGAGGGCCAGCTTCCTCCTCGCGCACGGGGTCTTATCATCGAGTGGGCCACCGTCCATCAGGAGGAATTGCGGGAAGCCTTCTTCAGAGCGCAGGCTCTGGAAGCACCTCGGAAGATCGAACCTTTGCAATAAAATGTACCCGGCCCAACCAGTTCGTGGAGGCAACGTCCTACCGCGCATGCCTCACGATTGACGTTCTTCAATGAATTCATCTCACAAAGGCACGGAGGAATGGAATCTTTGTGGGCTTTGCGACTTTGTGAGAGAAAAATAACCTGCCTCTCCCCAGCACTCGAAAAGATTCCAATGCAATGAACCCCCGAGGCACCGAAAAGAACCCCGTGAGGCCCCGCCCCAAAGCCCCCTCTTCCTAGACCCCCAGCCTCCCAGAACCATTCGCGGGACTCAATCCGCTTCTCCCTTACCGGGTTTACCCTCTCGCCCCCGGGCGGATGAGTCCGCTTTTTTGATCGAAAAAGAAAAGATTGAGAAATTTAAACTTTCGCCTAGGTTAAGACCATCATGAACGCACGATATATTACATCTGAGGACGGAAGGAGGACTGATGTTGTGCTTCCTGTAGCTGATTATGAGGAGCTTATGGAAGATCTTCACGACCTCGCAGTCATCGCAGAGCGCCGGGAAGAGCCGTCTGTTCCGCTTCAAGAAGTAAAGAGGAAACTCCAAGAGGATGGCCTCCTATAGTGTTCGATTCAAGTGCTCGGCAGAGAAGGATTTACGCCGGATCGACAGGTCAAGAGTCCGGAGCATTATCGCAGCGATTGAAAGATTGGAAGAGAATCCAAGGCCTGAGGGTTGTCGCAAGCTGGTGGGTTCAGACAGCTCTTACAGAATCCGTGTTGGCGACTACCGGGTCGTCTATTTCATTGAAGATACCGTTTGTATCGTCGAAGTCGAACGAGTGCGCCACCGAAAAGATGCGTATAAATAGGTTCGATCAAGCCGATGGTGGGCAACTCCGTTCGTGCCTCACACCATGCCACATCTCAACGTTCTTCAATGAATTCATCTAACAAAGGCACCAAGCCACGGAGGAATCGAATCGTTGTGGGCTTTGCGGCTTTTTGAGAGAAAAAGAACTTGCCTCTCGCCCGCACCCAAAAAAATCCAAAGAGATGAACCTCCGAGACACCAAAAAGAACCCCTCCCGGTTCGGCCGAAAAGCTCTCTCTTCTGCGGCCCCCACCCTCGCGGAACCATTCGCGGAACTTAATCCTCCTATCGCGGGCTTACCCTCTCGCCCACGGGCGGATATGTCCGCTTTTACGTTCAAAGAAAAAATAAAATCATCTTTCACATCCTATATCCTATTAGCTTCAGCATTATTGTTTGGTTCGGCATCCAAAACCAACGCAAGTTATCGCGAATGGACAAATCAGCAAGGCTCCACGATTGAAGCGATGCTCCTTGAGCAATCTGCACACTCAATTAAGATCAGAAAGCCTGACGGTAGCACTTTCAACTACCCAACAGAAAACCTCTCCAAAGCCGATCAGGAGTATCTCAAAAGCGTCGAGCAATTCTACGACGAAGCGAAGCAAGACGTCGCCAGTAATAAGGACGTAAAAACACTGCCCGGCTTTCCCATCGAATATACTAACAATCAGGGGCACCGTTACTTTGTATTTCTAGTAACTAATTCTGTTCTTCCAAAACAAACTGACCCATTTGCAGCTTCCAACCGACCAAGAACACAAACGAAGGGCTCCGAGCAGGAGATCAACTTGGTGGGGTCGGGAATAATCGCCTATTACCGCTCGGGCCTGGAAGATTTCGACAACGCAGAAAGATTGATTGCGGAATTACCCGTATTTGACATAGACAGAATCTTTAATGTTGCTGAGCTTTGGAGCCCGTCGGGAAAGAAACTGGCCTATTATTTTGACATGACAACAGAGGAAGGGTTTGAAGGTGGATTTGTCATCACCTTTTCTGAAAACCAAATGAATTTGGAGCCGGACTCAGAATGGCAAAAAGTCATCGCGAAGAAATTCTCCAAATACACCGGCAACGGTTTAATAGTGCTGAAGACAATCATCGACGAAGTTACCTGGAGAGACGATAGCACCCTAATAATCTCCAAACATCACCACGTGCGATATTATCATAATGGTTCGGAGAAGGAAACCAAACGAAGATTGGAATTGGAGCTGAGATTATAATTCGCGGTAGCTCATAGCTGACGGACCAACTGAAATCTAATCTTTGGCTAAACAATAAAGGTTTTTGAACCAGGCAGGACAGGACAATCCCATTAACGTGCCCGATAATCAGGATGTAGGAAAGAAAATGAATCACCACCTGCTTCGCTGGAGACACTGAGAAAAAAAAGAAAACAGACTCCGTGTCTCCAAAGACGAGCGGGTGTGGGTGTTAGAATGAACCAAGCATGATGTTGAAGACGAGGGGTGTGCCAAAGATGGTGAAACAAAGCAATCGACCAACGAGGACTGATCGGTCATAAACGAAGCTTCTTCAAGGCGCTGGTCAGGTCACAAATCCGTTTCGCGCTCCGCGCTCCATTTCATGTGACATCTTACCTCTGAGGTCATCCGGCGGGTTTTTCGAGGATTTTCACGCCAATTTCTGCTTCAGGGGATAATCACTCGAGATGAGGTTTTGAATGTATTTGGTTTCATCGTAGGGCTCCTTCGTTCGCCAGATTCGGTAGAGGATCCGGATCCATTTTGCCGCCAAACAAAGGATGATCGTGTTGAAGTGCTTCCCATTCTCCTGCTCCGAGCGTACGTCGGCTTTCGCCCACGCTGAATGCTTCCAGGATTCGGGGCGCGTAGATTGGACCGGAGCCCGGAAGTTCATGAATCAAGCAGGCATCAGCCGCCAGTTCTTTCATCAGCGCATCGAGGACATTCTGTATTTTCAGGATGCGGATCAGCGCCGAGTGATCGAGGCTAAGATTGCGCAATTCGAAGCGCAAACCGGCGGCATCGTCACCTCTCGTGGGGAACCGCTCGGCGACCACTACAACGCGGAAGCCTATCGTCAAAAACTCCACGAAAAACATCGGCAGTAGCACCTGATTCACTCATCGATGACTTCGGCATCGATCACCCTGTTTTTCGGTCGCTGCGAATCTGGCGTTGGCCCTCCGCTCCCCGCGACGGTACCCCTTGGCGCACCCACAAAACGAATATGCTTCTTGAGATAGTGCTCCAATCGCACCACCAGAAACGACCTGATGGGAGGCACCAGCAGTGAATAACCCACTGCGTCCGTCAAAAACCCTGGCGTCAGCAGGACCGCCCCAGCCACCAGAATCATGAGCCCCTCCAAAACCTCGGCATGTGGCAAACGCCCTTCCGCGATAGCCTGCCGGTAGCGCTTCAAGGTCCGCAGTCCCTCCAATTTCGTCAGCCATGCCCCCAAAAAACCTGTCAGGATGACCACCCCGACCGTGGCAACCAATCCAATCTGTTCGCCAATCGTCAAAAGCCTCGGTACGGAATCTTGTGGACACTAATCATCGCCAAAATTTGAGTTAATCCGACCGCGCAGGGGCAATAGATTGAGACTCTCAGCGTGTTCTATCGGCTCGAAAGCAAGTTTTCGGACTGCTCAGGGTTATCTGCAACGGGATCCCCTCAGTGCCCCCTGACTTGAACCAAGGATCGGCATGAGCATGATTCTGCTGTGCGGTCCTTCTACCATCCCGGATACTACCTTCCACTGCCCAAGGGGCATCCGTTCCCGATGGAGAAATTTCCCGAGGCGCATGCCCTTGTGGAGGACGTCGTCGAGGTCTGCCCGCCTCCAAAACTGGATCGACATATTCTCGAGCGGGCGCATGTTCCCGGCTACCTCAATGCGGTCAATCAGGACGACCCTCGGGGGCTCCCGTATGGATTGGCCCAATACGACCGTAACCGCCTCGGCCTGCCAGCCCACCCGCGACTGCTCGAGCGATCAACCCTCGAGACGGCCGGCACCGTCGGGGCGGCCGTCGCCGCGCTCGAAGATGGCATCGCCGCCAACCTTGCCGGTGGCACCCATCATGCCTTTCCAAACCGGGGGCTGGGCTTCTGCGTGCTCAACGATATTGCCGTCGCAGTTGAATACCTGCGCGCGAACGGGCAGAACCTGGATCAAATCCTGATCGTCGATACTGACGCCCACCAGGGGAATGCCAATCACGCTTGGTTCTGTAACGACAAAACGGTATACACCTACTCCATTCATGTCGGGAAAAACTATCCCGCGAAAAAGGAGCCCGGGGATTGCGACGTTCCCCTGCCCCGGTGGGTCGAGGGCTCCGCCTATCTCGAAGCCCTCCACGCCACCCTCCCCCCGGTTTTTGCCCGGACGGAACCCGACCTTGTCTTCTGGATTAGCGGGGCCGACAACCACATCGAAGATCGCTTTGGCCAAATGGGGATGACGACCGATCAGATGGCCGCCCGGGATCGTTTGGTCCTCGAATTGTCTGCCACCTACCACTCCCCTACCGTCGTGGTCTATGGCGGCGGCTACAACCGTGCATTCGGGCGAACCGGCTACCTCCACGCCCAAACCATTCGGATCGCCGCCTCTATGGCGACAACCTTTTCCCGATCAGTGCCCTCCCGATAACCCCATTTTGAGCTCAACAATCTGAACTGCCCAACCCCAATTCACCCGCCTGCGTCATAAAAACCTCTCCAAGCATAAGCAAATTCCTGATACAGAATATCGGGAAAACAGGGCTTCAATCCTGCTCCAGAATCGCTCGCAACTCCCGCCCGCGCCGGATCAGGCGGTTCAAACGTTCCGCATCCAACGCCTGTTTCGGGTCGTCGCCGATCCCCTTTTGCGGATCGATATTCGCCTCGATGCACAGTCCGTTCGCCCCGTAGG
>CAZFLQ010000023.1:9508-19426 GCA_964519935.1 uncultured Puniceicoccaceae bacterium | reverse complement strand
ATCCCCTTTTGCGGATCGATATTCGCCTCGATGCACAGTCCGTTCGCCCCGTAGGCAATCGCCGCGAGGGCCGCCGCCTCGACATACCGGGCGTGCCCGACCGCATGGGAGGGATCGACAATCACCGGCGCCCAGGTCTTTTCCCGAATCAGGGCTGTCGCCGATTCGTCCGGCTGGTTGCGGTAGCCGTCCATTGCCGGGAGGGTTCCCCGCGGGCAGAGAATCACGTTCGGATTACCGGCTGCCACGATGTACTCCGCCGCCGCAATCAACTCCGCCACCGGGGCCATTGCCCGGCTGCGTTTCAACAAAACACAGGTTGCCCGTCCTGCCGTCGATTCCCCGACGGCCTTCAGGAGTTCGTAATTCAGCGCATTCCGCGTCCCGATCTGCAACATCTCCACCCGCGCCTCGAGGGCCACCTCGAGCTGCCGGGTATCCATTACCTCAACGTTTAACGGCAACCCCGTCCGCTCCCGCGCCTCGATCAGAATCTCCAGTGCACGATCTTCCCCCTGATAGCTGTAGGGCATCGTCCGCGGTTTCCAAATTCCGCCACGCAGAATGTGGCATCCCGCCGCCTTGACCATCTCCGCCGTCTCGAGGGTCAGGGCGGGATTCTTTGGATCAACCGTGCAAGGCCCCGCAATCCAGGCAAAATCCGCTCCGATCCGAATCGAACCAATCGGCGCCGTGTGCCCCTCGAGCTTCGAACGCTTGTCGAGCAGACGGTAGGGCGATTCGATATGATCGACGTGATCGACGTAGGACAGGCCGGAGAGCCGCGCAAACATCAGCTCACTCCGTTCGTCCCCGAGTATCGCATAAACGCAGCGGTGGGCCCCGACAATCTCCTGGATCCGGCACCCAAAGGCGCCCGCAATCGATTCCACCTCACTGAGTTGTTCGGCCGTCAAACGCGGTTCAATCGGAATAATCATAGGCCGGAGATTAGTCTTTCGGCACACCGCGTCAAAGCCCCTTGCATCCGAAACCTACGCAAGTCTATTTTCGATCACGATTAACGATGGCCGTCCACGAACAGGTAGAAGAATTGCAGGGTCCCTACGGCCCGGTCGTGATAACCGAGGAGATTCTCCATCGCATCTGGGCGCAGCAGGACTTCTATCACGGTGAACTCCAAACCGTCTCGGGCAAAGCGTTGGAGATCCGTTTTCCCGGTTCCTGGAACCGCGCCGGTGGACCCGACTTTCGCAACGCCCGTCTTTCCATCGATGGCCGGATCGTCGAGGGCGATATCGAAATCCACTTTCGCGAACGTGAATGGCAGGAACACCGCCACCATACGAATCCGGATTTCGCGGAGGTCATCCTCCACGTCGTTCTCTTCCCCGGTCCCGCCAACACCCCAGGTCCGGAAACCGGCTACTGGCCGCCGGAGTCGTTTGTCTGGCTGCCCCATCTCGACCGTGATCTCGAAACCTACGCCGACGAGGTTGCCTACAATGCCCTCGGTAGCCGGGTCGAACAGGATTTGCTCGAAAAACTGTCCAAACTCCCCGCCTCTGAACGGCGCACCTCCACCGTCGAGGCTGCCGCCAAACGCTGGCACCGCAAGGTCGCCCGCGCCCGGACCGTGCTGACTGAGACCGACTGGCCCAACGCCTGCCACCGTCTCGTCCTCGAGGGCCTCGGGCTGTCCAGGAACCGCGCCCCGATGCTCCGCGTTGCCCGCCGCTTTCCTCTCGAATCGTGGAACTGTGAGGACTCCGAAGCCCTCGTTCAAACCGCCCTCAGCTGCGAATCCGGTTGGCAACTGCGCGGCGTCCGTCCGGGCAATCAGCCGACCCGTCGGCTCGACCGCTACGCCCGGATCTGTCGCACCAATCCCGATTGGCCCCTCGCCCTCCAACAAATCCTCAGCCGCCTGACCCCGCCTCCCGGCAAGATTGTTCCAGAGGAAACCTCCGTTTTCCGCAAGACCTTCGGCCTCAGTCAAATCATTGAAGCTATCGGAGGGGACATCTTTCTCGGCACCGTTGGTGAAAAACGGATTCAGACCCTCCTCGTCGATTTTCTCCTTCCCCTGATGGAGGCCCAAACCGGTACCGATTTCTCAACCTTTGCTTTCCACTGGTACCCCGGCGATGTCTCCGGCGGGATTGAGAACCTGATCCGGATCAGCGGGATCACCGAACCGCGAACAATTCCCGCCTGCAATGGTTGGAATCAGGGCGTTCTTCAACTGCTCGCCGAGCAGGCCGCTGCCTGATCCGGCCTCCCCTGATTCTCACCATGTTCCGCTACGCCCTCAGACGCTTTGCAGTGGCCCTTCCCGTTCTCTGGTTGGTCGCTACTCTGACATTTTTTATGGTACGACTCGCACCCGGCGACCCCCTCAGCCAGGAACGCGGTCTGCCCACCGCTGCCCGCGAGCGAATGGAGGCGTTTTACGGCTTCGACGCCCCTCTTCCGGTCCAGTACCTGCACTTTCTCGGAAACGCCCTCCAGCTGGATCTCGGTTATTCCCAGACCTATGCCGGGGTAGCGGTCGAGGATCTCATCCTCCGCCACTTCCCCTACACGGTTCAATACGCCCTCCCCGGGCTCATCATTGCCCTCCTCGCCGGAATCGCCCTCGGCAGCCTCGCTGCCCTCCGCCGCGACCGGATTGACGACCATATTGCGATGACCGTTGCGATGATCGGGATCTGCCTCCCAACCTTTGTTCTCGCCCCGCTCCTCGCGCTCCTCTTCGGGAATGTCCTCGGCTGGCTGCCCTCCGTCGGATGGCCCGTCCGCGATCAGGATTTCGGCCCCCCGAATTGGACCTACCGCGTCCTCCCAGCCCTCTCGATCGGGATTTTCTACACCGGCTACATCGCCCGCCTGACCCGATCCGGGATGATCGCGGTCCTAGAGGAACCGTTTATCCTCGCTGCCCGCGCCAAGGGAATCGGGACCACCCGGCTGATCGTTGTCCACGCCCTCCGCCACGCCCTCCTCCCGGTGGTTGCCTTTCTCGGCCCGGCCGCTGCCGGAATTCTCACCGGTTCCTTTGTCATCGAATCGATTTTCGGGATCCCCGGGCTCGGCGATTTCTTTGTCCGTGCCGCCCTCAACCGTGACTACTCCCTCGTTCTCGGACTGGTGGTCTTTTACGCCGCCCTGATCCTACTCTTCAATCTCTGCGTCGACCTCCTTCAGGCCTCGATGAATCCGCGTATCCGATTTTCAACGACGGAGGCGACGTCATGACCGCAGCCCCCGCCCCCCGCCCCGGCAAACGCCTTCTCCAGGATCCCCGCGCCCTTTTCGGTGGAGGCAGCCTTCTCCTGATCGTCCTCCTCTGCGTCCCCGGCCCCTTCCTCCTTCCCCACGATCCCAACACCCAGACCACCGGACTCGGCGCAACCGGTCCCCTCGCCACTCTCTACGAACTCCGCGCGAGCGACGGCACTAACACCGCAACCCCAGCGATCATCCTCACCCAACGCGATCTCCGGATCGTCACCGCCGCCGCCGATGCCTACGGGATCACCCCGTCGGCCCCGTCACCCGGAACGGGTTACTGGATCGAACCCTCAGTTTTTTTGGTTCCCCCCGGCGGCGGACGCCTTCCCCCGGTCTGGATACCCGCCGACGAATGGACCACCACATCCCCGTCGATTGCCGCTGCCCTCGGGATCAACCTGCCCCCGGAAACCATCTCCCTCCGTCCGGCCCGCGCGATCACCATTCAGGGAGTCGCTTCAATCACCCCCAAGACCCTCGAACCCCTCGATCAACGCCACCTTCTCGGGACCGACCCCCTCGGCCGGGATCTCCTGCAGCGAATCCTTGTCGGCGGACGCCTCTCCCTCGCGGTCGGACTCTGCGCCACCCTCGTCGCGGTTGGGATCGGGGTGATCTATGGCGGGATCGCCGGCTACGTCGGCGGGCGGATCGACGGGGTCATGATGCGGTTGGTCGACGCGATTTACGCGATTCCCTTCGTGATCTTCGTGATCCTCCTCGTGATGCTCTTTGACCGCAATCTCCTCCTCCTCTTTGTCGCCATCGGGGCGGTCGAATGGCTCACCATGGCCCGGATCGTCCGTGGTCAGGTTCTCGCCCTGAAAGACCGTCCCTTCGTCGAGGCCGCCCGCGTTTCCGGAGCCTCCCCTGCCCGAATCCTCTTTCACCACATCCTGCCCAACTGTCTCGGCGTTATCATCGTCTACGCTACCCTGACGGTTCCGACCGTCATCCTCCTCGAATCGGTTCTCAGCTTCCTCGGGCTCGGCGTCCCGCCACCCGCCGCCTCCTGGGGCGTTCTCATCGAAGAGGGAGCCGAACGTGTCCGCACCGACCCATGGCTCCTGATCGGCCCGGCAACCTTCTTCGCCCTAACCCTCCTCTCCCTCAACATCCTTGGCGACGCCCTCCGCGACACCTTCGACCCCCGCAAGGGCTGAAAAAACCATTCAACCCCCGTTTGAAGTTGTTGCCCCTACGTCTCGAGGACCCTTCGCACAATCGCCCTCACCTCGCTCGACACCTCCGAACTTTCCCCCGGAGATGTTCCTGAACGCACTTTCTTGAACCATTTCGCGAACTGTTTTCGATCGCTGTCGGAAAGCGCTGCGACAATCCCGAGTTTAGATTCTCCCGGTTCCCCCTCGACCGTCACCGGATCCCGCCGGGCATGCGTCCGCGCCAGCAGTACCTGCAGATACAGAAGCGAACGATCAAGGATCACGAACGGAAACTGGGGACTCCTGCTCGGCCCCGCCACAATCCGGTCCGCCCCGATCCGAAACCCGGCAACCTCAATCTTTGGCAATTCGTGCCCGAAAAAATGAACCGAGGCCGCACCCGTCGCCGCCCCAATCGCCGTAAAGATCCCAAAACCCAACCCTGCGAGGGCTGAGTCAACCGCCACCCCGACCCCTGCCCCCATCACCGCCGCCGCCACTGTCAACTGCCGCCGCGTCAGCCCCAGAACCTGCCAGGTCTTTTCCGAGCCCACGTCCTCCGCCAACAACTCGTCATTCGCGAGTTCAAAGCGTACCCGGTGATGCTTCAACAAGGTCCGGAATTCCGCCCAGATCCGCTTCTCCATTCGATCCAGCTCCCTCCAGTAGCCAGCCCGCGCCCGCTCCGCACTGTCCTCGCGGTTCGCCCCCATCCGCAGCTTCATCGTGTATCGGTGGCTCAAGGCCTCTCCGATCCAGCGCATCAGTCCGGTGACCAGCGCATCCATCCGCTCCTCCCGGTCTGCCTTCATCCGCTCGACAACCGATTCCAGAACTGCCTCGTGGGCGGCATCCACCAACCGGAGGTTTTCGACAAAACGCAGCCTCGCCTCAAACGGTGCCTCGTGCGCATTGAACTCGCGGGTCGCGTTGAAAGCCCGCTGACAAATCTCCGACCACTCCTTTTTCCAATCCCGACCCGTCTTCCGCTTGTGATTCAACACCGCGATCCGGGGCAGCCCGGAAAGCCGCAAGACCTCGATTTCCGCCCGGTCCACCGCCCCCGGGGGACGGCTCGCGTCCACCACATAGATCACCCCGACCCCGGCGGCGAGAGGCCCCAACAACTCCCGGTCATGCCCCATTGCGGGATCACCACGGGTCTCTTTCAGAAACGCCTCAATCGGATTGCTCCCCGCCGCCACCGCCTCCTCAAAAACCGCCTGCACCTTCCGCGGATTCTGAAAACCGGGTGTATCTACAAAATGAATACAATCTACGCCTCCAATTCTCAACGGTACCTCCCGGCATCTGAGGGTTTCCCCCGGTTTGTCCGAAATCCGGACCTCATCGTCCTCCGCGAGGGTCGCCACGACCGAACTTTTCCCCTCGTTCGGATGGCCGACGATTGCGTAGCGCGGGACGGGGCTCATGGGGAGACCTCCGGTTCCATCACCAGTGACCGCACACTCAGGTTCGGATCCCGCAAGCGATCCAGAAAACGGCTCCAGATTTCCACCCAGCGCCCCTCCGGCGCGACCTCTCCCGGAACCGGCAACAGCAAAACCCGCAGAATCACATCGGGACCAACCGCCCCTCGGAGGTCACGGATCCGCATGAGGTCTTCCTCCACCGGTGCGGTCCAGGATTCCACCAACAGCGCCAAACGTTTCACCGCCGGGCGATCCCCGGCTACCGCCGCCATCGGGACCGTCGCCTCAACCCTCCCGCCACAGGCAGTCGCAACCGCCTCCATCAAAACCCCGGGCGGAAAATTGACACCCTCACCGTCATCCACCAACAGGTACCCAGGACGTTCTGCCACCGGCAGCGGCGCGCTTGCCGGATTGTAGACCTCCCCCGCCTCCGCCTGCGCCTCCCGGTCCAACCAGTCCTCGTCCCCATCCCCCGACGGATCCGTTCCCGCGTCCCGCGATCCCGTCACAATCCGATCATCCAGATCCTCATAACGCAGACCGTCAAAACGCCGCCGCCCCAAAGCCCGGGACTCCAATCCCGAAAATACCCCCCAAAAGACCACCCGCGGGAACAAGCCATACACAATCACCGCCATCAGCAAAAACGGCCACCACGCGGTCAGGTCGGGGGTCTCCAGGGCCGCCGCGCCATCCTTCAGAACAATCCGACTCCCCTCCACCGCCGCCAAACCGGGGGCCGCCATTGGCACCCAATCCCGCCACGGCAACGCCACCGTCTGAACCAGACGATGAAAGGTCTCCGGCGATTGAATCAGGGTCGACTGCCACCCAAAGGCACGGTCCGCCACCAGCAACACCAGCAACATCGCGAGGATCGCACCGAGATTGAACCCGATCCCAAAGACTTGCCCGATCCTTCCGACCCGGTATCCAACGAGATCTCCATGATTTCCGAAGAACGCCCCAAAGGCGGCCCCTTCACCCAATCCGGCATTCTCCGGTCCATCTCTCCGCCAACGCCCCAGCCGCTCCGCCAATCCACGCCACCCTGACCGCAGGGCATCGCCGATCCACCCCGTCCCAACCTGTTTCCACCTCAACAGCCCGACGACCGAAACCACCGCCAATAGGATCTGCAACAGAATCAGGACAAAGAAAAAACCCGTCACATTAACCGGCGCGTCCCCTTCGTATCGCAACACCGAAACCGCTGTCAAAGCCCCCAAAACCAATCCCAGTCCTCCCGACACTCGCCCGAAAAGGTGCAGGGCCCGCTCCACATCCTTCCCCGGTAACCCCGTCCCATCATGACGGCGGAACGCATCCAACCACAGGAAAATCCGCTCCGCACGGTCACCCGGCAACCCACTGGAATCAGCTGCGATTTGCCCTCCCCACTCCCGGTCCCGCGCCTCGATCTCATCCCGCGAGATTTCCCCATCCGACTGTAATGCCGCCTCGAGATCAACCAGATCCCTCAGCTTCCAGGCCGGACGCGATTTCGACGGAACACGCATCGAATCATCCAAAGCTGAGACAACACCGAGGTCAACGAATCCGTCGAACCGTCCGACCACCCTTTCGGCGTTTTCGCTTTGCACTTCCCGCTATTTCTTCAAACGCTACGATCGTTGTGATCATCTCTCTCCAGAACCGCCGACTCAACGGGCGGAACCGTTCCCATTCCCCGACAGGTTTCATTCTGCTTTCCATCGCCCTTGTCACCACCGCCTGCTCGCCCGAGCCCTCGACCTCCGGACAAACCGACGGTCAGCCCCGCCCCAACCCCTACGCCGAGGTCATCACCCCCGCCGAGCGTCTTCGCCTCACCAACATCTACTGTGCCGCCTGCCACAACGTCGGGAAAAGGGACCACGACCAGTTGCTCGCCCCACCCCTCGTCGCGATTCGCCAGCGCTACCAGCGGTCATTCCCCGAACGCGAGGCCTTCATTGACAGGATCATCCTCTTTACCCACAACCCCACCTCCGAAAACACCCTCATGCGCGGACCGGTCCACCGATTCGGGGTCATGCCGCCGATGCCGCATATTCCCGAAAAAGAGCTCCGCGAGATCGCCATCCATATCTTCGAAGGCGATCTCGAAATCCCTGATTGGTGGGAAACCCACCGCGAGGAAATGCTCGGCCAGCGAGGTCCCCACCGCTACGAGGCACCCAGGTAATTGGCCGCATAACCTGCGAGATCCAAAGGGATTGCAAATCCCTGTTGCGCGCCCCCACCCACTGAAAAACGAATCAACCCCCGGGTTGAATGGTTTGTGGGGAAAACCGGTACTCCGTCGTCGTCTCGTAAACCTCACCGGGCCTCAACAGAGTAGACGGAAACTCCGGACGATTCGGTGTATCCGGAAAATGCTGCGCCTCAAAGCAGAACAAGTCGTGCTTTCGATAAATTTTGCCGTCTTTGCCTCGAATCGTGCAGTCGTCGAGCGAATTTCCAACATAGAACTGCACTCCCGGCTGGTCGGTCCAAACCTCCATCTGCCGCCCGCCAACCGCCCCGCGCGCCTCTGCCACCGGACGCAACCGCCCCCAGCCCTCTCCCAGAACGTAGGTGTGGTCATACCCACCCTTCGGCAGGATCAGTTGCTCATCATGGATTCCGATGTCCTTTCCGATCACCTTGGGGGTTCGAAAGTCGAAAGGCGTTCCCTCGACCTCCCGCAATTCCCCCGTCGGCACCCCCGCCTCGTCGATCACCACAAATCGGTCCGCATCAATTCGCACGGTGTGCCCGAGAATCGACCCGGCGGCATGCCCGTCGAGGTTGAAATAGCTATGGTGGGTCAGATTGACGTGGGTCGCCGCGTCCGTCTCCGCGCGGTAACAGATCGAAAAAACTCCCTCCTCCGAAAATCGATAGGCACACGTCACCATTAGATTCCCGGGATACCCCTCCTCCCCGTCCGGACTCATCCGCGAAAGATCCAATCCGATCGTTCTTCCATCCCCATCCCGCGCGATCTCCGCCCGCCAAATCTGCTGACTAAACCCGGCCTCACCTCCGTGAAGATGCCGCATCAGCTCGGGACGATCCCCACCATTCTTTGCAAGCGGGTAAAAGGTCTCGCCGATCCGGAAACCATCTCCCCCGATTCGATTACCGTAGCGCCCAATAACCGCCCCAAAATAGGGCGATTCCGCCTCGTAATCCTCGATTCGGTCATACCCGCCAACTACATCGACAACCTCCCCTTTCGCATTTGGAATTTCCAAAGACTGAACCACGCCCCCCCAATTCAAGACGTTCGCCGCAAATCCGTTGGGAAAAGCAAACCGCCACGCAAAAACCCGTTCCCCGGTACGCGTTGTGCCAAAAGATTCTTCTTTAACCGTACACGTATCCATCGGGACAGTATCGCCCCGACTGGTCTACCCCGGCAAGCCCTAAGCCAGCGAAAAGCGCGTTTTGATCAGGAACCCGAGGGCCTCCGGCGTCTCCACCACCGCTGCCCCCGTTTTCCGCAAGCGGTCGGGCGAATGGTGTCCGTGCGCCAGCAAAATTACCGGAACTCCCAGCGCCTCGGCCACTTCAAAGTCATGCAGGGTATCGCCCACCAGCAACACCGTCTGCGGATCCCACGGCATTTCCGCCACCCAGCGCTGCCCTTCCGCCAGTTTGCCGCTCGCGAAGATATTGCTGATGCCCACCAATCGATCAAAGTGGGCCTCCAGATCAAAGGCCCGAACCGCCTCCTCGAGGTGGTCCTGCTTCGAGGCTGACAGAATCGAATGCGATACCCCTTTATCGCGCAGGCCCTCGATCAACGACACCACCGCAAAATGGGCCCGCACTTCCGCAAAAAGCTCGTAATATCGCGTGATGAACCGACGGCTCACCGACTCAAAGTCCTCTTTCTCAAGCGGAAATCCGACCCGCTCATAATAATCCCGGACCGGAAATCCAAACTCGTCCCGATACGATTCCACCGACACAGGACCCCGTCCCCAGTCCGACAGCAGCTCATTCAGCACGCGCACGCAGAGGCCCGCATCGTCGATCAAGGTCCCGTTCCAGTCCCAAATAATGTGGTTCAA
>CAZFLQ010000023.1:0-9408 GCA_964519935.1 uncultured Puniceicoccaceae bacterium | reverse complement strand
TTCAGAGACCGGATTCCAGAGAGAAACCTCGACGAACTCGCCGATGGGCAACTTCCAAAGATCCGCGATTCGCCCAATCACGTCGAAACCGGATGCACGCGATAATCCTTCATCCAGTGGCACCAGATGATCCGTCCGCCCAAGGTGCAGGGGATCCCCTCCAAAATCGAACTCCGCCTGTCTCAGGTTCTCCGCCTGCATTCCTCGATAGTGCGCCCACAGGGCAATCAGACCTCTCCGACCGCGGTCTCGGTTTCCTCGATCGGATTCTCCGAAACCACCTCGAACTTCAGGTCCGCACCAACCTCGGGGTGGAGACGGATCCGGGTCACGTGGCTACCGAGCGACTTCACCGGATTGTAGAGCGATACTTTCTTCTTATCCAACTCAACACCAGCCTCCGCCGCCTTCTCCACGAGGTCGCCCGCCGTGATCGCACCAAACATCTTGCCCCCTTCACCGGTCTGCACCGCAAAAACCAGCGACAAGGCCTCGATCTTTGACGCCAGCTCCTGCGCGTGCGACAACTCTGTCGCCTCGCGCTGGGCACGTGCCTTCTTCAAGGCCTCAACCTGGCGCTGGTTCGAGCGGCTCGCGAGAAGCGCGAACTTCCTCGGAATCAGGAAATTCCGGGCGTAGCCTGCCCGGACCTTAACCTGGTCGCCCTCGCCACCGAGGGATTCAATTCGCTTGAGAAGGAGAACTTCAGTTGTTGCCATTGTAGTTTAATCAGTTGGTTTAAAATCATAAATCAGCTCAGAACGGAACGTCTCCGTCGATGTCGCCGTGATCGTGCCCCGAGGAGCTCCCGTAGGTGTCCGAACCCGCTTCATGAGAGACCTGCTGCCCGCCATCTCCGTCTCCGCGTGATCCGATAAATTGGAAACTATCACAGACGACCTTCAGCTTCGAGCGCTTCTCACCCGTGTTCGTTTCCCAGGAATCGAGCTGCAATCGACCTTCAATAAAGATCGGCTTTCCCTTTGACATATACTTGGCAATCGTTTCCGCCGGTCCCCCGAAGGCGTCCACGTCCACAAAGGTCGTGTCTTCCTTCCGCTCACCCTCCCGATTGCGGTAAACCCGGTTGACCGCCAGCCCGAACTTGCAGATCGCCAGATTCCCGCCGGTGACCCGAAGCTCCGGATCCCGCGTCAAGTTACCCATTAACAATACTTTGTTCAATGAAGCCATAGCGACGCGATTTTGGATCGTACTCGAGAGGGAAAGTCAATGAAAAAATGTTCACCTATTCGCGAGCAACTCGACGAGAACCCGGTCCACCGTCCGGTCGAGTCGGACTTTGTCCTGGATCTGCGCAGGGGCTTCCGGCGGACCATCGAAGGTCAGGATCACAAAGCGGCCACCGTCCGCCCCCTTGTGGGACTGGCGAACAAAGTTCCGGCTGCCGGTATCGTCCGCCGCGATGGCTTCACCCCCAACCGAGGTGACTACCTCGGACAGTTTCGAGACCAGATCTTCGGTCGCACCCTCAAACTTGCGGGTGTCGATGACAAAAGTCGCGCGGTAAGGTCGTTTGGTTTCAGTAATCATAGCGTATTTTAAAAAATTCAGTTAACAGTCTTGCGGTTTATCAGTTCCATCGCGCGACCGGGCCCATCCGCCAGCAGCAGCCTTAGCCCGGTCTCTGCCCGGTCGATGGATTCATCGACCAACTGCTGCTCGTCTGTCCGGAATCGACCGAGAACCCAGTCCTTCAGCTCAATCCGCCGATCCGTCCGTCCCCCGACCCCAATCCGCAGCCGATAGAACCCGTCTCCCAGACGACTCAAAATGTCGGCGATGCCATTGTGCCCGCCTGCACTTCCGTCGATCGACAGTTTCGTTCGCCCCGGCTCGAGGTTGATTTCATCGTACGCCACCACAAACCGCTCCGCCGTCCACTTGTAGAACCGCGCAATCGCCGCCAGTGCCTCACCGCTTCGATTCATGTAAGTATTTGGCTTCACCAGCAGCACGGGATCACCTCCGATTTGGACCTTCGCACAGAACGAGAGGAATCGACTTTCCCGTTTCCAGACCACGCCAAAGCGGGACGCAATCCGGTCGACGAAATCAAATCCAACGTTGTGACGGGTTCCGGCATAGGATGCCCCTGGATTTCCCAGGCCTGCAACAATCCGCGGACCATGCTCCATTCCCTCATTGACGAGCGAAAGCCACCCTAGGCCTCAGCCTCACCTTCTTCTTCCACCACCGTCGAGGCACCACCCGGTGCCACCACCGAAATCACCGGATTGTCGGCTTCCCCAAGGTAGCTCACACCCTCCAACTCGGGCAGGTCACGGACGTGGATCGATTCACCAGCGTGCAAACGGCTCACATCAACCTCGATCCGCGGGGGCAGGTGGCGCGGCAAACAACGGATTTCAACTTCGTGCGAAACGACCTCCATCGTACCGCCCTCGTTCTTGACCCCAAAGGCTTCCCCAACCGCGACCACCGGGATATGGGCGCTGATCGCGGCACCCTTCACCAGCTCGAAGAAATCAACGTGGGTAATCTTGTCGAGAGTCGCATGACGCTGGACGTTTTGAATAAGCGTACGGGTTTCCTCTCCCGACTCGTCCTTGATCATCACAATGTTCGACGACCCGGCCTCACGCCACAACCTGGCCATCGGGTTGTGTTCAACCAACAGATCGCGCGCACCCGATTTCCCATACAAAACCGCCGGCACAAGGCCTTGACGACGCAAGCGGCCAGACGCGCGCTTGCCAGTTTCCGTACGGGTCTTTACATCTAGAGAAAACTCATTCATGGCGTTGAAAAATAAAAAGTCTCACTCCCTTTGGCAGGAGGAAAAACGAGAAGAAAAGCACGCTGACTGCTGGTCGGCAAGTAAAAAACGGTGATTGATTGCCATCTTCATCCGCAGGACCCGCGCCTGAACGGACGGTCGACACCCGGCGGCATCTGGGACCGGCGGATGGCCGGTGCCGAACTCTGGCTTGCGAACAGTACCGCGCCCGAGGATTGGCAATCGGTCGCCGATCTCGCCGCCGCCGACCCCGGAATTATCCCCGGCTTTGGGCTCCACCCATGGAAGGTTTCCGCAGAGAATCCTGGCTGGAAGGAGGATTTGCAATCACGCCTCGCTCTCTACCCCCGCGCGTTTATCGGCGAAATCGGGCTCGACCGATGGATCGAACGTCGCGACGAGGCACGCCAGGAGGAGGCATTCCGACACCAGATGGATCTCGCCGTCAGCCTCCAACGCCCGGTACAGATCCACGCCCTCCGCGCCGACCAATGGTTGCTCAAAGTTCTCGACGCTCTACCCGCTCTTGCCCCGTCCTGGATGCTCCACAGCTGGGGCGGGTCCGCCAACATCCTCCGGGCCTATGTTGACCGGGGGGCCTTTCTCTCCGTCTCCGGATATCACCTTGACCCCCGCCACAAGCGCCACCACGAAACCCTCTTCGCGATCCCCCCGGACCGCCTCCTGATCGAAACCGACGCTCCCGATATGGCTCCTTCGTGGGTCAAACACACCTCCAACCAGCCTGTCAATCCGCCTACCTCAATCTCCCGTATCTATGAGGGGGTCGCCTTACTCCGCCAGATCCCGTTGCCCGATCTCATTGCCCGGGTCAAAGCCAACGCCACCCGCTTCCTCGCTCCGCTTTAACCCTGTCGCCGCAATCCCGCTCACCCTTCCTCAACCATCCGCCGAACCGCTCCCCCATTTGCCGGACCCTTGTTCGCCCCGAGGGCTTTCGCCAAAAATCCACCCTCGGGGATCTCGAGAGGTTTCTCTGGCTCCTCCGACCCCTGCGATTCTCCATTCGAAGATTCCGCCATTGCCAGAGAGGAACGCTCCTCCAACCCCTCCACTGCCGCCTCAAGTGCCTCCACCCGCAGATCCAGCCCGGCGATGACCTCATCCAGCTCCTCACCCGCCCCGGTTTCCCGCGCAAAGGCCTCGACCGCGTCCGACTGCTCCTGGACATGCAAAATAGCCGAACGGGTTTCATTCAAGTGCTGCACCATTTCGCGCAGACAGCGGTCGGTCTCCGGATGCCTCGGACGGAACTGCCGAATCCGCAGGGCAAAATCAAGATACCCCGGCAGGACCGCCAGAATCACCGCCGCCACCACCGCCACACACAGACCCGCTGCGTGGATCGGCTCCAGGCGCCATCCTACCGCTTCAACCGAATATCCCGCCACCCCCAAAATAAACGCCGCCCCCAGGTAGCTGCCCCACCGCTGAAGGCGCGGACCTCGTTCAACCACAATGGATCGCCCCCCCGAAGCCATTTTCCGGCGGATTGGCTGATCCCCCGCACCCTCTCTCAAGTCGTCTTCCATTTAACGGGGCTGCGGATAGAAACCCACTTTGCGGTAGACCTTACCGAGCGTTCGATAGGCACGCCGCTGAGCGGCCTCTGCCCCCGACCGGAGAACACCTTCCAACCCTCCCTTGTCAGCGATCAGCTCCCGGTATTGCGCCTGCACCGGCTCCAGCGCCGCCACCACGGCATCAGCCACCTCCGTTTTCAACACCGCGTAACCCTTCCCGGCAAACCCCTCGACGAGATCGTTCACTGGCTGTCCCTTCAGCGTTCCGAGAATCTGCAGGAGGTTTGTCACCCCGGGCTTGTCCGCCCCCGGACGGATTTCACCACCTGAATCGGTCACCGCCGACATCACCTTTTTCCGCAGAAGATCCGGCGGGTCGAGAATGAAAAGCGTTGCCGATGGGTTCTCATCACTCTTCGACATCTTCCGCTCCGGGGCCTGCAGCGACATGATCCGCGCCCCGTGCTCACCGATGTAGGGCTCGGGGATCGTGAAGGTCTCTGAGTAGGTCTGGTTGAACCGCTGGGCGAGATCCCGACACAGCTCAAGGTGCTGGCGCTGGTCGTCCCCGACCGGTACCTTGTCGGCATTATATAAAAGAATGTCCGCCGCCATCAGAACCGGGTAATAGAGCAGTCCCGCGTTCAACATCGCCCCCTGACGGGCCCCTTCGTGGGAAAACCGCGCCCCCGCACCGTCTTCGTCTTCCCGCGCCTTGAACCCAAGCCGCGCTGCCTTTTCCTTGAATTGCGTCATCCGCTGGAGATCACCGATTGGCGTCAGGCAGCTCAAAACCCATCCCAGTTCAGCGTGGCCCGTGACATGCGACTGGATAAACAGACTACAACGCTCCGGATCGAGCCCACAGGCCATGTACTGCGCGAGACACGACAGCGAGCGGGCTCGCAGCTCTGCTGGAACATAAGCTGCTGTGATCGCATGCATGTCGACAATCCCAAAGAAACACTCGTTGTCATCCTGCATTGTCGCCCAATTGCGGATCGCCCCAAGGAAATTTCCCAGGGTCAACGCCCCCGAGGGCTGTGCACAGGTCAAAACTACAGGCTTTTCTTGGCTTTTCGGTGACATAGTCTACGTTACGTAAGCGTAAGGTTTATGATTGCAGATCCTCTTTTGGCGAACAATACTTCACTGATTTATTACCTTGCTAACATTCGCCCGGACGCCCGCGCACACAACTTCACATATCATCTGATACCATTTCAACAGGACATTCCTGCGAATTCCTGACGAAACCGAAATACATCCAACTGTGGCCACGACAACTTTACCCGAAGAAGACCTGCGAAGACTCAAGGAGTCCCTCAAACGCTGCCCCGCTGGCACCCTCGAGGCCGCCATCCAATACCGCGAAAATCACGATGCCTCGAAAATCCCCGTTATCGTCAACGGGATTATCGAGCGTTTTCTCGAACCCGAGAACAAGCCCCTTCTCCAGACCGGCGACGAGAATCTTCGCCTTTTCGAAGATCTCGGAATCGACTCCCTCACGATGATGGAAATCGTTATCGCGGTCGAGGAAACCCTCAACATCTCCTTCGAGAACAACGAACTTCGCGAGCTGGTCACAATCGGGGATGTCCGTTCCTACATGGACAGCAAAGCCACCGGCACGCCGATGCCGAAACGGGCCGAATCCCTCGGTTTTGAGGAGATCGCTGCCCGCCTCCCCCAGCAGCCACCCTTCCTTTTTGTCAACCGCGCCACCGTCAACGGTCAATCTGTCACCGGGGAATACCAGATTGAGGGCAATGAATCCTTCCTCGAAGGCCATTTCAAAAACAACCCCGTCTTCCCCGCCTCCATTATGATCGAGGCCCTCGGCCAGCTCGGCGTCCTCTTCCTCCTCTCCCGCGAAAGCAACGAGCTCGAACAGGCCGTCCGCCCGGAATCGGTTTACTTTACCTCTTGCGACGGAATCCGCTGCCACCGCGTCTGCCGTCCCGGCGAAACCCTCCGCATGGAGGTCAAGCTCACCCGTCTCCGCCACCCCCTCGCTTCCTTCGAGGGCTCCATCTCCGTCGATGGCGAAAAGACCGCCTTTGCGGAAAACATCACCCTTCTTTTTGATTACGAGGGGTCCGAGGCCGAGCCCACCCTCCAGGGGCTCAACGGCCACGCCAAGGAAGCCATCCTGAACGGTGTCGCCGTCGGCTGAAGCCCCCCCCGACCGACCCGCCCTCGGTCCGGGTGAAAAACTCCTCTATCTCTTCACGACCTTTCCGGTCCTGACCGAGACATTCCTCCAGCGCGAGGTCCGCGCCCTTCGGCACCTCGGCGTGGATCTCGAGCTCCATTCGATCTGGAAGGGAGAGGACGACTTCGAGGGCATTCCCGTCCGCCGCTTCCGCCTCCATGGATTGTTCCGCCTCCTTACCGAGCTCCCCTACTGGCTCCTCAAGCGACCCCGCCGCCTGACCCGCGTCCTCCGTTCCCTCCGCACCGCCGCCCCCGCGAATTTCCAGAATTTTCAGGAAAACGCCCTCGGCCTCGCCTACGGAATTATCCTCGCCCGACAAATCGCCCGAAATCCCCCCGCCTGGACTCACGCCGCCTGGGCCACCATGCCCGCCACCGCCGCCCTCACGATCGAGGCCCTCACCGACCAGCCCTTCTCGACCGGTGCCCACGCCTATGACATCTTTCAGGGTGGCGGTGACTGGATCCTCTCCGAAAAACTCCGACGCGCCCGATTCCTCCACACCTCAACCGCCGCCGCCCGCGACCGGCTAATCGCCCTCGGTGCCGACCGATCCAAAGTTCTTTTCCTTCGACGCGGCCTCCTCCCGATCCCGCCCCAACGCCCGCCTCAACCAATCGACCCAACCCGACCCCTCCACCTCCTCACCGTCGGTCGCCTTGTATCCAAGAAATACTTACACCTTTTTCTTGAAACCGCCGCCGCCCTCAACGCCCGCGGAATACCCTCAGCCCCGCAGATCATCGGCGAGGGCCCCCTCCTCACTTCTCTCCGGTCCCACGCCGCCGCCCTTGGGCTCGATCCCGACGCAATCTTCCTCGGTCGCCAATCCCCCGCCATCGTTGATCAGACAATGCGGGCCGCCGACGTCTTCCTCTTTACCGGAAAACCCGCCCCCGACGGCGACCGCGACGGCCTCCCCAATGTCATTCCCGAGGCTATGGCGATCGGGCTTCCGGTCGTCGCCTCCAACCAACCCGGCGTCCGCGAGGCGATCATCGACCATCAAACCGGATTCTTGATCGATTCCCGCAATCCCACCAACTGGGCCGCCACAATCTCTGACCTTTTTACCGACCCAGATTCCGTCCGAACGATCGTTAGCAACGCCCGCCAATGGGTCGAAACACACTTTAATGCTCTCACCCAGACACAGGCACTGCTTGATCGGATCCGTTCCGCCCGCCACGATCCTTGAACAATGACACCTCCACCCGTCATTCTATCCCGCCCCGACCGCCTCGGCGATGTCGTTATTTCCACCTCGGTAATCGCTCCGTTCCGCGCCGCCCTTCCCGAGACCCCCCTCGCCTTCCTCGTCGCCCCCAATCTCACATCACTCCTGCGCGACCACCCCGGAATCGACCGTCTCATTCCCGCCCCCCGTTTCAACCGGCAGAGCCTCTCCCGACGAACCCTCATCTGGAGATCGCGACTCCGCCGCGAAGCCGCCGGCGGGATCGTCCACCTTCACCCCGATCCCGCCCTCCACATCGGCTCCGCCCTCGCCGGAATCCCTGTCCGGATCGGCTACCGCCGTGCCGGTGCCTCCTTCCTGACCGAATCCGTCCGCTACCGCCGCCACCGCGGCGACCGTCACGAGGCAGTCTGCAACTTCGACCTCCTCGAAAGGCTCGGGGTCGAACTTCCCGCCAAACCGACCCCCTGGATCGAAGGCAACTTCCCCTCCCGGATGGAACTCATCAACCGCTTCCCCGACTGTGGGCTCGAACGGCATTACGCCGTTCTCCATCCCGCTGCCTTCGGGGACAAACCCCGCTGGCCCGCTGGACATTATGGCGAACTCGCCCAACGCCTGATCCGCGACCACCACCTCACCGTCATCATTGCCGGTGGCGCGGTCGACGAGGACGCCTGGACTTGCATTCGTGGAACCGTCGACAACAAGGACCACCGCCACCTCCACGATCTCGCCGGCCAGACTTCCCTCCGCGAACTGACCTCCCTCCTCCGCGACGCATCCCTTTACGTCGGAAGGGACACCGGCCCATCCCACCTCGCCGCCGCTCTTGGAACCCCCACCGTCAACCTGATGGGACAGTGCGACCCCAAACATGCCCCCGCCCGTTGGAAAACCCTCGGCCCGCGAACCGAGACCCTCATCTCCAACCTACCCCCGCAAAAAGGCGAAACCCGTTTTCAAAGATGGGACCGCTGCTTCGCCGCCATCACCGTCGACGAGGTCCTCACCGCCGCCCAAGGCCTCGGCGCACTGCCCTGAACCACACACAGGATGCGCGTCGCTACAGTGCCCACGCGCTTCCAGCGGGTGGTTGCCGAACCTGCCCACCTGTCCAACCCATCAATTTCACTTGAGATCGCTTCGAGTGAAGGACATGCTACCGTCCACAATTTGGATATCGGAAAACAAACCACCACCCTCCATTCACTGAATTTGATCATCAACGCTACCCGGAAACTGGAATGACATCATCCAATCAGGATATTCGCTGGAAGCAGCAATTTTCCCACTTTCGCTCGGCGAAGAGATTCCTCGATCAAGCTGTCTCGATCAGCGACCCAAACGATATTGAACGTATGGGGCTGATCCAGGCTTTCGAAGTAACAGTTGAAACCGGATGGAAAACGCTACGTGAATTCATGAAGGAACGCGGACTGAACGAACGCTACCCCAAGGACATCGTGCGTAGGGCCTTCCAATTTGACCTTGTTTCCGATGCCGAGTCCTGGCTCGCGGCGATCAATCGGCGAAACGCCACTTCTCACACCTACGATCATGCCTCAGTTGTTGCGATCGAACAGGAGATTCGATCCTCCTACCTGACGATTTTTGAAGAGTTAGAAGACCGTTTGGGAGGGGAGCAGTGACAGGACTTCCC
>CAZFLQ010000022.1:13497-25619 GCA_964519935.1 uncultured Puniceicoccaceae bacterium | reverse complement strand
GGGTCATCGGTACGCGCAACGCCAAGAAGGGTCTCCTACTCGGCTTGCTCAATCCAACCCAAGCACTCCGCCACGCCGAAAATGCGGGCGACTACACCACCCGCCTCGCCATGATGGAAGACGTCCACAGCCTCCCCTGGGGTATCGTCTGGAACGAATATTGCGCCCGCCACGAAACGCCCGCCGACCAGCAATGGTTACCCGCGGTGAAACAATACGAGGCCAAGGTGCTCGCCAAACGTTAATCGTAAAAATCTTAGATTGAACCGCCGGGCGCCGTCTTCCCGACATTAGAACCCGGTTCATCACCAGTGCCTTCCGAGGCATTTGCCGAGGTGTTCGCCGGGCCTTGCTTGCACACGGGGATCGGGTCGTCGCGGCGGCGCGTAATCCAAATCCGGTTTATGAGACTACGAACGCCTTTATCCGGTTTTCCAGAGCATGATAGAGGGAACTCTTCCGACTTCCTCATAAACCGTCGGCCCCTTCCCTAGCAGTCGGTGGCTCATGAGCATGTCGCCGTGATCCGAGATGTAGGTCACGAACCGCTCTCCCTGTCAGTCTAGTTGTCCAATTCCATCGAGGTCTGGGCCTTTCAGCGTAAGGGCTCCGCCCGCACCAAAGGTGCCCTGAGCGCGTCGAAACGGCTCGTGCCGCGTACTCCCCCTGATTTGCGGGACCGGATACTGGCGGAGGCGCTCTACCCGCGAACTTTCGCAAAGATCTCGTCGAGCGACCTCGCCGAAGCTTTCAGAGCCTGCATTTCTTTCGGCCAAAGCTCAAACTCGACAAATCCTCCGATCCCCGAACGCCCTAGAACTGTCGGAACGCTCAGGGATGTTTCTTTCAGACCGTAGGCTCCGGACTGCACCGCCGAAACGGGAAGAATCTGCCGTTTGTCCAGTGCAACGGAATGAACCGTCTCCGCAATCGTCGCCCCCACAGCCCAGCCGGCACCACCTTTGCGGCGAATAACCTCCGCCCCACTGCCTTTCGCCCGTTCAAAGATCTTCGTTTGAAACGATGGGGTGCAGGCCTTCAGGCCGGTCAGAGGCATCCCCGCTACGGTCGCACTCGACCAGACCGGAAGCATCGAATCCCCGTGCTCCCCGAGAATCATTGCCTTGACCTGGGTCGTCGGCAGCCCCAGCTCCACCCCGATCAGCGATCGGAACCGAGCCGTGTCCAGCATCGTCCCCAGCCCATAGACCTGTTCCTTCCGAACGTTCAGCTGCTCCGCCGCCAGCCGGGTCAAAATATCGACCGGATTTGAGACAATGAAAAACTGCGCATCCGAACGGTAGCCTGCCGACTCAATGCTCCCTAGAATTGAACCGAACAATCCGACATTGCGATTGATCAGCTCCAGCCGCGATTCGTCCGGCTTGCGGCGCAATCCCGCCGTGATGATGAAAATGTCCGAGTCCTTCGCCCGGTCGTAGTCTCCCGCATAGATCCGCTGGTCACCAAGGGTCGCCGCCCCGTGTAGCAGGTCGAGAGCCTCCCCCTCCGCCAGCTCCGTATTTGCATCCAAAATCTGGATCTCCGGAATGATCCCCGCGCATTGCAGGGCAAAAGCTGCATTCGATCCGACGCGGCCACCGCCGCCAATAATTGTTACTTTCATCCGCCGTTTTCCTTTCAAGTTTATCGTTTCGGGTTCAGTTCACGAGTCTTTCAGAGGGGTCTCACCCACCGTTCTTCATTCGTTCCAACAGTTGACGGGTTACCTCGCGAATCACGCGCTCGGCCCCCGCATCCGGCAAACGGGTTTTGTTCGCTTTGCTACGATCCGTTGCCGGAAGAGCGCAGGGGCTCGGCTGGGATGCAAAACCGGGCGCAAACTCGGTGTTGTCACAGAGTTCGCACTCCTTCCAGCTTTCGCGATAGTCCGCCATCCCGAGTTGCTTCCTGATCTTGATCAAATCCTTCGCCTGTTCCCCGCTGATCGGGGTGAGGGGCTTGCCCAACATCGAGGCGAGGAGAACGGTCTGACAGTAGGCATCTGTGTTCTCCATCTTCCAATAGGCATCCTCGATGTCCTTTCCCCAGGTAATCACGCCGTGGTTCTCCATCAGGACGGCTTGGTGCTCAATCGCTGCCTCACCAACTGTATCTGCGTTCTCGGGCGAACCGGGGGTGCAATACTTCGATGATCCAATGACGCCGAGGAAAACCTCCGCCTCTGGAATCAGACACGTCGGCGGTGAAACCTTCGCGACCGCAAAAGCAGTCGCGTGGGGAGGGTGCGCGTGGCAGCAGGCTTTCGCTTCCGGCTGGCGACGCATGATTCCGAGGTGGGTCATGACCTCGCTCGTGCGCTTCATTCGCCCCGCCAGTTGTTTGCCGTCAAAATCCACCAGACACATATCCTCCGGTTGCATAAAGCCCTTGCTCATCAGGGTCGGCGTGCAAAGAACCAGATTGTCTCCCACCCGGATTGTCAGATTCCCGCCGTTCCCATCGGTGTAGCCCTTTTGCCACATCCGACGGCCCATATCGACGATTCGGCGCTTGAGAATCTCGATTTCTGGCGAATTGAAAAAGGACTCAATTGCCTCCGACGACGAAGGATCCGCCCCTGCCTTCCAGCGAAATTCGTAGTCGGGCAGAATCGGTTCCGCCGGGCGGGTTACCTTCCCGGACGACTGCGCCGCGACCGGTCCAGGCGACCGAACCGCCGTCACGGATTCGCCTGCCACCTCTCGCAGGTAGTCACGAGCGGACGGTGTCAGGCGGGTTTCGCCCAGCAGGCGCCGGGCACATTCGCCGGCTGCAATCCGGCTCTTGGCATCATTCAGGGTTAGAAGACTCATGGTGAAATCAGGTTGCGGCTACCTATCCCGACAGTGTCGAGGATACAGCAGTTGTAGGCGTCAATCGGCATCGGTTTTTCAAAGGGGGCCGCCGCCTCTCCCCCTTCGGTGTAACCAATCCAATCCCCGGTGCCCGCACCGAGGGAATCAAAACAAACCAGGGAGGGACCGCCGCGCGGGATCGGTCGGTCGGCTGCCTTTACTAGGTCGGCCTTTCCACAAGGTGCCACCAGCAACCATCGTCCGCCCCGGTATTCCGGAACCGCCGCGCTCAGCACTACCCGCCCGATGACCTTGCCGATCTTCATGCCGCCGTCGGCTCCTTTCCGGATGTAGAAAGAGATTCTTGCGAATCGACTTGGCCCAGGATCACTGCCCGCAACGGTGTCTGTGTCGTCCCGATGTGAAACGCCGCCGCACTCCCATCCGAGGTCACCGCGACCGTCGCTCCAAGTCCCGAACCCGTCCAGTCGGCCGCCAGCACCAACCCGCCGGTCGGAGTTCCGTCCACCCCGAGGGTTTCGCACAGAACCAAACGCACACCCTTCATTGAGGGGTGACGAATCGTCGCCGTGGCATGGCCAATTGTTCGGGCAAGCTGCATTAATTAAACAATGTTCAGATTATCCACAAGGACACAGCGCCGGGTGCGCGTAAACGTAGCCGGGGTTGTGATCCCCTCCCCCGTGGTGGTCGCAACCGAAAAACTCGCGTATCCGGTTCCACCCATTCCGAGTCCCGCAATGCAGGGACCGTTCTTTATGAAAAGAGTACTGTCGAGGGCGCGACCCATCTCCGTCATGTGCCCAACGTGCATCGTGTGAATCATCCCGGAATGTTTGTAGCCGTGTTCGGATTCCACCGCCAAATGGACTGCCTCGGCAAAATCCCGCACCCGCACCACGGGCACACAAGGCATCATCTGCTCTTCCTCGACAAAAGGATGGTTCGCGTCGCTCTCCGCAAAAAGCAGCTCGCTTCCAGCCGGAACCGATGCCCCCGCAATCCGCGCCAATCCCGTCGCATCCATCCCAACCAAATCGCGGTTCAAGACGGGGTGTGAACAGCCACCAGCATCCGGTTTGTCCGTAAAGGCATTTGCCGTCAGGGCGGCGAACTGGGTCGCGTTTAGCCGGGCTGCCCCTGCCGCTTCAAATTCCCTTAAAAAGGCGTTGTAGACCGAATCGAGAACAAAGATCTGCTTTTCCCCGATACAGAGGAGATTGTTGTCAAAGGCCGCCCCGAGAATGATGTCGTTCGCCGCTTTCCGAAGGTCGGCCGTTTCATCCACCACCACCGGGGGATTTCCCGGCCCGGCACAGATTGCCCGCTTACCGCTCATCATCGCCGCCCGAACCACTCCGGGACCGCCTGTTACACAGATCAGATCAACCTCGGGGCTCTTGCAAAAGGCGTCAAAGGACTCCAGCGAAGGCTTCTCGACGATCGTAATCAGGTCAGTGATCCCTGTCTCGCGCTCGATCGCGAGATTGAACTCCGCCACCGCCATCGCCGCACAGTCGGCCCCGCCAGGATGTGCGTTGACTGTTACCGCATTCCCCGCCGCGACCATATTGATGATGTTGCAGGCAATCGTCGGGATCGAGTGGGTCACCGGCGAGATTGCCAGAACGACCCCAAAGGGCGACTGCTCCTCCATCGCAATTCCGCGGTCCCCGCTCATCCCATAGGGCTGTAACCACTCGACTCCGGGAATGCCCGGGATGCCGTTCAACTTCGCAATCTTGTGGTCCAACCGTCCAATTTTTGTTTCGCTCAGCTCGATCTTACCCCAAGGTTCGGCATTTGCCGCACAGAGTTCCTTGACCACCGCGACAACCTTCGCGCGCGCCTCGTATCCATGCGCCCGCAGTTGCTCAAATCCGCGTCGTGCCGCCGTCGCCGCACTCTCTGCATCCGCATAGACCCCCGGGCGGCGGGCACTCCTCCGGATCGCCGGGGTCGGCGGATGGTGACCGTTGGATTGCGGTTTACCCGCGTTGCCGAGGCGACTGAGAACCTCGGTGACAATTGACTCAATTGTTGAAGCGTCCATGAAAAGGAAAGAAAGGTTTCAATGGCGGAATCATACCCCGCCGGGTTGGGTTTCGTAAAAAGGGACTTCGATATCAACTCCCTGCCGGATCCGTCAGCTCGGCGGCCTCCCCGAGAATCTGAACCGAATCAACAATCCCTACGACCGCGGCATCCGTCGGGATCGGTTTCATCCCCTCGCACATTCGGGCCGAACTGCCTTGGACGAAAAGAACCGTTGCGCCTTCCCCGGCCCCGACTCCGTCGAGGGCAATCACTGTGTTCGATCCGTATTTCAAGCCTCCCGGCTTGTCCGGATCGGCGAGGAGCGGACGCAGCACAAGCAAACGCTTGCCCTGCAAGGACGCTTCCTTGCGGGTCGCAACAACCTGTCCGATGACGCGGGCGAGGAACATCCGCTCAGGCGCTCGCCGTTTTGCGGGCGGTTGACCGGGATGGAGCCGAGGGAAGGATCTTGGTGGTCTCCTCCTGAGGCCGGGCAATCACGTGCGCACTGACGACCTCGCCGTGCATCCGCGCAGTTTCCGCGCCTGCCTCAAGGGCGGCACTGACGGCGGCAACGTCACCTGTGATCGTCGCGCAGACCAGCGCTGAACCCACCCCGGTCATCGGACCGGTGAGGGTGACGTTCGCTGCCTTCAGCATAGCATCCGTTCCGCAGACGAGGGGGACCAATCCCTTTGTTTCGAGCAGTCCAATGGCTTGTTGTGACATAATGTTTTTAGTTCAGGGTTATTAGGTAGTTCGAAAAATTTCAGGTTTTCTCCCGCCGCAGGAAGCGGAGGGTTTCCCGGGCAACGACCAACTCCTCGTTCGCCGGAATCGTGTAGATCGCCACAGGCGCATCATCGGGAGAGAGCCTTCCTTCCGCCCCCCGGATCGTCGCGGCATTGAGGTCCGCGTCCAACCTGATCCCGTAGCATTCCAGTCCCGCGCAGACCGCTGCCCGCAGTTCGGTATCGTTCTCCCCGATCCCCCCGGTGAAAACGATCGCGTCCAGCCCCCCCATCTGAAAGGCATAGCTCCCGAGGTAACGGCGGATCTCGTGAATCAGAAAATCAATTGCAAAGTCCGCCTCCCGGTCGCCGCTCAACGCCGCCGCCCGCAAGTCACGCAGGTCGTTGCTTACCCCTCGACTCAGCCCGAGCAGCCCACCCCGCTGGTTCAGCCCCTCCTCAATCGCATCAAGGGACAGCCCCAACTCCCGCTGAAGAAAGGGCACCGCCATCGCATCGAGATCACCCGTCCGGTTGTTTTGGGGCAGACCGCTCTGGGGGCTCATCCCCATTGAGGTACCAACTGAAACCCCATTCAGGATTGCCGTGATCGAACTGCTCCCGCCAAGGTGGCATGACACCACCCGCAGGGGCGTCCCCGCAAACGCTTCAAACAGTCGGTGGTAAAGATAACGGACGCGATCCGCAATGTCTTCGCGTCCGAGGAGCTCGGCACTCCGCTCCGCAATGAACTTGTGGCTCGCCCCGTGGAATCCGTGACGGACCAAACCCGCCTCGGCCCATTCCGCCGGGACAGCATAGGACCTCGCCGGACGGGGAGCATGCCTGTGAAACGCAGTCTCAAACAGGGCCACCCGGCGCGCCTTCGGGAGAACTTCGCCGAACTGAAGAATCCCCGCCGCGTAGGCCGGATTGTGCGCCGGTGCTACTGCCGCCCCCGCCTCCAATGCCTCCAGACAAGCCGCATCCGCTTCCACACATCCCGTCAGATTCACCCCCAGGACCGTCTTGAAGCCAACCGCCGCAATCTCCTCCGGCCCCGCAAGATCGCCCTCCCGAACCAGAGTTGCGACGGCATCAGCAATCACCTCACGATAGTTTGTGACCCGCTCGTAGCCACCCTTGCGCCCGGGCACGACCTCATCTCCCTCAACCGCAAAAAGGCGGTATTTGAAGGAGGTCGAACCAAGATTGGCGATCAGGATCTTCATGAATCCACGAACGGAACAGCCCTTTCAGCTAGTTCAGGCGGGCAAAAAGGTTCCGAGCTTGCCGAGATCCTCGTGCGGACGGGCAATCACCTCGACCGCCGCAACCTCGCCGTGCTGGCGGGCCGCTTCCGCACCGACCTCAACCGCAGCCTTTACCGAGGCAACGTCGCCCTGGAAAATCGCCGTAACAAGGCCGCTGCCGACCTTTTCCCAGCCCGTCATCGTGACATCAGCTGCCTTCAGGGCCGCATCCGAGGCCGCGATCAGGCAAATAAGCCCCTTTGTTTCAATCATTCCGAGTGCTTTTGCAGACATGGTCGTTTCTTTCTATGTGTGGGTGTTTGGTTGAATCAGATGCCAAAGGATTTTAGGAGATCCTCGTGCGGGCGGGCGATAATGTTCGACGAGACGAGTTCGCCAACCTTCGCAGCAGCATCCGCACCGGCATCGATTGCCGCACGGACACTTCCGACATCGCCTCTGACGATTACGGTGAGAAAGCCGCCACCGATCTGGACTTGTTTGACCAGTTCGATGCCAGCTGCTTTGGACATCGCGTCAGTCGCTTCCACGCTGCCGACGAATCCTTTGGTTTCGATCATTCCGAGTGCTTGACTCATAGCTTATTGGTTTCGGGGGTTAATTTGATGATTGGTGGTTCAGGATTGTGAACTGATTAGCGAAACAGTTCGCAAAAGGTATCGGGTCCGAGCCCACAACCGTTCGCCTCGTCCGTATCGAGGTGGACTTCGAGACGAAAGGCCGGATCGACCCGAACAAAAACTTTCTCAAATACGGTCTGGCAGGCGCCGTGAACCCGCAGGTTCATGAAATCCTTGTTCTCAACACGGTAAAAGTCGGCGTCCTCCGGTGCCATGTGGACATGAATCGCCGCCCGGATCACTCCCTCCGGCATCTCGAAAAAGCCCTTTGGTCCCATCAGCATACAACCAGGCGACCCCGCGATGTTTCCCGATTGGCGGACCGGACAATCAAAGCCCAATGACCGGGCATCGGTAAAAGCCAACTCGACCTGGTTCAGGGTACGGCAAGGACCGAGAATCCGAAGGTTCGAAATGACCCGGCTGCGTGGACCAATTAGGGTAATCGTCTCCTCCGCCGCGTATTGCCCCTCCTGATACAGCCACTTCATCGGGGTCAACTGATGACCGGGCCCGAAAAGCTGCTCGACCGCCTCTTGGGTCAGATGGCAGTGCCGCGCACTGCTGTTAACAACCAGCGGATTCGGCGCGTCCGCCCCCGTCGGCAGCGGCAACCCCATCCGCTCGTAGACAACTCTCCGAACGAGGTGCTCGACTGTGTAGGGATTGGGGATCAGTGGGGAATTGACCATCGAAGAGCCAGCTTTGGATTTTGTGGGTTTCTTGTCAAATCAAAATTTTCCCACATTTTAAGAAAATTCTCCTACCCATTGATCCAGGATACTAGACCACCATGGTTTTGCCTACCGTCCCTTCGAACGCTTCCAACCCATCCCCTCCATCTGTAATCCAGAGGTCGATTGCCTCCGGGGGGCAAAAAAAGTAAGACGACTTTTGTCCAACTTTTGTACTGTCCGCCAGCAGTACAGAGCGTTCCGCCAAAGAGCGAACCTCTCCTTTAAAATTGGCCTGCGCCTCGTTGCTTTCACTGACCCCGCGCACCGCATCCATCCCGTTCCCGGAAAAGAAAAACCAGTTGAGGTGGAACCGACGCGATGTGTATTCCACAATCGGCCCAACGTAGGATTGCGAACGCGGGTCGAACTGCCCTCCCGTTCCAATCAGCCGTATCGCACTTCGACCTGCCAGATCACTAATCACCCGGTGGGCGTTCGTCACCACCGTCAGATCCATCTCCGGCAGGAACCGGGTCAGTTGCAAGGCCGTCGAGCTCGCATCAATGAAGAGAACGTCACCAGGCCGCACCAGCTTGGAAGCCTCCTTTGCGATCCGTTCCTTTAATTCGAGGTTGCGAATTTCTCTCTCCCCCAACGAAAGCTCGCGCCCCGGATGCTCCAGTCCAATCGCTCCTCCGTGGGTCCGCACAAGGAGACGTTCCCGGTGCAATTGCTCGAGATCCCTGCGAATTGTTTCGTCCGTAACCTCAAAAATGTCTGCCAAATCCGAGGTCCGGACCGCCCCTTCTTCCCGAAGCACTTCAAGTATCCGTACGTGTCGCTGAGGCGGAAGAGGCATCGCCCAAAAGAACGGTTCTCACCTTCCCGATGGCAAGCTCAAACCGACCTCGCGGGTTGTGACCGACCACGCCACCAATTCGCCCATACCGGCAATGCCACCACCACTACAACCGCCCCGGCCAATGCCAATCCGACCGGCAACCCAAGGGCGATCCCACCGTACCCAACGATCCCACTCACCCCCGCCGCAAACATAGCATAGGGCAACTGCGTCCGGACGTGATCCCCCGGCTCGACCCCACACGCGACCGAACTGACAATGGTTGTGTCACTGAATGGGCTACAATGATCCCCGAAGACCGCCCCGCCAAAAACCGCCCCTATCGTCGCGGGCAACCATTGTAGAAAAGCCTCGCCATCAGCCGTCCCGGTCAACGATTCCAGTCCAAACAGAGTCGGGATTGCGATCGGCATCAACAACCCCATCGTCCCCCAGGAACTCCCTGTCACGAACGAGGTCACCGCCGCCGTCAGAAATACAACCCCCGGAAAAAACGCTGGCGAAACTCCGCCGGAGAGAAAATCCGCGATCACCGCCGCCGTCCCCAGTGCCTTCAAAAGATTCCCGAAAGTCCACGCCAGAACCAGAATCAGGATCGGATGCAAAAAAGTCGCTGCCCCCCGCCCCATCGCGGCCTCAACCTCTCCCGGTCGCTCCCGGCGCGGAAAACAGATCCACGCCGCCAGCAACGCCGCCCCTGCCCCCGCCGTCAAGGCGTAGGGACCGGCCGAACCTCCGAAGCTAAGCCTCAACTTTTCAACCGTCACCGGCCAGAGGGGATCGGTTTCCCAGATGTAAAAAAACACCGGAATCGCTAACACCAGGACTACCATCGGCACCAGCGCCCGCCACGCCGCCGCCCCTTCGCCTCCTGTCCGCCGTAGCCGATCTGCCATCTGCAATCCGCCATCAGACATCTGCAATCTGCCATCCTGCGCCCGCGCCTCAAAAGCCGCCATCGCTCCCGGGTTCCAGTTTGTCAGCGCCACCACAAACACCAGCAACAGGGTCAACAAGCAGTAGAAATTGTAAGGAATCGACGCGAAAAACAGCTCGTAGGCACTCGGGGCCACCTCCAGGCCGGTCGCCCCCACCGCCTGCCCGATGTAGGTCAGTTGCGCCGCAATCCAGGTCGAAATGAAGGCCACGCAGGCCAGCGCCGACCCCGTGCTGTCCGCTATGTAGGCCAGCTTGACTCGCGAAACCCCCGCGCGGTCCGCCCCCCCCGAAAGCACCCGCCCTACCAGCAGACTGTTCGCCAAACCGTCAAAAAAACAAAGTAACCCGAATCCACCCGCCCCGACTTGGAATCGCCTCCGATCATCTCCCCCCTTCCCATTCAAAAATCGGTCCATCAATCGCCCGAACCCTCCCGACGCCTCCACCACCGCCGCAAACGATCCCAGCAAGAATGTGAAAAGTATTGCCCCAATATGCCAGCTTCCGTCGAGAGCCGGAAAGACGCCACTTTCTAAAAACACCCGAATCGCACCAACCGGCTGCCCCCCCGACAAAAGAAAGGCCCCTGCGATTCCCCCGAGGAGCAACCCTGCCCACGCCTTCCGCAAAATAAAGATCGCCGCAAACGCGATCACCGGAGGCAGCAACGCGCCCAGCACCCCCGGTGTGCCCACAAACCTGATCATCCCCAGGAATACCAGATAAGAGACCAGAAACAACCGCTCGATCATTGATCAAACCTGTATCTGCCAAACCCGCGAAACAAACCATTTTCCTAAAAAAAAGAGCTTGAATCCTTCCTAACATAAAATAGATTCCAACTTTTCCATCATGTCACAGCACAACAGTTTCAAAGCGGGTACGACCAGTGCCTTTGGTAAACGCAGCGTCCTCAAGCGCTTCGAACGAATTGATTTGCTCCGCAAACGCGGCCAGTGGAAAGATGGCGACCGTGTCATCGGTCTCCGCAAGACCCGCCCGGAAGATTAATTCCATCGGGTCCCGGACGTTCGCCCGAAACCAATTTAAAAAGTCCCGCTCCGATCTCCGGTCCGGGATTTTTTTTAAAGAATCTCCAGCAGCTTTTCCGCCGCCGCAATTCCCGAGAGAGCCGATCCTTCAACCCGAGGCCCCCCGAAAGCGTCCCCCGCCAGAACGAGGTGCTCGCGACGCTTGAGGTAAACCTCTTGGTCCATTGGGCGATCCGGTATGTTGAAACGCCAACGGTGGGTTTGCAAGGCCTCGACTGGTCCGTCACAGCAATCCCGCACCGCCTCGATCAGCCTCTGGGACCACTCTGCGGGGTCAGCATCCCAGTAGCGCTCACCAAACCCATAACTACTGTGAATCGTCACCGCACCGGGAACCGGGGAAATCCCCTTCAGATGATTATCAGCCACCCAGGCTACATCCTCGTGCCCGTGCTTTAGCCCCCCAAATCCGCCAATCCTTGTCGGTGCCCCAAAGGTCACCATTGCGGTCAAACTCCGCCGGTATGAAAAACCACGAAATCGCTCCGCCTCGTTGGTATCAATCACCTTCGGCAACGCCTCCTCGACCAGCGCAAAGGTCTGCGGCAAAGGTGCCGTCATCAACAAAAAGCGACTGCACAAGCCGACGCTTCCTGCTGCGTCCCGCAGGCTCCAGATCCCGTCGTTCCAATGAATCGACGAGACCCTAAACCCGGTCCGAACCGAAAGGCCCGCCGCGAGCGTCTTGGGAACCGAACTCATTCCCCGCACTCCAATATACCGCGGATGCCCTGCGCTTTCTTTTTCGTCGTCCAGATGCCGGAACCACTCCCGAATCACTCCCGCGTCCATCCATTCGTTCACGAATCGCTGAAACGCCGCAGTTCGCACCGTGAAATACTGTGCCCCATGGTCAAAAATCCCCGCATCTGTCCTCCGGGTCGACATTCGACCCCCGACACCGCGCCCCTTGTCAACCACCGCAACCGAAACCCCTGCCCGCTGTAAAAGGGTCCCCGCGATCAATCCGGCAATACCCGCACCCACGATCGCCACGTCCACCGACTCCGGGGGAAAACCATTCGATTCAACCTCAGCCATGGATTCACTGTCACCATCACCCCGAGAAAAGCAACCCTCACAAACACCCCCTTCACGACTTTCATTCCGA
>CAZFLQ010000022.1:0-13397 GCA_964519935.1 uncultured Puniceicoccaceae bacterium | reverse complement strand
ACCCGACCTCACCCCAGACCCCGCGCCGTCAGATCATCTTCATCCCATCCGAGGTGGTGTCCCAATTCGTGCAGATAGGTTCGCTCCACCTCGGACTCAAACGTCTCCCTGATTTCCGCCGCGTAACGCGCAATCGGCCCCAGAAACATAAAGATCGGTCCGGGTTGCTCCGCCACAACGTCACTTTCCATCGCCGGATAAAAGCCCAGCGTGTCCGAATCGAGACCGTCGAAGGGCTCGTCATAAATCAAGAACCCGACCTTAACGGCTTCCTCCCTCACCAATTCCGGCAAGCTCGCAATCGTTTCGATAATCACCCTTTCGGCGATTTCGTATCCATTTTCTGAACACATCAAGAATCTGTCCGAATTGCCCCACCCCGCAGATCCCGCCAGACCTCCAAAAACCTCCCGAGGTGTTTCTTGCCATTCGCAATCTCCGTCTCGATCAGGCCCTCCACTGCCTCCTGCTCCTCGACGTATGCATCCTTTGACAAAAGTCCCGCAAAATGGGCCACCCGCGCCCACAGCAAATGGGTCGTCAGGGCATCGAATTCATTGTAGGCGACAATCTCCCTGATCCGCCCTTGTAACCACATCTCGGGAACACTTCCACCACTCACATCGACTTTTCCCGGTATCCCGCTCAAAACCGCCGCCTCGTGCAGCGAAGGCATTTGCCTGAACCGCCCCAGAATCGGTGCCAGATCAATCGACGCATCCGCACTGTTCGCAAAGTAATCAACCCCCTCCCAGGGTTTCTCCGGACGGGTTCCCATCCCCTCCCCGTAGAGGCCATGCACGATCGACCGCTGTACGATAATCGGGATATCCGCCTCTGCCGAATTGTATCCAACCAATTGTGGCTTCTTTCGTCCGACGGCTTTCAGGAAACCCCTCAGGATAGCTGCCTCTGGCACCTGATCTGCCTTCTCCGGCTGCTTTGGCAACGAGACCAACTGCAATTTCGGCCCGTCAACCGTTGACTCGCGATACACCCCGCAGATCGAAACAATACGACAAAGGATCGTTTTTAGATAAGGCTGCGGATTCTCGGCTGTTGCCCCACCCCGTTGCCAGAGCGCATTCCATCCCGCTTGAATCTCCCCCCCACTCGACCCCGCCGACGCCCCTGTCAAACGCTGCGCTGCCACCGGATCCGGAATCCATTCAACATCAAAGCTAAAGAGATGACTGCCAATCGTCCGAAACATCTCCCCAGCATTCGACCTCCCCACCCCGGGGTCGAGCGCAATTCCAAACACCGAGGTCGGGAACTTTCCCTCCCCTCCACCTGTAACATTCCCGTCTCCCGATCCCATTCAGCTTTGCCTTTCCCGAATCCATCCCCACAATTCCAAATTATGACTGAACGGGAAATTCGCAAACGCATGGAGGATCAGGGTCTCGCAGACCTTTGGTGGAGTTTTTCAGATGGCCAGAAAGCCTCCGCCCCAAAATCGCTCCTCTCGATTATCGAGTCCCTTGAAAACAAGGTTTCGAGCGTCAAAATCCTTCACGATAGTCAGAAAGATCTCCCCGATGGCGAGTGGCTTTCCCTCGATTTTGCCCCCAAACCTCCCGTCTCCACCGTCCCCGTCTCCACCCCCCCCACTTCCCCATCCCCATCCTCTTCCCCTCATCCCACGACCCCCCGGACCCCGCCCTCCGGCAACGACGAAAACGAGGCCGATGTCTGGCTCGGCAACCCTTCCCAGTGGCTGAATCTCAAGACCTACGCCATCTGTGGATTTATCTTCCTCGCCGGCTTCATCGTCTTGATCCTTTATTGGTCCTCGTTCGGCGGCCTCCCCGGCTGGGTCCAGCTCATCTACGCTCTGGTCGTTTTCCTCATTCCGGGTGCTTACGCCCTCTGGAAATATCTCGAAACCCGCAACTTTAAATACGAACTCACCGATCAGCGCCTCAAGACTCACGAGGGCGTCCTCAACAAAAAAACCGACACCCTCGAACTCTATCGGGTTAAAGACACCGAAATCGAGCGACCGTTCTGGCTCCGCATTATCGGACGCGGTAATATCATTTTGCATACATCCGACCGCACCACTCCCACTCTCGTCCTCAAAGCCATCAACAACCCGACCGACCAGGTTGAAATGATCCGTATCAAGGTCGAAAAGCTTCGCGAATCCAAACGCGTCCGCGAGATGGACTTTTCCGGGGACGGAGAGTTTGAATAGGTTGCCCCTGCGCCCCTCTCCCCTTACGGCTCTCGAATGGAATCCAAATCCGTTCATCTCGGTTCCCTGACCTTCAACAACCGCCACCCCTTCGTTCTGATCGGGGGCATTAACGTTCTCGAAAGCCGCGATCTCGCCCTCCGCGCGGCCGAATCCTACAAGTCGATCACCTCCGATCTCGGGATCCCCTACGTCTTCAAGGCTTCTTTTGACAAGGCCAACCGCTCGTCAATCCATTCTTTTCGTGGACCCGGACTCGACACCGGTCTTGAATGGCTTCGCGAGGTTAAGGAAACCTTTGACGTTCCCATCCTCACCGATGTCCACGAACCCGCCCAGGCTCAGCCCGTGTCTGAGGTCTGCGACATCCTCCAGCTGCCCGCTTTCATCAGCCGACAAACCGACCTCGTCATCGCTCTCGCCAAAACCGGTGCCGTCATCAACGTCAAGAAAGCCCAGTTCCTCGCCCCCCGCGAGATGGCTCACATCGCTAAAAAGATCGAGGAATGCGGGAATGACCGGATCCTCCTCTGCGAACGGGGTACCAGCTTCGGCTACAACAACCTCGTGGTCGATATGCTCGGATTCGGGGTTATGAAACGCACCACTGGGCTCCCTGTCGTCTTCGACGTCACCCACGCCCTCCAGATCCCCGGCGGCACGGGGCAAGCCGCTGGTGGGCGCCGCGAACAAACCGTCGAACTCGCCCGCGCCGGAATCGCGACCGGAATCGCCGGGCTTTTCATCGAGGCACATCCCGACCCCGACCGGGCTCTCTGCGACGGCCCCAGCGCCCTTCCCCTCGACAAGCTCCAACCGTTCCTCGAACAAATCAAAGCCCTCGACGACCTCATCAAAGCCGCCCCCGAGATCGATATAGACTAGCCCACGATCCCACCGGATTTCGTTGCAAAGGGCCGCAGACCGAGCCTCGACAAAGCCAACCCGGCGAGGATCATCGGGCGTGATTTACCGACTAACGCAGGTAGCTCCGCAGCATCCAGGCGGTCTTTTCGTGAACCTGAATCCGGGCGACCATCAGGTCCTCCGTCTCCATGTCACTCGCCGCGCCGGCTGCATCCCGCGTGTCTTGCAGATGGGTGATCAGCTTTTGGTTTACATCCAGAAGGTGCTCCACCATCTCGGAAGCCGCTGCCCCCTCCGGCAATCCTGCAAACCCAGCCATCTCCGCCAGATTTGCCAGCCCCCCAGGAGCATAGGCCCCCAGCGCACGAACGCGTTCAGCCATGTCGTCTACCGCCGTAAACAGCTCCGTATATTGCTGCTCAAAGGCATCATGGAGCGCGAAAAAACCCGGCCCCTCAACATTCCAGTGACAGAAATGGGTCAAACCAAGCAACGAGTAGGTGTCAGCGACAACTTGCCGCAGACCGTTCACGACTTCAGGGTGATTGTTTTTTTCATTCGACATACTCTAAATCTAGCAGATGCGGGCACACATTCAAACGTTGAATTGAAACCAGTCCCTTTTTGACGCCGAAACCATAATAACGAGTCCGCAGCACCCCCATCCCTTCCCCTCTTGCTGTGACCGCACGATAGCGATACCGCCTCGCACTCTTTCCCAAGCGAAACGTATTTCCAGGCCAGGGGACACCGATCGCACAACCCGCCAAAAAAAGCCCGCCGCGAAACAATCTCACGACGGACTTTTTAAACCTGAAAGGCCTCTCCGCTTACTCCGGCATCGGGGCTTCAGCCTCCGCCTCGACGATGTCGAGCAGTTCAACCTCAAACACCAGGGTCGAACCCGGTCGGATCGTCGAACCCTGCGGGGGATTGTTACCATAACCGAGCTCCGCCGGAATGTGAATTCGGATTTTTCCGCCTTCCTTTACCTTCGTCAACCCGCCTCCAAAGCCAGGGATCACTCCAGTCAACGGAAACACCGCCGCCTGACCGCGCTGGTAGGAGCTATCGAAAACCGTCCCGTCAATCAGGCGGCCTTCGTAATTGACCTCGACCTCTTGATCCATTGTCGGAAAGGCTCCATCGCCCTCCTCCAGAATCTCATAGTAGAAACCGCTATCGTCTTTGGTAACGCCTTCCTTGCCGTCCAACTCTGCAAAGTAGGCCGCCTCGGCTTCCTGCCCCGCTGCCGCCATCGTCGCCTGCTGCGCCGCAACGCGATCCTGGAGGTAGGCCTGCAATTGCGGCATCATCACTTGAAGGTCCTCTTCGCTGTGAATCGCGCCCTCGCGGATCGCCAGCGTCATCCCTTCCAACAAATCGGACTTTTCCTCATCGGAAAAACCGAGGTCCTCCAGCCCTTGGTTCAGAGCGAGGAAATAGCCAAACATTTTCGGCATCGACATCTCCTTGATATCGACCGACTCCGCCCGAAGCGGCAGTGCGGTGAGGGAAACGAGAAGAAACGGAATCAGGAGTTTTTGAATTCGCATGGACCGTTAGTCGACCAACAAAAGACCGGATTCTCAACCCCAAAAAGGAATTCTTCGAAGGACCATTCGGATTATCCCGCACCCGCTACCATTCCCACCAGCGCGAGAACGAGGCCAAACCCTCCCTGGATTGCTCCCCCGAGCAATGCCCGGAAGGGCGGGAAGTTGATCAACACGATCAGAATCACAAAACCCCACTGCGCTAACTTGAAATAGGTCATGTCCGTCATTCCGACCGCATGACGAAAAACGTGTGACCCGTCCAGAGGCGGAATCGGCAGGAGGTTGAAGATCATCAGGACCAGGTTAATCATGAAAACAAACTGCAGGGGCATTGCAATCGAGTCGGCCCCCGTGATCCGAAGATACAGTCCAACCAGTACCGCCGCGAAGATCAGGATCAGGAGATTCGAGAGCGGCCCCGCCATCGCGATCAGGACATCGTCCCGTACCGGTTTCGAAAGGTTTCGCCTGTCAACCGGAACCGGCTTTCCCCATCCGAAAATGGCAAAGGGAACCGGCATCAGGATCATCAAAAGTGGCAAAAAGACCGTCCCGATCGGATCAATGTGCGCGATCGGATTCAGGGTCACCCGCCCCAACGAACGGGCGGTTGGATCGCCCAGCTTGTTCGCTGTCCAGGCATGCGCCCATTCGTGGACCGAGAGACTTCCCAGCAGGATCAAATAGAGGATTAAACCATCTTGTAATGACAAATTCACAACATTCCTTATTCAACATTCGCGAGCTGCTCGCGGATGCGCTCCAGCTCGGTTTTCATCGAGATGACTTCACGGCTCACCGTCAAATCGTTTCCTTTCGACCCGATCGTGTTGATTTCCCGGTTCATCTCCTGCGCGATAAAGTCCAGCTTCCGCCCAACCGGACCGCTCTCCGCGAGGGCTGACTCAAATTGATCAAGGTGGCTCTCCATCCGTGTCAACTCCTCTTCAATGTCGATTTTGTCCGCAAAGACCAAAACCTCTCTCAACACCCGTTCGTCCGTTACATCCCATTCCAAATCCAAATCTCGCAGTCGTCCCAACAGCAATTCGCGGTACCGGGGAACCGTCCCCGCCGCCGCCGAACGCACGCGCCCGACTGCCTCGCGAATTGCCTTTGCCCGCCCCTCCAGATCCGCCTGCATCACGGCCCCCTCCGTCACCCGCATCCGAACAAAGGCCTCCAGTGCCCTTTCCAAAGAGGCTCCCAGCAAGTCTCCCAACCGATCAGTTGGCTCCGCCACGGACTCGGACAAGATTCCCCGCAGGGTCTCATCAATCCAGCGCGCGTCCACCTTCAGCTCCACCCCGGCCCGCTTTGCGATTGTATCCAAATATTGGATACGTGTTGCCGCCGCCTTGATCGTTTCGTCTTCATCACGGACCGTCGAAGTCTCCATCCGCTGCACCTGCACATTCAGGTTCCCGCGGTGAACCATCTCCCGCAATCGTGCGGCGACCCTTCCCTCCAACGCGGGGTGATCGCGCAGTCCGTTGATGTGGATATCAAGATTCTTCCGGTTCACCGACGAGAGCTCAACGACAAGCGCCATTCCGCCCTCCTCCGCCTCGCCCCGCCCGTATCCGGTCATACTCTTCATCGTCAGACGACAGCCTCAGTCATCCCGAGCACCCTCTGCGCCTCGGCAACGTCCTTGTCGCCCCGCCCACTCAAGTTGACGATCAGGATCTTATCCGAGTCCAACTCCGCCGCCCGCCGAAACGCCCCCGCCAATCCATGGGCCGTTTCAAGTGCCGGAATGATTCCCTCGGTCCGCGACAAGAGCTGAAAGGCCTCCAGAGCCTCCGCATCGCTCGCCGCATCATACTCAATCCGACCGGCTTGTTGGTAGAAAGCATGCTCGGGCCCGACCGCCGCATAATCCAGCCCCGCCGATACCGAATGGGTTTTTTCGATCTGCCCGTCCGGATCCTGCAAAATCCAGGTTTTGCACCCCTGCAAAATCCCGAGTCGTCCTCCCTGAAACCTCGCGGCATGATCACCCGCCCCGCGACCGCGGCCACCCGCCTCAACCCCAACGAGGCGCACCGACGGCTCATCCAGAAACTCAAAGAACAGACCAATCGCATTACTCCCGCCCCCAACACAGGCAAAAACCTCGTCCGGCAGCCGCCCTTCGATCTCCAGGATCTGCTCCCTTGCCTCGCGCCCGATCACCCGGTGAAAATCCCGAACCATCATCGGGTATGGGTGCGAGCCCAATGCCGAACCGAGAATGTAGTGGGTCGTCCGGGAATTCGTCACCCAGTCACGCATCGCCTCATTGACCGCGTCCTTGAGGGTACGCTGACCGCTCTCGACCGCGCGCACCTCTGCCCCGCAGAGCCGCATCCGAAAAACATTCAGGGCCTGCCGCCGCATGTCCTCCGCCCCCATGTAAACAATGCACTCCAGCCCAAAATGCGCACAGCCCGCCGCCGTTGCCACCCCGTGCTGACCCGCCCCGGTCTCCGCAATGATCCGGGTTTTCCCCATCCGCCGTGCCAACAGGAGTTGCCCGAGAACGTTGTTGATCTTGTGCGCCCCCGTGTGCAGGAGGTCCTCCCGCTTCAGGTAAACCCGCGCTCCTCCTAACTGCTTCGACAAACGCTCCGCCAGATACAGGCCCGTCGGCCGCCCCGCAAAGTCCCGCAAAAGACCGTCCAGCTCCTTCTGGAATCCTCGATCCCGCTTCGCCGCCGCGTAGGCCCGCTCCAACTCGAACAGCGGCGTCATCAGGGTTTCCGGCACATACATCCCACCGAATTCCCCAAAATGCCCGACAGCATCGGGGAGCGAGGTCTTTGACGGGAGGGCCGCGACAATCGGTTCAGGCGTTACGATCATAATGCATTCAAGGATATTCCCGCCTTGCAATCAACCGTCATCCTTAAATCGTTTCGCCATCTCGAGCGCAAAATAGGTCAGGATCAGGTCCGCCCCCGCCCGCCGGATCGCCAGCAACGCCTCATCCCGCACCCGATCCCGATCCAGCCATCCGCGCTCCGCCGCCGCCACAATCTGGGCATACTCGCCCGAAACCTGATACGCCGCCAGCGGCAACTCCGTGACCTCGCGCACCTCTCGGATGATATCGAGGTAGGACCCGGCCGGTTTCACCATCAGGATGTCGGCCCCCTCGGCGGCATCCAGGATTGCCTCCCGCACCGCCTCCCGCCGGTTCGCCGGGTCGAGCTGATAACCCCCTTTGTCAAGGTAAGGCCCCTTCGTCCGACTTCCAACCGCATCCCGGAATGGTCCGTAGTAGCCGCTGTTGAACTTTGCCGAATAGGCCAAGATCGCCGTCTCCGTAAAACCCGCCCGATCAAGGGCCGACCGTATCGCCCCGACCCGACCGTCCATCATGTCCGATGGTGCCACCCATTGCGCTCCCGCCTCCGCGTGCACCACCGCCATTTTCGCGAGGATCTCAACCGTCGGGTCATTCAAAACCACCCCCGTCACCGGATCGAGAATCCCATCATGCCCGTGCGGCGTGTAGGGATCCAGTGCCAGATCGGCAATCACAACCAAGTCCGGCACCGCCTCGCGAATCATCCGAATCGCCCCGCAGGCAAGGTTGCCCGGGCGCAGTGCCTCCTCTCCCGATTCCGATTTCGCTCCCGCCTCGACTACCGGAAAAAGTGCCACTGCCCGGATTCCGACCGCCGCAACCTCCGCCGCAAACCGGCCAATCGTCGACAACGGTTGCCGAAAAACTCCCGGCATCGATTCGATCGGTTCCGGGTCCCTGATACCCTCGCAGACAAAAATCGGCAGGACTAATTGATCCACCCGTAAATGGTTCTCCCGCACCATGTCCCGGACCCCCCGACTCGCCCGCAGACGTCGAGGCCGAGACCGCAGCACCCCAGCGTCACGGGAAACCGGATCGCTTTCGATTCCGCTCATATTCATTTTCCAAAAGTTCGCATCGTTTTCGCTACCCGACAACTGAAATATCCCCAAGTTTCCCCTCGTCACATCCCCTTCGCCTCTTCAAAGATAACAGCCGAGCCAGAAAAAAGGACCACCTCGAACGCACTGTCATCATGTCCATCTCTCCCACATCGGACCGCCATCCCTTTCTCGAAGGGCTCAGCAAACATCGCGGGGCACCTCCCACGATCATTGTGATTTTCGGGGCATCCGGCGACCTCACCGCCCGGAAGCTGATTCCGGCACTCTACAACCTCGCCCTCGATAACCTCCTCCCCTCTGACTTCTCTTTTATCGGATTCAGCCGTCGTCCCATCCCCAACCCCGATTTCCGCCAAAACGCCCGCGACTCGATCACACAATTCTCCCGCCGCCCCCTCAACGATGGCATTTGGGAAAGGCTCGAACCCCGCTTCGAATACATCGCCGGCGGCTACGATGACCCCGCCGCCTTCGAGGCCCTTCGCGATCGCATCGCCGCAATCGAGACCGAGCAAGCCCACAAATGCCAGCTCGTCGCCTACATTTCGACCCCGCCGTCGGTCTTTGAACCCATCCTCGAAAACCTCGGCTCGAGCGGCCTCGCCTCCCGACACCCCCATTCCGAACTCTCCACCAAGGTCATCATCGAAAAACCCTTCGGTCGAAACCTCGAGACTGCCCACCAACTCAATCAGACCATCCAACGCAATTTCGAGGAATCCCAAGTCTACCGGATCGACCACTACCTCGGTAAAGAAACCGTCCAGGACCTCCTCGTCCAGCGCTTTGCGAACGGCATCTTCGAACCGATCTGGAACCGTGACCACATCGATTCGGTCCAAATCACCGTCGCCGAAAGCATCGGGGTCGGTTCCCGTGGCGGTTACTATGACACCAGCGGTGCTCTCCGGGATATGATCCAGAATCACGCCATGCAGCTTCTCGCCCTGACCGCGATGGAGCCCCCCGTGTCCCTCGATCCCGAATCCATCCGCGACGAAAAGGTCAAGGTCCTCAAGGCCATTCAGGCTCTCGACCCGAAAACTCCCGATGGCGACGTCATCCGTGCCCAGTATACCGCCGGGCTCGTCAACGGGGAAAAAGCGATTGGCTACCTCGAGGAAAAGGATATCCCCGCCGATTCCGGCACCGAAACCTACGCCGCAATCCGATTTTCAATCAACAACTGGCGCTGGAAGGGCGTCCCTTTCTACCTCCGCTCCGGCAAGCGGATGGCCCGCCGCGTCAGCGAAATCGCCATTCAGTTCAAACGCCCGCCCGGCATTCTCTTTACCGAGGGGCAAAAATTTGATGTCGCCCCGAATACGATGGTGATCCGGATTCAGCCCGACGAGGGCCTCACCCTCCTCCTGAACTCGAAAATCCCTGGCCTCGAGACCCGCACCCAGCCGGTCAAAATGCACTTCCGCTACGCCGCAACCTACGGCTCCAATACCCCCGAAGCCTACGAACGCCTCATCATGGACTCGATCGTCGGCGACAGCACGCTCTTCATCCGCGGCGACGAGACCGAGACCTCCTGGCGCTTGATCACCCCCATCCTCGAACACTGGGAAGCCTGTGGTCCCGAGGGTCTCGATACCTACGTCGCCGGCTCCTGGGGTCCGCTCTCCGCCGAACGGCTCCTCTGGGATCAAAAACACGAGTGGAGAAAGGCTGGTCCCTAATGGCTTCGGCAATCGACCAGCTTCCCGGAATCGATCTCCCCGTTCCCGAGGTCTCTCTCCGCCTCCGCGATATGTGGGATCGCACCAGCGACAGCACTCCCGAGACCAAGGCCCCCTCGGAGTTCCACGGCACCCAAATGTCCCTCGTCCTCCTCCTCGGGGATCAGGCCGACAACGACGGTGCCCTCAAATACTTTGAAACCGCCGTCGAATTTTCCCAGCGCTACCCCAGCCGGATCATTGTTCTCGCCCCCGACCCCGAACTCGAACTGGATAACCCCCTCCGCGCCAAACTCTACGCCCAATGCTTTGTCGGAGAGAACCAGCGCGCGATGTGTTGCTGCGAGGCCCTCATCCTCGCCTATTGCCCCGGCAGCGAGGCCTTCGTCGAAAATCAGGTCTCAATCTGGCTCGATTCCGATCTCCCCGCCGTCGCCTGGACTGCCTGCATGCACCCGTCGACCTTTGCCGAGCGCTTTCCGCGATTGCAGCGAATGGTCCGGAGAACGGTTTGGGACTCCGCCCAGTTCCCGGCGTCGGACTCCCGATCGGACGCCGCGATCGAATCCTCTGACCTCGCGAACGCCCGTATCCTCCCCATCCGGCAGTCCATCGGATCGGTCATGAGCCGTTTTGACCCCGACGAGATCACCCGTGGGGCGACCTCCGTCTGCGTCATTCATGAACCCGCCTACCGCGCCGAATCTCATCGGCTCGCGCATTGGTTGACCTCCGCCCTTCACCGCTGCGAGCGACTCGCCGGACGCGAGCCCGCAATCACCGACGAGGTCTTCGAGGAACAGGTTCGCAGCGGTGACGATCTGGTCGTCGAATGGCGTGGCGAGAAAGGCAACCGTTGCCAGTTCCGGATCGATTTCGACCAGAAACGTACCGAGGTGAATTACAGCTATTCCGGGAACGCTGCCAACACCCTTCTCCGTGCCCGCCAATTGCGCCCCGCCGAGGCTCTCTCCGAGGCCGTCTTTTTCTGAACTCAGAACTGTATCCATGACACAAACACGATTCGGAACCCTCTTCGTCGGTACACCCACCGAAATCTATGAACGTCTCGCCCTTCAGATTCTCGAGACCAACCGGCTGGCCGATGGCGAGGCCCTCGTCGCCCTGACAGGCGGATCGTCCCCGAAAACTTTCTACCGCTGGGCGGTTGAGAACGAATGTTTTGCCCCCGACGCAATCGACGCGATCCGCTGGACCACCAGCGACGAGCGCTGGGTCCCCCTCGAATCAGAGGACTCCAACTTCGGTCACGCCTCCCGCCTGCTCCTCGATCCCCTCGGAATCGATTCCGCCCGCCGAACGCCCTGGGTCACCACCGGCGACCCCGCATCCTCCGCCCGCGAGATGGATGCCTACCTCCGCGGTCGTACCCGCGATGAGATTGCGATCGATCTGTGCATCCTCGGGATGGGCGACGATGCTCACACCGCCTCCATCTTTCCGGGTAGCCCGATCCTCGATCCCGCAACCGCCCCAGAGGGTCTCTGCATTTCCATCGACACCCCTACGAAAGGGCAACGCCTGACTTACACCCCGAGGGCCTTTGCCTCCTCCGGACTGATCGTCGTTCATATTCAAGGGGCCGCCAAGGCCGAGACCGTCCGATCCGTCTTTCTCGACGATCACGAGACTCGCGAACAGCCCATCCGTGTCCTCGCCGAACAATCCAATCGGGTTCTCTGGCTCCTCGATCACGAGGCCGCCCGGCTTCTGTAAAGATTCTGCCAAACCTCTCGCACCCGCATCGAGCAAACTTGATTTTCCACCGACCCGCCTCTACCCAAATTAGACCATGGCCACACTTTCCCCCACATCGAACCGCACCTCAGCCTCCTCAAAATCGAAGAGTTCGTTTTGGGAATCTCAACGTCTCGCCAAGCAAAAGGCCCTCGAAAAGAAGGCCCGGAAATCGAAAATTAAACTTGGAGAACTTTCCATTTTTACCGAGCAACTTGCCTCCATGCTCGACGCTGGTCTCCCGCTCGTGACAACCCTCGAAGCCCTCCAGGAGCAGACCGAAAACCCTGTCTTCCAAATCATCATCCGGGATGTCCGACTCGACGTTGCCGCTGGAACCGCTTTCTCCGAGGCCGTCGCAAAGTATCCGCGGGCCTTTCCCCAACTTTTTGTCTCGATGGTCGAGGCCGGTGAGGCCTCCGGTGGTCTCCCCGAGATCCTCAAACGGACCGCCGACTACTTTGACAACACTGTCAAACTCCTTAAAAAGGTCAAAAGCGCTCTCGCCTATCCAATTGCCGTTATCGGTCTCGCCGTCATCCTCGTCAACGTCCTCCTCATCTTTGTCATTCCGGTCTTTGCAGAGCTCTTCGAAAGCTTCGGTAGTGAGCTACCCAAACCGACCCAGATGCTGATCGACGTATCCGATTTCCTCGGTTCGAACATCGTTTGGATCCTTCCCTCCCTCATCGCCGGCTGGGTCCTCCTTGGCCGGGCGATCAAAACCCCCCGCGGCCGTCGCATGAAAGACATCTTCTTGAGCAAGATGCCCATTGTCGGAGGTCTGACCCAGAAAATCGGGGTTTCGCGTTTTTCGAGGACATTCTCGACGATGCTCCGCAGCGGTGTTCCGATCCTTCAGGGCCTTGATATCGTTCACGACGCCGCCGGGAACACTTACATTGAGAAAACCTGTCGAGTCACCAAGAAGTCCGTCTCCGAGGGCGGCCAAATCTCCGAGGTCCTCCGCGATGACCCCTACTTCCCCTCAATGGTCGGCCACATGTCACGGGCCGGCGAACAGACCGGTAACCTCGACGTGATGCTCGAAAAAGTCTCCGACTTTTACGACGTCGAAATCGATAACACCGTCAGCGCCCTCACCTCCCTGCTTGAGCCCCTCCTGATCGTCTTCCTCGGCGTCTTTGTCGGCGGGATCGTCGTCGCAATGTTCCTCCCGATCTTCAACCTTGCCAGCGTCATCGGCGGCAGTTGAACCAGCCACCCATCTCAGATCGTCGCAAACCGATTCGCGTCCACCGATGAACGCGCAACCCGCGCCGTGACGACACCACGCTCACGGGACAGGTCCACCAAAGTGAGATCGTGGTTCTCACAGAATCGACCCAGATCCCGGGGGAAATCCGGATCCGTCGCCCGAATCACGAAGATGTCATGATCCGG
>CAZFLQ010000021.1:0-27570 GCA_964519935.1 uncultured Puniceicoccaceae bacterium | reverse complement strand
GTCTTGTCTTTTTCCCGAAACCAACCGGAAGGGAATCGGGCACTGAGCCGACGGGCGTGATCAAGAGGGCTACATCTGGTCTGTTTTTCGTGATCAGGGTCTGGGCGGATCTTGCCGTCTATTCCCGGTCTGCACCCATTTTTGTCGCGTTAGTATGGATACCTTTGAGGCCTAAGGAATGGATTTTTTGAACGGAAATTGTGGTAGTTTGTGCGAAAATCCTGAGTTCCCTGGTTAGCGATGCGAGGTCCGCATGAGGTGGGAATAATTCGGCGACAAGCGTGTTTCTAGAGCGGGTGCCGAAATAGAAACGTCTTGAATTAGATGAAGCTGTTCTTTTATGTCCCGCTGGATTGATTGTTCAGTGAGGCTAATGTATTAAGGAATGCCTTACGCGTAGCAGCCTGACCCGCAAAAGCTTTCTGATCAGCAATCAAAGGATTGCGGACGAGGTTTTTTTCACGTCGATGTGAAATACTTGTCGCAGAAGCCCTATGAGTCCGAGCGCAACTACCTTTTTGTTGCACTTGACCGGGCCACGAGGTGGGTCGATCTCTAGGTCCGCGAGAATAAGGATGCCACCAACGCTATAGGTTTTTTGAAGCCTTGAGAGCGGTCACACCCTTCGAGATTAGAAAATCATCCCTGGCGCGACCGGCGAAGGTTATCTCACGGGCAAGCATCCGCTTGATCTGCTCAGGACGAAGCGAAAGATTGACCACCATCTGACTCGACCTTTTACGCCGAAGACGAAGGTAATGGGCGAACGCTTCGACGGCCGGAGATCCCAAATCCTCACAACCAAACAGAAACCAACGTCCCCTTCACTATTATCATCCTGTTTTGCAGGTCACCAAGGCCAATCCAATTTCATCCGCATCAGGACGTCTGAGCCTTTGTTGCGGAACGGAAGGTCTTCAATTGTTTTCGAGCAAGATGAATCTGAAGCCGTCCCTCGACCATTTTTACCGGATCCCCGATGGGGTTGCTTTCAAGATCTACAGGCTGCCAATACTCGAAAGGTTGATTCCCGAAGAAATGTATTTCGGCGTTGACTGAATTTTCTTCTGGATTGAACAGGCGAACCTCGAACTCGCCTTTAATCTGCTGGATGCTGGATAATACGGCGGGGCCACGGAGGGTGAAGAGTCCCTGAAAGGGCTCCAGAGATGGGGATTTTTTCTGCTTTTCACTCGCGATCATTCGGTCGATGTGAACCACACCGATCCCTGCCGCGAGGTCGCGAGCCTCAAGAAACAGGTCGGCCGGAGTAGGAGCTCCGCGTAGCGGGAGAACTCGATAACGAAAGGTTAGCGGCTGGTGAAAGAGTTGTCCGTCTGGTTCCCCATCGGTCATTTTTGTTCGGCCAGTGGCGCGGAAAAGTGTGAGGGCGATAGCCCGGTCCGGGCGGTCGGGAACAGAGGTCTCGAGGAGGCCTCCGGGTGTAATCAGGGCGAGCCCGCGAGTGTCATCAAAAACCGCTGACCAACTTTGCTGGGGCTTTGTCTCGACTTCAAGTTCGCGGTAGAGATGATTGTCCGGTCTCAGCGCGATTGATCGCTCGACGACGTCAAATGCACTGTCGGACCAGTAGTGAGCGCTGTTTGCGTGGGTCGGAAACAGTACGCGGAGTCGGTGGTCGGCGACTGAGTTGGTGAGGGTTGTTTCGATCTCGACCGATTGCGAGTCTGCCCGCAGGGTGACGCTCGATTCAATGAGCAAGGATCGCCGGTTTGATGACCTCGCCTGGGAACCGTGGTCATAGCTGATCGGCAGCTCCATTTCCTGACGAACGACCATCGTGGTGACGAGAGGTGTGTCACAGACCACTTCGAGCTGGGTTTTTCCGAGACCTCCGTGAATTTCCCGACCATTGACAATCGGACCGTGATACCACCCGTCACCTATATCGGCATCGCTGACAAAGAGGTTCAGACCGGAATAGGTTTGGGAGTTCTGTTTGTCCTCGAGAGTCAACGTGCCACTAAGGTCAAAGGTAAGTGCAAGGTATTGGTTCTCGATCCGGTTCGAGGCGGTCCGGAGACCGGGAACGGAGGGGTGGCGGGTGGCGGGGACGTGACGATTTCCGAGGTGGTCGGATCCGTTTTGTCCATTTTCCGTCGCGGCAATCCGCAGGCTGCGAAATCCCAGAGCGGGAAGATCGAGGCGGGCCGCGACCCGAACGAGATGAACCTTGTAAACCCTTGGGTAATGCAGCTTGCGGGTTTGCTTGCGGGTTCGGAGCCGTTGGGTGGTGAGCCGTTGGTACGGTACTTCGTTGCCGGTAGTCGGGTCAAACAAGCGGAAAGCCGGCTTTGGTTCGTAACCAAAAAATTCGGTGAACTCTGGCCACTCCGCAGGGATCTCAAGATCAAACAGGAGAACGGCCTGTTTGCGCTCGACTGGCAACGGATTGAAAAGGAAAACCCCGCACTGATGCTCGTTAATCTCGGGCTGAGAAGCGATTGCAAGGGCAAGGAGGCTTTCGTGTTTCAGGCGCTCGGCGATCTGTCGGCACTGGCTGAAACGATAGCGCATGTCCTCATGCACCTGATCGACCGAGCACCCGCAGATCGAATCGTGAGGATGGTTCTGAAGAAGCCATTTCCATGCGGTCCGGAGGAAGGCGGTGGGATATTCCTTGCCGAGGAGATAGTGGGCAAAAGCCGCAAAAGGTTCAACCCAATCAATCAGGAGTGATTCGCAAGACGCGTTCGCTTGTTTGATCCAAACGCGGCTGGCGGTGCAACCGGGGATGAGAAATTGCATATCCTCACTGGTGGGCCAACGGGCTGGTTCGCGCAGCTCACCCACGAGGCGGGGGTGGGAGGTAGTAAGATTCGCCCCAAACCCTTCGAGAAAGGTATCCAGATCGCTGTGTATTACCTCGTACCCGAGGTTATCGGAAGCGATCAAATCCTTCAAAACGCCATAGTGGTCTGGATCGATTTGGAGATGGTCACCTCCGTCAAAAATAAGGCCGTGGGAAATTGGGCCAACGCGTTGAATCTCTTCTTCGATGAAAACTCGGAGATCCTCGCGGGCTTTGGCATCCTCAAATATGCTTTCGGGCTTGTTTGAATGCCTGACCTTGTAGGTATAGTCACAGTATCCGCTCTTTCCGAAACGGTAAGTTGGTAGGGTAGTGCCGTCGGCCCCTTGCCAGAGAAAGCCAGCCCCGATTCGACTGTCGACGCCCCGCCAGACCAGTGCTCCGGTGATACCGAAGCCATCAAATATCTGGGGCATCTGTGAATTGTGGCCGAAAAGATCACAAAGGAAACCGGCGTTGGAGGGTGTTCCACCAAAATCACAGACGACCTCCCGACCAAAACGGATATTTCGGATGAGGGATTCACCGCAGACGAGAAATTCATCCGGAAGCACATACCATGGGCCAAACCGAATTTGGCCCGAGGCGGTGTAGAGCCGCAGGGTTTCGGCACGTTCAGGCCGAATTTCGAGATAATCCTCGATCAGAATTGCCTGACCGTCAGCGGTGAAAGGGCCGATGAGCGTTTCGTCACCCAATTTTTCGAGGACATCATCAATCAGGCCAACAAGCCTGAATCGGTAGTCCTGGAATGGTTGATACCATTCACGATCCCAGTGGGTGCTGGGGACGTAGTGGAGCTTTGGTTGCTTTTGCATTATAGAATCAAAAAGGGGAACTCAGAGATCGTTGTTATCGTGGAGATGACCGAGAGGGCACCACCAAAACCACCAGGTTCCAAGCGCACCAATGAGGAAAAACGGCAGGGTTTGAAAGAACCCGGAATAGTGATGGATGACCAGGAGCATGGGCAGGAGAAATAGAGTAATCTGAGCGAGGAGAACAAAGGGAATTGCCACTAGGTCGGTACGATTCTCGCGCAGAATCAGGGTTTGCGTGGTTGGTGGAAGCTGTTCGCGAACGTGTTTCCACCAGCCGAACGGACGGGTGCGGCGGTAGAAGTTGAGAAGCGTTTGATTGTCGGTGGGCGGGGTAAGCAGACTGCCGAGGATGGCTGCCGAGAAAGAGATGGTGCCCATGAGGAAAAACTGAAACCACTCGTTGAGTTCGGGAATGAATGCACGCTGAAGGATAGCGGCGATGGTTCCGAAAAACAGACTGGTCGCAACTCCCCATCCGTTCATTCGCCACCAGATCATTCGAAGGATTGATGGGGCGGCCGCACCGGTACCCAGTCCCATGACGAGCCAACCCCAAATGTCGTTGATACTGTGGGCACCGAGTCCGAGCCAGATAGCGATGAGAACAAGGATTGGAACGGTGGCATAAGAGGCACGGATGCACTCACGGTCGGTAGCGTGGGGGCGGAGCCAGCGCCTATAGATATCCCGAACGAAGAAGCCGCTGGCGACATTTAGAGCTGAGTCAAAGGTAGACATCAGTGCCGCGAACATCGCAACCAGCAGGAGCCCCCGGAGACCAGCGGGAAGCTCAGTCTTAAGGACTGCGGGGAGAATAAGCTCGGGATTGACGGTTCCGTGATAGCCAACGAGTCGTATCTTTTCAGGCCAGCCATCGCCTAGAAGGCGGGTGAACTCAGCACCTAGAGCAACATTGACCGCCTCGGGTCGATTTGCATATCCAGAGATGACTTCGGTCCACTGATTTTCGCGGACTCCCGGGTTGGCTTCTTTGATCAAAATGGCGACCTCGGCTGGCGTGGCCTCGTCGGGGAATTCTCGGGAAACGAGAAAAATACCGAGAACGGCAATGCCAATCATCATCGGCCAGCGAAACATGATCACAAATGCTTGAAGCAGGCATTGGAGGCCGCACTCCCGGTCACTGCGGGCACCAAAGAAGCGGGGTTCGCTTCCGCCCCCGACACCGGAGAAGGTATTTCGGATCAGGTAGAAAAGCATGACCATGAGGAGAGACTCGTAGGCAGCGTAAGCATCCGGCATGTCAACCTTCAGGGCGGGTGCAAAATCGAACCAACCGGAGTTGCCCGTGACGGCGGCTGCGGTTGTAGCCAGAGTTTCAGGACTCTCGACAGACCCCCAGGCGATGCAGGCAATGATTACGGACGCGACAACGATCACAGCGCCTTGCACTACATCAGTTATGACAACTCCGTAGAAACCAGCGAACATGGTATAGAGAGTCGTTATGCCAATTAAAACGAGGGCGGCAACGGTGGGAGAAATGGGCAGAAACATTCCCATAAAGAGAATCGATCCTTTGATCAAGTAGGCGAGGGCACCGACGGTTGCGAGAATCCCAACAGCCGCTGCGAGAAAGCGGGCCCATTCGGCATCGCGTCTTTTACCGTAGCGGAAAATCTGCCACTCGGCCTCAGTCATTGCGCCCGAGCGTCGGTTCCATTTTCCCGCGACCACAAGAAGGAAAGCGAGGACGAGAACAGCTCCGCCTCGAAATTCGACAAAAAGACCCTGCGGCCCGAGCATGAAAAGGAAAGAGGTGATGATCATGGTGCCAGCGACGTCGAACCACTTTGCCATGCCGGAAACGCCGAGCAGATACCAGGGCAGCCGGCGGCCCCCGAGAAAATAATCTTCCATCCCGGCGGATGCCTTTGGGGCCATGAGTAACCCTGTGCCCAGAATGAGCACGATAAAGACGAAAATGACGACGAGGTCGATCGGGGCGAGAATGTTCATTGATCGATTTCGTATGGAGTGGATGGAGGAAGAGAGGCTAAAACTCGGAAGAGAGAGGACGGAGGAAGGTAGGGGGCGAAGCGTCTCTCGACGCCTTCAATGCCTCTTTTGGGTTCTTCAGTGGCTTCCCAAGAGGAGGTTTCGTGGTTGTAGCGCAAAACCTGGAAGAAACGTCGAGGGGAAGACAGGAATTGGATCTCAACCATCGTTTCCAAATCTGCGTCGTAAACGGCTTTGATACCGCCTCGTTGTGCAAACTCACGTCCGCCCGGCGAGAGTCCCGGCAGGTCGAGGAAAAAGGCTTCGTAGTTGGTGCGGCCGACAAACGGGGAGGGGGAGTCGGGGTCGTTTTTTCCCAGATCGATCTCAGCGGGTGAAAGAGCGTTCTCGGCCCAGTGGAGGTAATTGAGTTCGTCAGCGAATCCGGCTCCCATTTGAAGGAGGGCTGAAGCGTCGAAATGGATTTGATCCGAAAGCATCCCCCATCCGTCGGTATTCAAAATTGCTGCGCGGGGGTCGCCGGCGGCAACACGGTCCTGAGCGGATTGGATGGCGATGAGTTGGGACACGGGGATGGCAGTCTGGCGATCCGAGAGTCGACCGATGACAAAAGGAAGATTGGGTCGATCGTCGCCCGGATATCGGCGATGAAGCGGTTGAGATTATCCTCGTAATCTGGATTGAAGCGGGGGTCCCGGTCGCTCTCCCCCTGCATCCAAGCCATTCCCGCAATGGAAATCTCAGCGATTGGATATTTCTCGCGAAGAGATGCGAGACCCCGGCTCACTGTTTCCTGAAACGCGAGGTATTCCGGACCATCGTTTGAATTGGACGCGGTGCCATCTCCCCGCCACTGGGTGTGCAGGTTGGTTCCTCCGTGGGCGTATTTAATGATTGCAATACGCGTTTTCGGATCGGGGCCGTGAATCTCGGAAAGCCGACGGGCAAATGATATTTCGGGCCCGAACGAGCCATTTCGGGAAACACCGGGGCGGACGGTGGCGTGGACAAACGGACCGTCTTTAAAGTGGTAGAAGAAATCGATATCCTCCTGAGGATAGAAGAGCTGCGGGGGGAGTTGCGAGGCACTGCCGTGACCGACGGCGTTCGACTGACCGCCGAGGAGATAAACAAGGAGACTTTGAGGAGATGGTGGTGGCATGAAAGGAGATTCGGTTTCATAGAGGTTGCGGATGCGGGATGCGCTCAAGGACTGGGAGAAAATGCGGAGCTCGTCGATCCAACCCTGAAAGTTGTAGTTGGCCGAAGAGGTTGGAAAGCCTTCGCCGACCGTTTCGATGTAGAAGGACGTGTCGCCCGTCATCGACTCGGAGAGGTTGCCATCGATGTATAAGTCAAGGTTTCCGATTCCGTCAGCAACCAGTGCATAGGCATGGAGGCCGGAGTCTTTAGGCGCATAAAAGTCAAAGGAGGTGGCGGGGGAGTTGCGAAACCGCAGGCCGCGCTGGGAATCGTTTAGCCAGATAAAGTCTCCGAGGGTTCCGGCCCTTCCGAGCACCATCCCCCGGCTGGCTCCGAGTTGCGAGCGCCGGGCCCACCACGTGACGGTCCACGGATCAGAAGGGGTAAAGGAAAGAGGGGTGGCGAGCGAGAGGCGACTGTTGGCTGAATTGTCAAGCTGGACGGCAGCGGTTCCGGCCACCGTACCGAGCGGATCGTTCGAAAGCGCAACAGTACCAATTGGTGCGAGATGGTTGGCGATTGTGCTGGAATCGAGAAAGTCTCCATCAAAAGAGAAATGAATGCCCTCTGGCAGTGAAGTCGGGTCGAGACGGTTGTTGGAGAAGATCGCCTTGACATCGGTCGCGTCGAGAGCGCAGTTGAAAACATAAAACTCATCAATCCACCCGTGAAAGTCTGTTTTAATGCGAGCGGGGAACCCTTCTCCGATGGTGTTGAACGTGAAACCGGTTTGGCGGTTGGCAACCGTCCCGGAGAGCTCGCCATCGACGTAAAGTCGCAATGAGCCCGTTTGGACCACAAGGGCGTAGTGGTGCCAGTCATGATCGACAGGAACCGGAAAGTCGGCCGTGTGAATCGAGTCTGAAGATGCCCCTCTCCAGCGAAGAACGCCGCTGCCATTGGTGTCGGGAAGGGCGACGAAGTTGAAATCGCTATCGCGGTCTCCGAGGACGAAATCCCATTGGGCGGCTCGCCCGGTATCGCCGGGGGACTTGCGTGCCCAGAAGGCGAGGGTGTAAGCATCCGAAGCGGAGAAGGTGATAGCGGGAAAAGAGAGATAGTCACGCCCGTCGCCAAAGCGAAACGCGGCGGAGCCAAAGGGTGCAGTATCCTCCGTCGAGAGAAGGGACCCAGAGCCTTCGTTGCTTAGGACAAGAGTGGCGTGACGTGCTCCCGGACCAAGATCGAGAAGATCAATATCGAATGGCCAGTGGGAAAAGATACACGACGCGGAGAGAAGGGATGGAAGGAGAATGAGCGTGAGTGTTTTCATGATTCAGAGGTGGATAGGCGGGTGCGAAACTCGGGAATGACACGAAGGGAAACCGCGCCTAGACGAGAATCCGTTGACGGTACGATCAGGATGATTCGCCGGGTCTCGGGATCGGCGATCCAGATTGAAGAATAAATGATTTTAAATCCTTCATTTGCATCTTCGAGGGCGATCAAGACCGACTCATTGGATGCACCCGAAAGCTTGAAATCGGTCGGTTCCCAACCCGGCGGGAGTTCGACTTGCTGATCCCGGGTAGCGAGGAAAAGCTCCTTCCTGCTGGTGTTGAAGATACGAAACGATCCCCATTGAAAGTCATCCGTGTCGTCTTCGATAACAAGCAGGCGGAGGCCAAGGGGCTGGTTGTCAGCAGGAAGGATCAGGACGAGAGGCCGACGTATCGAAGACGGGAGATCGAGCGGAAGGACCTCGGGAGGGTCGATTGAACCGGGTTGTTCCTCGGCGATGGAGATCAGAGGTGTTTCGGCATCGGGGTCGGGGGGCGGCAGGACGATCTTCCGGGATCGGCGGAGGTGGTGGAGACCTTCGATTCGGGTTGGATTGTCCTCGATCTGAACGGTCAATCGGCGGGCCGCGATTTCACTGTCCCAGGCGAGGAATCGGACCTCGATGTTCTCGGCATCGAGGTTCGTTGAAACGAGCAGAAGCGGAAACAAAGCGGATGCGGAGATGGACGGTATTTTCATCGGGTAAGTCGGCGGAGATCGGTGATTACGAAGCGTCTACCCAAAGCCGTGTTTATTGAATTGATGGATGTGACGGGGAGCACCTCATCTTGACTAGAGTCCACCCAGACGGGCACCCTTTGGACGGTCGCCTCAAGGAGGACAGTCGTAGATTCAGAATTCACGGGGTTGAATGACCGGCCTTCGGTTCGAATCGTGAAGGTGTCGGACCTGGCAGTGAGGATCGGACCGATGCTTGTAAGGACATCGGCTTGGGTGAGCCAACCGGGGATGCCGACGCCGGTGAAGTTGTCTGGCAAGTTGCCAGGCTCCGGATAGGCCGCGGTGTCGAACCTTTCGATGCGGACGGCACGGTTGATTCCTGCCTCGTCAATCGCCGCCTGCAATGCGCCTTTCCGCGAGGTATCCTCGCGGCTGAGCTGTCGGTTTACGAATTCACCGAGGGATTGAAAGGGACCCCTCTGGCGGATTTCCGCGACGAGTTCACGCGCCAAGGCTCTGATTTCGTCGTCCGAGAGCTCACGGAAACCGACCCATGGATCATTCGGTTCACCGATTGGAAGGGAGTGGCGGTAAAAGGAGTAACCGCTTTCATAGACGTAATCGAGTTGGTTGGGATCGGCCCGCCGAATGTTGAGTTTGGTGTCACGAAGGCTGGAGAGAACAGACCGCCATGCCTCCTCGCTGGTTGAATTGATGTTGAAACCGCCCTCGAGAAAAAGGTGTGAAGCTGCGTAGAGAGCACGGGCTTCTCCGGTGAGACGTGCTTCTATTTCGGAGGTCGGCCTGGTGCCGAGGGCTGGGAGATGGCGGGGGTTCGAAAGAGGTGCAGCCGATGGGTCGGCCAGCCAAGGGGAAATTAGTGAGGTGTGGCCGTTGTCAGTCCCGTCGGCAATCGACGAGAAGAAGAAGCGATCCCAGAGGGCGTGATTGATGAGGAAGGAATGGTCGTAGAGGGCCAGTGATGGGCTGATGGCCTCTCTTGAGCCGCTGGCGGCCTGGGTCATCAGGACGAAAGTGTCCCGGTCCGGCACATAGGGGGATGCCCAGGAATTTCCCGCTGGATTTGCCGGAGCGAAAGCGGTGTCGGCAAGATCGGCGTGCTGGAACTGGCCGAGTGAAAGGATAGGCCGAGTCGGTATTTCGAGGACTGAGAGGCGATCTCTGCCTTGAGCCGGTTCATTTGTGGGACCGTAATAGGTGCGTTGGGCATCGGGGGTAATCTGGAGACCGGACCCGAGAAAATCAGAAACCTCACGGAAGTCGGTTTGATAATGCGGACCAGAAGTGAAATCCGCGCTGGAGAGGAGGGAATTTACGAAACGTTGGCGTGGATTTACGGTAAAGAGAATGTTCGAGAGGCTCCCCGGCTGGGCTGCTGTGCGGTTGAAAGTTTCAAGAACCGCAACCGGCCGCGGGGTATTCAGTTCGGAAGCATCGAAAGTCGGGAAGTTGATGATTTGTTCATTGGAATCCGATCCTACGCCCCGATAAACCATCACCTCTGAGAGGATTTCCGGTTCAAGATTGCGATCAAGCCTTCCGCCGTTCTCCAGCGTGATCATGTAGTGGAAGCGATCTCGGGCAAAGTTCCCGGTAATGTCGATTCGGTCGTTCGGATCAACTAGCGGATAGGACCAGTTGTAGCTCGGTGAGTTCGAAATACCGTGGTCGAGACGAATCGCAAAGCCGCCTTCAAAGTTGAGATCGTCGGGAGCGTTCACCGGCTTCATTCGAAGGGTGCGTTGGCCTTCGGTCCCGGTGCGGGGGTATTCGGTAGGAACGGAGGCTGCCGGGCCAAAAAGGCGAACCTCGCCGGGACCAATCACAATGGGACGACGGATGCTGTTGGTGCCGAGCTGGGTGATTTGCATCAGAAAATAGGGTTCGAGGGATCGCCCGGATGTGGGTGAAGTGGGCAGGCCGCGCCCGAGAAATCCGCCCAGATATTCGCCCCACGAATAGCCAGGTTTCGCAGGGTCTGCAGGATCGACGCTGAATCGAAAGCGGACCGGAATGTCGAGCCGTTGATAAGCGAAGTAGGCAGTGGATTCAATGGGAACATCGTATGGATTCCAGAGAACGATCACCGGCGTGAGAAGAATGCGCATGGTAGAAGGATCCGAAGGATCAATCCATGGACTGAAAAAGAAGAGGACTCGGTTCAGAACCGGCGTGACACCTCCGGATGAGGGGGTGAAAGGATCCCACCAACGACTGGTCATCGGTCGAATCGAGATCGAACTCCCCGATGAGCCCATTTCTCTTGGGAGACGGTAGTGAGACCGCAAGTGATCGAAGGTAGGAACCCCTCCGGTGTTAAATGTGCGCGTCTCGTTGGCACGCCCATCGTAGTCGACTGTGATCGTCGGGGGCTGAGCGCTATTGGCTGGTTGAAAGAGAGGAACCTCCCCGCCCGGAGCAATTCCGCCCCGAAAAGGATTGGGAAATGGACCCCATTGGGTACGCTGGAAATTTAGGTCGCTCATTTCGAATGCGAGGGAAAGATCTATTTTGAGGCCTCCATTGGTGACATCGCTGAGCAGTGATCGAGACACCGTGGTGTAGCTTCTCGCAATTTCTTCGGGTGGGGCGGCGGATGCGAAGGCGGGGTCGAGGGCGATTTGGGAAAAGCGGTTGATCCGAGCGGTTCGATCGGCCCAGTCAGCGGACGGTTGTTGGATCAGCGAAGAGAGCGAAACATTTGGTCCAGCTGGTGCTGTAATAGTTGAAGCGGTCGGGCGCGTTCCAGGGTCCTCGCCGATGTTGACCCGAGCTTTGAGACCTTCGTCCGTTACCGCCCAGGCAAATGAATCGGTGTCGGAGAGTGTGACAGAGGGTGCGGAGATGGGCTCGGTAGGGTGGGAAAACAAAATCGGCTCTTCCGGATTGGGTCTGGTCTCAGCAAAAGCGAGATCATCAGTTACTTGATCGGTCGGACCGGAGATCAGCCATCGGCGAAAAGCACGTTCCTTTTGACGACTATAATTGGGTGCACGGGTAGAGGGATCGACTATCCAGGGGTTGGGAGCTGAATCCCATACCCCGACGAGTCCGGGGCGCGTTGACGAAGAGGGAAAGGGGAGATCTGCGGTGGCCGTTACACGGCGATCATCGCCGAGTTCAGTCTGGAGCTGGCCGAGGGCAATCTTCAGCGCAAACTGCGCCGAGAGGTCCGCCCTTAGCTGTACTTGCTGATCGCCAATATTCTGCTGCCCAGTCTTTAGGAAAGTAGTTAGACTCGTGATGACAAGTAGAGTGAAAGCCATAAGCACGAGTGACACGATCAGGGCGAACCCGCCCGTGACCCGTTTTTCCGAGATTCGTTGTTGGCGGGAGATGCTCATGGATTCGGAATCGGCTCCGGGAGTGGCTCTGCCCGGAACCGGCAAAAAAGGTGTTTACTGTATCCCTCGACGGGAGAAATCGAGATGGTCAGGCGCTGCATGCCGGGACGTGGAATGTCTTCCTGAATAACCACATCTCCAGTTGAATGGACTGGTAGTTCAAGAGAGGTCCACTCAACCAGATCGGCACTGTACTCTACCCATTGACGGGCGACACCGGAGGAATCGGAATGGCGGTCCATTTCGAATCGGAAAACATTGTTGATCGGTGGGTGTACCCTGAGGAAATCGCTCGCATCAGGTCTGCCGGGATGACGATCTCCGATATACTCGAGGAGGTTGGAAAGGGGATCGAGGTCAGGATTTCCGTTGACTCCGTAGGCACCGAGGTTTGGGAACGAATGAATCCACAGATTGAATACAGAAGGCTCAACCATGCGGTGAGCGACGTAGAGCCGGTTATCTCGACGCAGGAGGTGCCAATAGCCGGAGGTCGGGAGATCCCGTGGCTGAACCTCCCAATCTCCGGGATGGAAACCATCGAGGTCATGCGCCTCGAGAATGAGAAAGTCCCGATCCTCGGGTTCGTAACCCTGAAGATGACTGCCATCGAGGATTAGCTGAAACGGAGAGCCCACCGAAGACCGGTTCTGGAGGGTTTCCAGTTTGACCGTGGTGTGGGCAACCCCCGGAGGTCCCTCCCATTGGTTGAATTCGATTGTCAGCGAGCCGCCGGATCGGGTGGTCAAGCAGTTGGCCTCAAGGGGCGCTGTGCCGGGAATAAGGTCACCCGCGAGGTCGATATCCCCCGAGGTTGAAAAGCTGCCCCGCGCGAAAGTTTCAGAATGGAGGAAGAGCGAAGAGGTTGGGAATGCCGCCTGAATTTCGAGACCCCCCTCGCGGACCTCTGTGAGTCCAGAGTAGAGAGCCGGCCCCGCAAGGGAAAGGGTTCCAGACCCCTCTTTGATCAATCCTCCAGACGCGTTTGGTGCAAGGTCTTCTTCCTTGAGACCGATTGACAAAGTGGAAGCCGGGGAGATGGACCCACCTCCTGAGAAAGAAAAGGTGAGCGTATCACCCTGAGCGTGGTTTTCGCCGGGAGAAGTGAGATGGATGCCGGAAACGACTCCGTCCTCGACAATCGCGATGGCCGCGGTGTTCGAGGAGAATCCATCGGAGGAAACCCGGACAAGCGGAGGACCGATGTAGCCGGAGCCTCCATTAACGGGAATGATGATTCCGGCTGTTGGGTAGAATCCAAGTCCCGTTGGTGATTTGAGTGAAGCTGTGATCGTCGCATCGAACGCCTGGGTGTCGATGGTGAGGCTGTGCGGAAAAAGGTTTACCCGCGAAAGGCTTGCATCAAGCAGGGTTAGCGCGGGTGCCCCAGCCCGAATCCTTCCACCGCTGGCATTGACGAATCCTTCGGCATCGGCACCGGAGCGATGGATCGGTCCGTAAACAGTCAGGACTCCCGAATTGAGATTGAGAATGGCAGTGGCAGGAGAGTTGGTTTTGCCGACGTCGATACCATCGGGATGTCGCGTTTCCACAACCGCGTTCCCGCCGGCTAGCGTTCCTAAGTTGAAGGTGGCGATGCTGTCCGCCCTTTCGGCGAGACTGATAGGTCCAACACCACCGAGAGCGGCCGAACCTCCGAGAAAACTGGCGACTCCTTCTCCTTCGAGACCCCCGTTTCTCGAAATCGAAAAGGGACCGGAATAATCGAGCAGGCCACCTTTTTGGATGAATACGCCTTGCCCGCCGTCGCCTATGCGGATGCCCGCGCGCCCGCTTGAACCGGTCGAAAGGAGAGAACCTTCTTCAAGAACCCAGGATCCGTAGGAATGTGGCGCATTGCCAAGCGAGAGAAAGCCCCGTGTTTCGCCGTCGAAGAGAACCGTGCCCCGGTCTTGGGTGACCGCGCCAACGGCAAACGAACCTAAACCGAGGCGCACGTCCATGCCAGTGCCCCGAAAGTCGAAGGTGGAATCTGCGTCAAAGGTAACGGAACCACGCGCACTGTCGATCGAGCCAATATTCAGGGTGCCGTCACCTCTCCAGGAACTGCCGCCCGCAAAGTGTATTTCACCTTCCTCGATATTCAGGGACCCGGTGATTTCGGCGTCGCCCCGATAAACAAGGCTAGCGTGCCCCGCTTTGCTCAATCCAACCTCGCTGAAAAAATCGGTTGAAAAAATGGTTTCGAACTCCAGTGCTACGGTTCCCGTTCCACCAAAGTTGAGGGAGCCATCGCCCTGAATGGTGAAACCCGGACCGGAGACAAGGATGCTCTCGACCTCGATTGATTCGGCTACCCGAACCGAACGTGGGACACCGACCGGGAACTCTGCTTGTAAGTCTAATTGGTTATCCCACGCGATGAAACCTGCAAAATCCCAGTTTCGGGAATCGGTGTCCCAAAGCATATTTTCATTTGCGGTCCAGATTAGACGGGGAAGATCAAATACCCTTTGGAAGGGTTCAACGCCGGAAACTGCGAACGGCTTGTCGAGCCCGTTGTAGCGAAAAATTGAGCGATCATCCAGAGTGAACCAAGAGGTCGCGTCGAAGCTACCTTCGATGCGCCAACGAACTGGACCAGCGCCTTCCTCCGATGGGCCGTTGGCGATCAAAAAGCTATCGAGGGAGACGGATTCGCCGAAGTCGAACGTTAGCGCCGCGGTCGAGGTTGCACCCTCCCAATGGCTTCGTACACGACCGTCGTTGACGTTGCCGGCGTCGCCGGTTAGCGGTATACCGGAAACACTGATGGGGAAAATTCGGACCTCATCGCGGTAGAATTCGAGACGTGATACCTGGGTTACGGCGGACTCCGGATTCGCTGCTTCCAGCGGGATGAATCGAACGTATCGAACATCGAAAGCGGCAGGGTCAAATTCACCGAGGACCTCGGCAGGCAGGGATAAAGGGGGTGTTTCGGTAAATCGCCGCCGCGGTAGCGGGAAGTTTCGAGCCTGCCGATCAATCATGACCCAATTCGTGCCATCATCACTGCCCTCCAGGGTCCAGCGAAGTGGATCGCGGTCTGGAAAATCGTTGGCGGTTGTAAGACGGTAGCTGTCGATCATGACCGGATCAGGAAAGGCGAAAATCAGGGGTTGCTGATTGAAATCGAGCCACTTTGTTTGCGGATCTCCATCAATGATTCGAAGGGGTTCTTCGCCGTTCGGGTTGCTTCCTCCCGGGTTGGTCACGGTTAAACCACTGGTATCGAGCGCTAACCCTTCGCGTAAAAACACGAATTCGGCTAACTGCACGATCACATTGTCTACTCCGCCGCCCCGTCGGCGCGTTGGTGTGAAGCGGAAGTAGCGGAACGTTGCCGGGTTGTCGAAATTCGGGTCAGCGACGAGGCTCGTTGTGTTGGTTAGAGGATTGTAAAGGCGTTCGATATGGGAACGGCTGTTAACAAAGGAACGTTCCGGCCAATTGGTTTGATTGCCTTCCAGAATAATTTCTCCTGCATGGAAGAAAAAGTAGGAATCTCCCGGTTCATCCGCCACAAACTCAACCCCGTCCCAAGTACGGATATCGCGGGCCCGAAGAACTCCGCCATTCATAAAATAGGAACCACGTCCGCCATAACTGTAGGTGAAGACACTTCCAATATCCCCGAGATCGAGGAAGAGACCGGGCAGATCGAGCAAACCACCGTTTTGAATGAAGGTCCCGACCGAGCGTCCTGTATCCGATTTACCCTTACGTCCGAGGATCATACCCTTTCGCCGGGAACTTGGATTCGAGCTGGGGGTGATTTGTAGGATGCCGTCGTTCAGCACGATTCTACCGTCGGTGTAATCACCGAGGACGATGCCGCCTGCGTCGGCCCGGGTGTTCAGCATTCGAAATTCGCCGCCGTTGACGATCACGCTGGCCTCTCCGGGGCGGTCGCGACCGACGGAAAATCGGGGGAAATTGTCAGTCTCAAGGACGCCATCGTTGATTTCGATGATGGAATTGCGCTGGATGTCAATCCGGCGGGTGACCCCTGTCGAGCGGGAGAAGCGGAGAAGGCCTCCGTTGAGAATTAGCGAATCATTGCCCCCGCGTCCCATCACCTGACTGTCCTCCAGGGGGTCAAGGCTGTTCCCGGTGTAGTCCACTTTCCATTCGCCGTCAGCGATCCGAACCTCTGCCTGTCTCCCCGTCCGGCGACTGAAATGAAAACTGGTTTTGATATCAGCCCGGACTTCACCGCCGGTCTGCTCAGCAGTGGAGGAAAAATAGTCGGAAAGGACGAAGGTGTCTGCGGAAATCTCGAAAAGACCCTCCGAGATCTCCAACGATGCCGGAGCAGTTGCGCCCTGCACAAAAGACGCATTTGGGAGGCGCAGAGAGCCACCGTGCAGCCGCGTATGGGCGGATCGGGTGAGAGTTGACCCGTTGAAGGACGCGGTGCCTGAGGCAATTTCAATATCCGAGTTGGCCGGGGGTGTTGATCCCCCGCTCCAGTTGCTGCCAGTCTCGTAGTCACCGAAACCCCCGAGCCACAAGGTGTTACCAAAACCGGGATGAGTAGCGATCAGGAAAAGTCCCCAGGATAACGGAAGGATATAAAACCTGATTCGGATACTTTTCGCTTTCGGGTACCGGGAGACGGCCCCGGTATCCCGTGGTTCATCGCAGGAGGAGAGCCTGACACGAGCTGGACTTAGGCATGGAGGCATTCCCGATGATTGTTGGTCTCTACTCAAACAATCGCCTATTCCTGAGTTACGCGAAGCCGACCGAACAGTTTGGTGGTCGCCGGATCGGGGGCGGGAATGCGGATACTGACGGTTTCCGTTCCGACCTCTGGTGTGTCTGCAGTGATCTCAACCAAACCATCGCTGACGGCGGGCAAGGTCAGGGTGCTCCATCCGACGAGATTCTCTGAATACTCGAAGACTTGGACGGTTTCAGCGACGGAGCTGGAATTGCGAACGAAGGTGAAGACAAAGGATCCGTCACTCTCGTCGAAAAGAGCGGAGATCCCGGGGGCTGATGAGGCGAGGGTCGGATTGCCGAGGAGCACGAATTCGACGATGTTGTCGAGAGGATCGCCATCGGGATTAGAGGATGGATCGATATCGACGAAGAGTGGGAACCCACTGGCCCAAATACCATACGCTGAGGGAGCGGGCGTACCAGCGGTGTAGGCGAGGACCAATCGTCCATCGTCTTCTTCGAGCGCAAATGTACCGGTGCCGGGGAAATCAACCGTGGTGATAGTCCAATTGTTGGTATCGAGGCCAAAGAGTTCGAACGAATCGACCAGTACGAAGGTACGATCTGCCTCACTGAAATTGGTCAGGGCGACTCCTGTGACGACCACCTCGAATGGTTGTCCGACGGTCGCGGTAATGTCGACCGAGTCGAACTCGCTGGAGTCAAACCCGACCCCAGCCAGCCCCGTCCAATCACTGATCTCCATGATGAAGCGGGAAGCTGGTCCAAAGGTTACCTCCTCAAAACCACGGGCGAAGCCTACGCCAGAGCCCGGTGCAAGGGTGCCGTTGACGACAACGGGACCGAGAGTGTCAAGAGAGCCGGTAAGGGTAGCACCGGCAGCAACAGATAACTCGGTATCTCCAAGAAGGGCGGTGCTTTCGAGAGTCCCGCCGAGTACCTCGGTTGGACCGGTGTAGCTTGCGTCGCCCCCGAGTACAAGGTGGCCGTTGCCAGTTACGGTGAGACCGCCGGTGCCGTTTGCGGCGACATCGCTGGCGGTGAGGGTGTAGTCAAACGCGGGTGCGGGCACGAGTGGACCACCCCCTGTGAAGGAGAAGGTAAGGGTATCGCCGATCTCGTAATCCTGACCGGGAGTTGTGATCGCAATGGCAGCGATTACACCGTCTTCGATCCGGGTGGTGGCAGTGACACCGCTTCCGAAGCCGTCAGTAGTCACGGTCACTACAGGACTACCGAGGTAGCCGCTTCCACCGTCGGTTGGGGCAAAAAAACCGCTTTGCGGATAGACGCCATTGCCCGTTGGGCGAGTGAGCGGCGCATTGATTCGGGCAAGGTTGCCGTTGGTGTCGACCGCGAGTCCACCCCGATAGAGATTGACGGCTGTCAAGCTATTGGCGACCAGGTCGATATCGTTGATTCCAGCCCGGATGGTGGCACCGTTGATGTTGACCACTCCGCTGGCATTGGCACTCGGTTTGTAAAGAGGGCCACCGAGAACAAGTTCGCCGCTGTTTAGGTTCAAGGTACCCCGATCCGCATTACTGCTGGAGCCTACGGAGAGACCGGTTGAGTTGAGGGTAGTTAGAATATTGGAACCTCCCTCGGAAGTCCCGAGGTTGAGCGTTCCGATCGAGTCGGTCCGATCTCCCAGGAGAATGCGGAAACCGGTTGCGACGGAGGTAGTTCCGCCGAGCAAATTGACAACGCCCTCACCTTCTTCGGCTCCTTCTCCACCAATCGCGAACCAGCGGGCGGAAATCAGTTCGCCGCCGTTCTGTTCGACAAAGCCGCGCCCATTGTTGCCGACGCGGATGCCGGAGTCGCTGCCCGCGCCCCCGGAGTCGAAACGGCCGCCATCGATGATGAGGCTACCAAAGGCCGAGGTCTTTGTCGTGCTGGCACCTCCCCCGAGTTCGAGATAGGTGATACCGGGACCGTTGGTGATGAATTCACCGTCGGCGATCCGAATGGCTGCTGCTGAATTCTGCCCGCCACCAACAATCGCAGCTCCAAGAAAGGAGACTGTTTCGCTGCTGTCGAGAACGAAGGTGGCACGACTGTTGTCCGTGGGCGCAAGGGTGAGAGAACCATTACCGGAACTGGAGCCGGATTGATCAATGACAAGGGCACCTTCCTCGACAACGGTGGGTCCTGTGTAGGTGTTTTGACCTCTGAGGGTGAGCGTAGACGACCCCGTTTTGACCAAACCGCTGTTACCCGCGAGATCGACAGAGAGTTCGGCGTCCTCACTCGTGACGACGGAGGCGTCACCCCCGATGGTGAGCACTTCCGGACCGCCGATCACGTAGCCAGGTGATTCAAATCGAAGAATACCGGCTGTCACCGCCTCATCAACCGAAATGGACGTCGGAGTTGCCCCGTTGAAGATAGCGGTGAAAGGGGAAGAAGTGTTGGCCCACAAACGCGGACCACCAACCTCGGTCCAATTTGCGTCGCTGAGATTCCAGAGATTATTTTGGCTTCCCGACCACGTGAGTTCGGCTTCTTCGATGTTGTCCGGAATTGGAAAGTTGATCGAGGTAATGAAGCGACCGGAGGGGGTGAGGTCGAGACGGGTGCGACGGTCGATTAGCGTCCATTCAATGCCGTCGTCACTGCCTTCGAGGGACCAGCGCATGGGGTCGCGATCGGGAATGTCATTGGCGGTTGTGAAGCGATAGAAATCAATCGTTGTGGGTGTGCCGAAGTCGAAGACGACGGGGGCATTGTTTAAATCAAGCCATTTGGTCGACAGGTTTCCGTCGACAAGCAAGGCGGGCGGGTGGATTGGATCGTTTTGATCATCGAGGAGATTATCCCCGCCAGGGTTGGAGATCGAGACCCCGCTGAGGTCGAGAACTGAACCGCTGTTTAGAAATTCGAACTCGGCCAGTTGCACGGTTCCCGAACTCTGTCCGCTGCGGAGAAAATCGGCCTGGAAGCGGTAGTAGCGAAACGAGGCTGGTGTCGAGGCTGGAGGAGCCACGCTGAAAACGGTTTCGTTGGCGACCGCATCGTAGTTGGCCGTTGCAGTCCCGAGTGAAATGAGCCACGGCTGAGAAAGAAGGCTGGTCTTATCGCCGCTCAGAACGAGCGAACCATCTTCAAAATAAAGTCTTGGATCAGGGCCGTTTCCGGTCGTGATGTCGTCGGCGGATACCGTGCCGCCGCGAAGAAATAGTTGCCCCGTGTTTCCGTTTCCGCGGGAAAGAACGATGGCATTGTCGGTGGTGAAGGTGCCTCCGGATTGAATCCAAGTGCCGGGGCGCGCAGCGGAGGTGTCTCCCAGCCACAGAGGAGCACCAGTGAGGTTAACCCCACCGCTGTTTAATCGGACCACCCCATAGCCGCCACCGCCTACAACCATAGCGGTAGTTAAATCATTGATATTAACGGTTCCTCCATTGATCACGAGTTGGTTGGTCGAGCCCGAAGGGCGGCGTCCGAGAACGAAGTACTGCAGATCGTTGGTATTAAGGGTGGAGCCGAAATTAACCTCAAGCGTAGCATTATTTGAAAGGTAAAAGCGGCGATTTGGGGCGATGCCGTTGACCGTCAGGGAACCCCCATTCATCTGGAACAAATCGGCATTGTTGGCCCGACCAAGGTGAAAATGCATATCCGCGCTGGTACCACTGTCGTTGTCGATGTTTACAGTAAGGGTTCCGTCATTGAGAAAGTAGCGTCCACGGGTGGAACCAGCTCCAGAGTCGGACAGAAAGAAGCCGCGGGTGATGTTGGAGACAATCGAGCCACCATTTTGGATCAATTCACCGAGATTGTTTTGGGCGACGATAAAATATTCCCCCGTATGGTTAAAAGTTCCATCCTCGAGGGTGAAGACGGCGGGGCCTCCACCAAAGCCGTTGAGAAAACGCCAGTTGGGGCCGAGAACCAGATTTCCTCCGTCGATCAGGGATGATGTCGTTCTCGCCAGATTAAAAGCGCTCAAAGAGGCCGTGCCGGATTCAATGATAATGGGATCACCGGCCGCGGGGACTGCGCCGGTAGACCAGTTGAGCGGTTCGTTGTAGTCTCCGTTACCTCCGATCCAGGTGGATTGAGCAGAAAGGCTGACGGAAGCGGCGAAAAATGCCAATAACAGGTGTGAGGAGTGGATGGATTGTGCTTTCATGGTGTGGAAGTTAGGCGCGGGTTGTTAAGGTCAGGGTTTTACGAATTCCCAAGGGAAATTGACGTATTCGTAGTCATATGTGCCATCAGGGTAGAGATCGAAGACACCGAATCCGGGGTCGGCACGCGGCGGGCGAACGATCTTGCTGCCATTGCGCTGTTCCCGCAAGGTAGCCCGGACGGACATCTGTTCGCGGGGCACCCACCAGGAGCCGCAGACTGCACCGCTGCTGATGTGGCTGGTGCCGAGAATATCAATCCGTTCCTCAACGTGGACATGTCCACTGAGGGCAATCTTTACATTGCCGTGCCGGTAGAAGGCATCGATCACTCGCCATAGATCCTGGTGGCAACTTCCTTTGGGAATGGTAACCCCAGCGGAGTGGTCATCGTCCGGGCCGAGGCGGGCATCCTGAAGAATGATGGCAGTGTTCAGAATCGGAATGTGGGAAAGAACGATGATGGGCTTGCCTTTGTCGCTGGCATCGAGTTCGCCCCTGAGCCATTCGAACTGCGCGTCGTCGAGACCCCCTTGATAGCCGTCCTCCCAAGGTTGGGTCGAGTCGAGGACAAGCATCGTCCAGGCACCGAGGTCAATGGAACGATAGCGTTCCCCCTCGCCGAAAAATTCCATGAAAAACTTTTTCCCGAATAGTCCCTCGTTCCCGGTGGCACCGGAGCGGCTTTTCTTCCAGCCCCATATATCGTGATTGCCGCACGCATTGATGATGCGAACGCGTGAGAACGGAAGGATTTTCAGTATTGTCTCGGCATCCGCGCGAACATCGCTCAGCGGCCGCTCAATTGAATGCGTCAGGAGGTCGCCGCCGTTTGCGATGAGATCTGGTTCAAAAGTCAGAGCGTGGGCATAGGCTGCTTCGATGCCCTCGCGCGAGCCGCGAGGATGCAAAAATTCCATCAGGTGATGGTCGGTCATGTGGATGACCCGGATAGAGTTTTTCGGTGGCGAGTTTTCGATAGTTCGCGCTGGGAGACTGGAGGCGAAGGAGGCCCCAAACGTTCCTAGTGCCGCGTTTCGCAGGAATTGGCGGCGTGATATATTGCTTGCCAACGGATCACCTTTCATTGGGGAAATCGAAAAATGGTTTGGTTGATGGAAGATTCGTAGAATATTTCAGGGCTGCCCTGGATCTCAAAGAAGCTTTCGCTTGCGAGACTGGTTTGATCGCCCTCGAGACGGATCTCACCACCGAGAAAACGGAAGAGCCCCTGACCATCTCCCCTTCGAATCGATTTGGCCCGAAGATAGCCTCCACTGAGGGAATACTGTCCGGCGGAGCGGATGCCGTTGCCGAGAACGAGATCCAGGCCGAGGAGGTCGACGGCCCCCCCTGACTGTTGAACAATTCCAAATCCCCCTTCATGTCCGACAGTCAGACCTCTTTCACGATTGGCCGACGGCTGTTCGACCTGAACGACCAAATTGCCACCCGTTACCCCGAGCAAGCCCTCCGAAGCATAACCAAGGACCAGTCCACCAATTGATCCGCGGGAGCGAACGATCTCAACCCTGCCTCCGTTCATTATGAAAGAAGCCTCGCCGCTTCCCTTATATCCAAAGCAAACATAATCGGGAAGGTCGAAGGTAAGCTCGCCGTTATTTACCTCGATACGGGAGTTGCGACGAATGATGAACGAACGGCGCTGACGTTCCGAATCAATCAGATGCCCATCGGCAAAATCATTATTTGCCCGCAAGCGGATTTTTCCCCCGTTGATCGTCCAACGGTCCGATCCCGCTTTACCGAGAATGTACTGCCGCCGTTCTTCGAGATTATCGACCTGTTCAAATTCGATTTCCATTTCACCGTTCTCGTGAACGGCGCTGGCACTGGATCTGCCGATATCGCTGAAAAAAAAGCCCTGGACGACATGAGAGTAAATTTTGCCGCCGGTTTGGACCAGCGTTCCCTCGGCGTCATGGGCCAACACAAAAAAATTTCCGGAATGCTGAAGTTCTCCCCCTTCGACCTGGAGGGTGGCGGGTGCCCCGTGGGCATTGCGGAACGTGCCAGTTATGGAGAGCTTGCCTCCCGATATTCGCGAATCGCCCGCGCGGGATGGTTGTGCGCCTCCGATGGCGATCCAATTCGAGATGCCGCCGGAAATCTCGATCGGAGTTTCGGGGGTTGGTGGCGTCCGTGGAGTCCAGTTCAACGGATCCGTGAAAATCCCATCTTGGGAATTCCAGAGGATTGGATCCGCCGAGATCAGCCGCACAGTCGATAAGATGAGAATGGCGGCGTGAACGAAGAATATTTTAAACAACAACATCACGGAAGATTTAAGTGATTTGGTCCGAATACTACAAGATTGGCAATGTGTCAATAGTGTCAAAATTGACATAAAAGATAAATCCTAAACCTTTATTGACGCCTTGGAGGTTTGTTGCACCGAGAGGAGCAAACCTCCGCCCCGGAAGTTGGCCTCGGCGATAAACTGCGGAATGCCGTTGGTTAAATTGACGGAATGCTCGTGAACGTGCCCGGAGAAGATTCCGTGCAGATTTGGAGATGAAAAGACGGCCTCGTAGAAGGAAAAGGTCGTCGCGGTATGCCCCTCCTTTGGCCACCGGGGCCGCCTCTCTATCTTGTAGGACGGGTCGGTCGCCGCACCCCATTCGGGATGGCCGCAGCCAAAGCCGATTTCGTGCCCAGGGAAATACATCGGTATATGGATGAATAGAAAAGTTGGCAGGCCACGGGCTATTTGCTGGCGGAAGAAAGCGAGCTGAGCAGGGCTGATTTCGTAGGTAGAGTTATCGATGAAGACGAGAATGGTTCCCTTGATGGTCTTGGCATACATCAATGGATCCTCACCCTGATAGAGTGGTTTGAGACGTTTTTCGATCCACTCGGCCCGAAGCTCGTTAATGGGGCCCGGCATGCCCTCGTAGTGCCAGTCGTGGTTGCCTCCAGTATAGCAGTAGGGCAGTTCGGTTGCCTCCATTTTGGTCAGCAGCCATTCTACCCCGGCCTCTGAAGGATAGTTGAGGATGTCCCCGTCGAGAACGACGAGGTCAACCGCTTCCTCGCGGGCTTGTGCAAGGGTTGCATCGAAACATTCGAACGGGTTGGTCGCTTCGCCGGACGCAAAATGGGTCGTCTGGCGGTAGGCGCGGTTCATGCGGGCACTATACTGCCGAAACACATCCCCGCGGGCATCGTCTACCGTAACATGGGTGTCCGCGATGACCATGATCTTGAGGGCAGTGGGTGCTGCGTAAGCCGGAAGGTAGTAGTTCAGATCCGTGCTTTTCAGGGTAAAGGTTGGGGCTGAAGAGATTGATCGTGAGGTGATTTCAGGGGTCACTGCCCATGCGGGGGCGTGCGCGATTATAGGGAGCGTTGCCACAGTGGCAGATTTTTGGAGAAATTTGCGGCGTTCCATTAGAAAAGGCTGGGAGTTAACCGTTTAAATAGGGAGCCGGATTTGCGGTCCGGTAAAAACAGAAAGTGAGAGAGGCGGCGGTTTCCGATGAAACCGCCGCCCGCTTGGTATCTTGTTCAGAACGAACAGTTGGAATTCAGGCGATTAAACGCGTCGGCGGCGAAGGATTGCCGTTGCCAGAATTAAAACGAGAGGAACTGCGGTCGTAGGTTCCGGAATCATGATCGAAGTAAAGTTGCCGGAAGAATCGTAGCTCGCGATCGTGCCAGCAGCCGCCTGAAACCAGGTTTCGTTAACGATCGAGGTGCGATCTCCTTCGAGCATGATGGAGCCGCCCTGAAAATCGAAGAGGGCATTGAGGTTGGCTCCGATTGTGATGTCACTGGCTCTCAATTCTCCGCCTGTCATGATGTAGGATGCAGTTGTCGCGGCAGCGTTGCGGCCGATCTGTAGATCACCCTCGATGTCGAAGAGTCCCCCGCTCTGCTCGATGATAGCGGTCGTTGTGGTTGAGGTGTCGGCAATCCAGACATCGCCGCCGCCCCCGTTTGATTGGCGGATCCGGACCTCACCATCGGTAAGTTCCATGCGTCCATCGTGGCCGCCTCCAACGATGAACGCTGTCGTGACCCCAATTTGGGTGTCGCCGCCGTTTACGAGGAACTGCGCAGTGCCAGCGTTGTTACCTCTACCGACAGAAAAGAAAGTCATTCCGTCAACATCGACATTACCAGAGTCGACTTGAAAGACAGAATCGCGTAGAAGATACACGCGTTTATCGGTGGTGCCAAGCGTACCACTGTTGCGAAGGTTGAAATTCCCTCCGTCGACCACGAACTGATCAGCGCCGCCAATGGAGCGTCCCAACCAAAAATTATGGAGATCGCTGTTGTTTTCGATACCGTTGAGACTGACGTCAAGCGTGCCACCGGTTAGATTGTAGGAAGCGGTATTGCTGCCCGCCGCCCCGTCCGTCAGGAAAAATCCCCTCCGTAGGTCCAGGGTAACATCGCCTCCCGAGTGATTAAAGGTCCCGGAATTGTTCTGTCCGACAATGAAGTAAGTGCCTGTCTGGTTCAAGGCCCCCGACTGCATGTTGAAGGTAGCGGGACCTCCGCGACCATTCAGGAACCGGTAATTATCGATTTCGAGAGTGCCGCCATTGATTGTGGTGGTGGCCGCCCGCTCGAAGAGATTATCCGAGCCGGTCAATTCGGCCGTTCCGGAGTTGATGATGACTTCATCTGTGGATGTAGGCACTAAGCCAGTGCTCCAGTTGCTGCCAAGATTGTAATTCCCCGTTCCCCCGTTCCAAGTGGATTGGGCGAGCGAGACCGTGGAGAAACAGACCCCGAGTAGGGATCCGGCGAGTAGTAGTTTCAGATTCGATTTCATTGGATGGTTGTGGTTGCGTCGATAACATCATCGACACCCGAATCGGAATGGAAAGGGTAACAGAAATCAACTCAAGATTGGTGACAATTATGTTTCAGTAAAACCTATAATAAACCAAAATAACAAAAATAAACTGACCGATTCTGTTTGGGCCTGCGACGCTGTGGCTGCGCAGCGAAAGATGGAGCCAAACCGCTAAGAATCGAACTTAGGCAAGAGCGTTGGGGGACCGTGTAGCATATTGCGGCTCCAAGGAATCGCTCCTCGCACCGGTAAGCGGTTGAACGATGGGCGGTTGTGTTTGCGACCAAACGCATCGAAGACGGTGTTTGGCTCCGGGAAGATTCAGAAATCCAATCCAGAGCGCTTGAACCATTCTGAGACCTTATGGGTTTAAAATAAACTGAACGGTACCGGATGCAGGAAGTCAGCGTCTCACAGGTGCGTGGGAATGGCGGGGGATGAGAGCGGGAGGGGCAATGATTCGAACGCGTGGGCTTTGCGGGCGATCCAAGCGGAGTTCAAGAACATCGACAGCTGTGCGTCCCATTTGGGTTCGGTCATGTTTGACGGTCGTCACGTGAGGCGATGTCTGAAGCGCCATCGCGTGATCGTCATAACCTGTGACGGTGAAGTCCCCTGGGACGGCAAGACCGGCTCTTTGGACCGAATGAATGAACTGAACCGCGACAAAATCATTGAAACACACGACAGCGGTTGGCCGGGGCGAATATTGGAGGATTGCGCGAAGTGTATTGTCGTAGGCCGGGGCCTCTCCGGTTGGTCCGTGGTCTCCGACGTTGACGAAATTCTGATTGGTAAAGTTGAGTTTGTGGGCCATCAGAAACCCGAGGAATGCCTCTGCACGCTGCCGGAGATGGTGACGGAAACGATCCTCCCCGTTGTGGTCGCGCAGGAAAACGAAATGACGATGACCCTGATCGTAGAGAAGCTGAAGCAATAATTCGACCCCCGCACGGCTGTCGAGGTCAACGACGTCAGAAGGGTTCTGAAGTGATTCCCCGTTTACGAGAACGACGGGTATTGGCTTTCCGGGATCTTTCAGACCGGTGAAGCGTTTCCTGCCGAGAACAACGATCACTCCAACCGGTGACTCGGAACCATGAAGAATGTCGCTTTCACCAGCATCCTGACCCATTTGGATATCCAGCTTCCAGTTTTTGCGTCGACACGCTTCCTGGATCCCGGAGGTGATGGCTCCGTATACCGGGCCTGAATAGGCATTTATGTTGGGTAAAAAAAGCGCAACCCTTTTTCTAGAATGGATGGGGAAGCGACTCGGAGCGTGTTCCCGAACGAAGTCGAGGATTGTTTGACGGCGTTCAGGAGAGACCCGATTCGTCTGAGGATCTTTGAGCGTCAATGAGACAGCGGTCGGCGAAATTCCTAACTGTTTCGCGATCTCCTGTTGCGTCAGTTTTTTTTTTGCATTTACAGAAAATTTCAAACCTGCTGCGTGATGCAAGCTTTAATTGCGATTTGTTGGATTGGCATGCCTTGAGGGTTGGGGAAGCGTTCGAAGTTTCCAGGGCGACGACGCATGCGCGGCGGGGACGCCCATTTGAGTCGGCAACGCTTTTCGAACTATGTTCGAATGGTCGACTGGCGGTAGGTCTCGGTTGTCTTGACGGGCCGGTGGATCCATTCGGGGAGGTCGTAAGGGTGGTTTGCGAGGATGAGGGCGAACGGAAATGTTCTCTTCGTCCGGGATGGGTTCGTTTTCAGGCATCGGTCGGGTTCTAACGGGAGG
>CAZFLQ010000020.1:0-27956 GCA_964519935.1 uncultured Puniceicoccaceae bacterium | reverse complement strand
AATGTACGTACGAAAGATTCCCGCCACATGTAGGAGGCGGGCGAGTCGACGGCTAAAAATGACCTTGGGAATCCGCCCCTCAACCAGAGCTTGCGCCAATCCGTGGGAATGATCTCTTGGAGTGTGAATCCTCCGAGATCGATAGTCGCAATCCGTCCGGCGAGGGATTCGGAAATTCCGCGCACAAGATCCGGCGATGCGCTGCCAGTGAGGAGGAAGCGAGCATTGGAGTCGGATCGGTCCAGCAATGGGCGTAGCGCGCTGAACAATTCCGGTTTCCGCTGCGCCTCGTCGATCACAATCAAGCCTTTCAGGGGACTCAGGATAAGCTCGGGATTGGCCAGCTTTCGCTGATCAATGACGCGTTCAAGGTCGAAATAGTGCGCTTCATCTTGCTGTTCGGCGATGAATCGTGCGAGGGTAGTTTTCCCACTTTGGCGTGGTCCGGCCAAAGTTACGGCGGGATGGACCTTGAACGCGGCTTCAATCGATTGAAGGACAGTTGTTCTCTTGATAATGATCCTTGAAATCCTAAGTATCAGATTTCGGTTTTCAAGGATGTTTAGTCGAATGATCTCCGGTTTATCCAAGGAATCGGAGGGGTGAAAGCGCGGCCCGCTTCGATTTATCGGACGTGAGGGAACCGGAGGGTGGTAACCCCTTAATCAAACAGTTTCAGGAATTGATCGCAATTGGCACCAAGACGATGCTTGACGGGATTCGAGCGATGATGGTTTCATCCTGAAGTCTTTGGAATTCTGATGTCAAAACTCGAGAAGGAGGGCTTTGCGGCCAGATCGTACCGATCCCCCGGGAGTGAACAAGACAGATGACTGATCGCAGTGATCGCATTCTCTCGGGTTTGCTTCTGATCGGGTTGGTTTTGATTTATGGGGGTTCCCTCAACTATGGACCGATCATTGATGACCCTCCTCAGATTAAGTATGTTCAGGAGTTTGCTGACATCACTGACGCTTGGGGTGTGGATTCGACGCAGCTTTTCCGACCTGTCAAGAACCTGCTTTTTTATACCCTTGGAGCGTCGGAATCTCTTTTCCCTCTTCGTCTGACGGGACTTTTTATATTCTGGCTTACGTGTATCGCATTTTACCGATTTTGCCGATTTCTGCTGACTTCGACTGGAAGTTGGTTTGCGGCTTTCCTTTATGCTTTTCACCCATCCCAGGTTGCATCTGTAGCCTTTCCAAGCGCATACAACAATATTGTTTGTGCCTTTTTTATTTTTGTCTTCTCAAGCTTTCTCTTGCGTATCTATCGCTGCGATTCGGTGCCTCCTCACCTTTGGATGATTCTCTTCGGAGCAGCAGCGGGTGCCCTTTTTTCTTATGAGCTCGGGGTGGCACTGCTTCCAATCACGATTCTGTTGACGCTTTTTGAGCGGTCATGGCTCGTTCCAAGGCGAATTGTTTTTGTGTTTTCGGGTTTGCTGATCCTGCTTTTCGTTTATCTAGCCACCCGGAGCGGAATGGAGGCGAGTGTGCAGATGAATCACTTCATGTTACCCCCAGATACATCGAATCTGGATCTTATGCTTTCAGCTCCATTCTATACTTTGCGCCATTTTGCGATGGGAGTTTTTCCACTTTGGCAGGGAGGAGTGCTCTTGGTTGATGATCCATCGACCCGAGTCGCGGTAGCTCCGTTTTTTTGGTTGGGTTTTGGCGTGGTTGTTGCCACGGCGGTATACTTTGGCTTGGTTCGAAAGAACGTTTTTTCCCTTGGACTTCTTTTTTTCGTTGCGGCGATGGCCCCTTTGTCGAATTGGATTCCTTTGAGAAATGGTCCAATCACGAATTATTATCTTTTGGTTCCGTTGGGAGGAATCGGGATTGCGTTTGGATTTCTGACCGATTGGGTTAACGGGCGCTTAAAGGGCAGTCAGAAGTTGATCCCCCGCAGTCAAAAGGGGATTGCCTGGACGGTTCTTGTCGGTTTGTTCTTTGGCTCACTTTTCCGGGTAGGTTGGTGGGAAGACAAGTTTTCGCTCAACACCTTCACTTTGCGCAATCAACCTGAAAATTGGGTGGCTTGGAACAATCAGGGAGCTTATCTCGGCGAGATGGGTTTGCGCTCAGAAGCACTCAACGCCTATTCACGTTCGCTGGAGTTTGCACCTTGGTATGATGTCCCGCGCGAAAACATCGCATGGATCTTCAATTTGGAGAAACGGTATGAGGATGCCCTCGTCATGATCGACGGAAGGGTCGGGCCGATGCGGACAACGATGGGTGCGGCAAAGGCCGTCGCGTTGATTGAAACGGGGCGTTACGAGGAAGCTTCGAAGCTTCTTCCCTTGATCAATCCGAAATTATTGAATCAAAATCAGGCCAGGTGGCTGCGGGGTTTGGTAGATCGAAACAAGGAACAACTCGGGGAAGAAGGTCTGCGATGGGGATTGTGATGAGGACCGAGATCTCGGTGGTTGTGCCCCTGAAGGACGAAGCCGAGGGGGTCGGCGACTTTGTCGATGCCTTGAAAGAGCACCTGAATTCTCTTTCAGTGGCTTATGAGGTCCTTCTGATCGATGATGGAAGCGAAGACGGGACGTGGGTGCGGTTGATCGAGATGGTTCGGACGGAGGATTGTCTGAGGATTTTTCGTCTTTCCCGGAATTTCGGAAAAGAGTCTGCCATCCGGGCGGGACTGGATGCGGCTCGGGGGAAGGCGGTCATCGTGATTGACGCAGATTTTCAGGATCCTCCGGAGTTGATTCCGCAAATGGTTGAGAAATGGCGGGGCGGGGTTCAGGTGGTTACGGCGGTTCGGCGGGACCGGGCGGGGGATTCCTGGCTCAAGCGTTCGACAAGCCGCTGGTTCTACCGGGCCTTCAACCGAATCGCGGAGCGCAGTATTCCGGAGAACGCGGGAGATTTTCGTTTGATCGACCGCAAAGTTGTCGATGCTGTGCTGGCTTGTCCGGAGCGAAACCGGTTTCACAAAGGACTTTTTAACTGGGTTGGTTTTCAAACTGAATTCATCGAGTTTGACCGGCCGGCACGGACAACGGGACGGTCCGCCTGGAGCTATTGGAAACTGTGGAATTACGCGATGGACGCGATCATTGGTTTTAGCTCGGCCCCGTTGAAAGTCTGGAGTTACCTCGGCCTGATCATCGCATCGGGGGCATTCGCGTACGGTGGGTATCTCATTGCGATTACCCTCGCCTTTGGTCGGGATGTGCCGGGTTATGCCTCATTGATGGTGGTGATGCTTTTCCTGGGTGGACTCAACCTCCTGACGATGGGGATCATCGGCCAATACCTCGCGCAGGTGTTTCAGGAGGTGAAAGCTCGGCCGACCTACATTGTGGCGGAAACCTTAGCGTCGTCCGACCCCGGGGAGGTAAACTCCGATGAGGTCTGACCAGGAAACGCTGGGGAAAGAAGTTTCCCCGTTGGCGGAGAATGTCCACCTGAGGTGGTCTCTGCTTCTCGTCCTGTTCATTTTTGCTTGTTGTTCGACTGCTTTAACCGGGGATTTCCTTCGATGGGATGATGATATTCTGATTTTGGGGAACGAGCGGTTGAAGGCATCGTCCCTTTCCGACCCCGGATCCCTCGGCTGGATTTTCAAGACCGATTACGTTGCTCAGTGGAGACCGCTCAATTGGCTGGCCTATGTCATCCAATTCAAATGGTTCCGTCTTCGGTCTTACGCCCTACTGGGGTTGGGACAGAGGGAGGAGGCCCTCGTCGACTACGAGAAATGGCTGGAGATGGTTCAAGGAGATGTGGATTAATGTTCCGGAACGTATAGGAATTTAGATGACATGATGATCGGTTGGATTCTGAGGGAGGAATGAAGCATTCGATGGCGAAGCATTTTGATAAGTCGGCCAGAATCAATCGATGGGATCTGGCATCCTTGACCTGGATGATTGGCCTAATGCTGTTGGCACCTTCAATTCTCCGGGTTACCGGGATTTCATGGGATGAACCGACGCATTGGCGTTGGGGTGAAGCGAAGCTGGATTTCTGGATAGGGTATCTATCGGGGGAACGGACGTGGGGCGATTTTGGAGACGCGGCGGGTTCGCTGGTTCATCCTGGGTTGTGGGATTTGTCGCATGCGGCCCTGATGCGGTGGATAGACGCGCCGCCGTGGGAAATCGGGCATGCCCTGAGTGCTGTCTTCGGTTTCGCTGGAATGGCTGCGGTTTGGATCACCGGGCGGTTTTTGGGCGGCCCCGGGATGGGGTTGGCGGCACTGGTTCTCCTGACCCTGACACCCCGGTATTTTGGCCACATTTGGTTCAATCCGAAGGATATACCTTTCGCGGCCTGTTCGGCCTGGGCCCTCTATTTTGCGCTGCGAATTCTGCGGGAGCGACGATCCCCAAGGAGGATTTCCCTTTTAGGATTCGGTGTGGCGGTCGGGCTTTCGCTCGGCCTCCGATTCGCGGGGTTTCTGGTTCCGTTCTACCTCGCGTTGTTTCTGCTGGGATGCCGGATTTTTAACCCGGAAGGGGAGACCGGCCTCATACGTTGGACGTTGACCTGGATGTTGCGTGGTTCGGTGGTCCTAGGCACGGCATTGGCAGTTGCGTTCCCTTTCTGGCCGGCACTGTGGGTAACCCCGGCGACATCGGTGGCGGAGGGCGCGAGCTATGCCCAGAGCTTTGATTGGGATTTCCCGGTCCTTTTTGACGGACGGTTTATCAATGCGTCAGAACTGCCATTCTTTTACCTGCCAACCTGGATTGGGATTACCCTTCCGATACCGCAAACTCTGTTGCTGACGAGTGCATTGGGGTGTTTGGTGTGGCACATCCGGCGAAGATGGCGAGACCTGAGTGCAGAATGGCTGATGGTGGGGATGGCGGTTGTTTTTCCGGTGGTTTACGTGATGGCGACCGATCCGATCCTGTATGATGGAATGCGGCATTTTCTGTTTGTGTTGCCACCGATAGCCCTGCTGGGGGCGGCTGGGTGGCAGGTGCTCTACCGGGAAGCCGCCCAGCGGTGGGCGGCCCGGGGTCGTCTCTGGGCGACGATCTTTCCGATTTCCCTTCTCGCGATGGTCGGGCTCGAAATGGGACGGCTGCACCCTTACTATTACATCTGGTTCAATCCCCTTGTAGGGGGCTTGAGGGAGGCCGGGGATCGCTTCGAAACCGACTATTGGGGCCTGGCCTTTCAGGAGGCGGGGCTGCTTGCGCAGGCAGAGCTTCCGGTTGATGCGGAGTTGGTCGTTTCGGTCGGATCACCTCGTCATCTTCTGGAGCCCTTTGTGCCGTCGAGTTGGACTCTGGTCAAAAGCCGGGAGTCGGCCGAGATCTACATTGCGACGACCCGGCTCAACCTCCACCTCGCCCGTCCGGGACGGGTGATTGGGGTGGTTGAACGGGAGGGAGCACCGTTATGTGTGATTCTTCGACTCGAAGAATTGGATTCGAACGAGTAGGGTTGAGATGATGCTCGGTATTCATCCGAAATTTGGGCTTTTTGATTTCGGGAGTATCGGTACTCTTCGGCAGAAGATGGTCTGTTACAGCCCTGATCGCGTCCTCAGCTCTCCGGCCTCGTTTTGCCGCGATGCTTTCCGGGATCTCTGGCGCAGCCGGGAGCTGGCATGGAGGCTGATGCTGCGTGACATCAAAGCGCAGTACCGGATGAGTTGCTTCGGATATATCCGGGCCTTGCTGCCGCCGCTTGTCTTGACGCTGACATTTGTTCTCCTTCGCCAGTCGGGTTCCTTCTCGACGGGTGAAATCGGGATGCCCTACGTGGTTTTTGCCATAACCGGAAGGGTTTTGTGGCAGTCTTTCGCAGATGCCCTGAACGGACCACTACAGCTGGTTTCGCAAAGCCGGGAGATGTTGGTGAAGATCAATTTCCCGCGCGAAGCCCTGATCATATCGGCTCTGGGGCAAGCGGTTTTCAATTCTTTGCTCCGGTTGGTGGTATTGGTTCCGGTATTGGCCTACGAAGGGATTTGTGGAGGGTGGGGTGTGGGAACCCCGCCGACCCTGCCACCCGGATTCAGTTTGATGACATCGCTGGTGGTGGTCTTTCTTTTTCTCGCGTGGATTCTTTTTCGAATTTCTCTTTTACATTTGACCGTGCGACTCGGGATGTGACGGTGGACGGAGGGGTGCGACAACCGGATCGTCTCTTGGTGTTGGCCCACACTCCTTACCATTTACTGATGGCAGAGGCGCTCGTGGATTCGGTCGATCCGGGTGACGCACAGATCTTGCTTATCGATGATTTCCCCCGCTCCGGGGAGCTTGTCGAAGCACTTAGGGTTACCGGTGCGCTCGGGCGTTTCAGTCGAATTGAGCGATACCCCGGCTTTGCCACGCCTGGCGGTATTTTGAGCTACACAATACGTGCGGTATCAACGGCGAAGAGGCTGCGTCTTCGCTGGTCACGGTGGAAGCCGACCCACTTCGCGTTTTGTAACGACTACCCCTACACCGCACAGGTACTCCTACAGTGTGCTCGTCGCTCAAAAGCAAAGACGCTCTTACTTGAGGATGGAGCAGAGGCCTACAGCGGGGCTACCTTCGCAAAAAAAAATGCCGCCGAGCGTTTAGCTCTGACGGCGTTGTTTCGCGTCCGCTGGCGGCAGTTTTCTACTCTGGGACAAGCCTGCTCGGAAGCAGCTTTCTATGGGACATTCCCACGATTTCGTCGGACCGAATTAGGGACCAGGCAGGCCTTCAAGCTTAGTCCGGAGCCACTTCTAAGATTAGATCCCTCGAAGATACTGGCGGCATTTTTCGCGGATGGAACTTTGCATCGAACACCGCATTTGGTTCTAATGCCCCACGACGAACTGCTGAGTGCAGTCGAACGGGAAACGATCCAGTGTGCCTTGTTGGAAGAGCTTGGCGACAGGATGCTTCTGAAGGCCCACCCACGGCAAACATCCTGGGACGGTTGGCCACGCCTGACTGTTGCAGGTGTTTCCAAGGTTTCGCCTCACATTCCGTCGGAAATTCTACTCCTGACGCGTCAGATCACGCGACTGGTGGCGGGAAAATGCACGGCCTTGCATGCAGCCCGATGGTTGAACCTACCGATCCAGATCAACTATTGGCCAGCCTTGCAGGGGAAGAGAGATACCCGTTACGAGGGATTCCTTCGGCACCTTGGTATCCCCGAAATTTAAAACCGTGCATGGTTTCGGGAGCGATGAACCGGACTCAACCCGCAATCCGCCGCTTCAGTTTTGCCCGCTGCACTGCTTCAACCGGAAGCACATCCGCACGTTTTGGCGAGAGGGAAAGGCGCGTTGCCTGGAGGTTGCGTGCCAGTCGTCGCATCCCATCGGGTTCCAGCGAAGCGGCGTGGTCGGTTCCTTTCCACGTGCGATCCATCGTAAAGTGCCGTTCCACCCACTCCGCGCCAAGGGTGTAGGCCGCCGTGTCGATGGCGAAACCGAGATGGTGACCGGAAAAGCCGATAGCTTTTGCATCTGCGCCGTAGGCTTCCCGCAGACGGGTAATTTCGAGCAGGCAGACGTCTTCGAAAGCCACTGGATAGCCGGATGTGCAAGCGTATAACACGACATCCTTGAGCCGACCTTCCTGAGCCAGTTTCGAGACCAATGCTTCCTCCTCGGCACGCGTGGTCATGCCAAGGGAAATGTGTAAATCGCCTCTATATTCCCGACACAGCACCGAAATTAATTCGTCGAAGGTATTACAGGCCGATGGCACCTTGATGAAGTGGGGCTCGAGTGCGATTATTTCGCGGGCTGAGGTCAGGTCCCAGACGGAGGTGCTGTAAACGAGACCGCGTTCCTCGCAGGCGGCTTTGAGCTGGCGATGCTGCTCGGCGGAGAACTCCAAGTATTCTCGGTGTGCTCCGTATGTATCGCCGTAGGAATGCATCGGGTTTGGGTGTGGGGCATTGTATTGCGCATTCGACAGTGATTCGCGTGGACGACGTTTCTGAAACTTCACGGCGTGAACCTTGCAGAAAATCGAGGCGACGTTGATCATCTCGAGCGCAGTCTCAAATTCTCCACGATGGTTACAGCCGATTTCGGCAATTACCTTTGGTTCTGGATAGGACGGGATTTCTTCAGGTGTCATGGCTTTTCCATTCCGGGAATTTTGAATCGAGCAAAATCGTGCAAATTTCCCTCACGGCACCATCGCCACCGCGCTGTTTCAAGACGAAATCGGCGACATTCTTCGCGTCCGGATGGGCGTTCGCAACTGCGAGACCAACTTTGGAACGGGAAAGGCAGACGAGGTCATTCCGTTCGTTTCCGACATAAGCGACTTGATTCCATCTTAATCCGTTCCCGGTCAACCATTGGTCGAGAGCCAATTCTTTTCGTTCCACGCCATGGATGACCGGAATATCGAGTTTGCGGGCGCGGGCGGTTACCACCGGGTTTTTCTCTGATGAAAGAATCAAGAGGTGAAAGCCCGTGAGCAATCGTCTTACTTTCGAAAGTAAAAGCCCGTCTGAACGGCAGCATGCTACCGATTCGCGCCCGTCTTGATCAACCCATACCCGGTCATCGGTAAAGACTCCGTCGAAATCGAAGACCAAGGCGTCAACCGAGGAAAAACAATCCATCACCCATCTGCGGTTCCCTTCACTGCTACTTCGGCCCTCAAGCAAGGCCTCGCAGACTTTGAAATCCCGCAGGTCGTCAATCTCCCAACTCCGATCCGCAGGTATTTCAGAGACACCAATATTTCCGAAAAACCTGTGTCCGGCTGCCAGAAATCCATTAGTCCGCATCAGGTAGAACGCACCGGTTTCCCGATATTCGATAGGACGATCCTGTCGTCTTTCCCGAATGTCCGGATCATGATTGATGCCATCGACATTCCCTCCCGCCCCGAGATTCCAGAGGAAGGAGTGACTTTTTGTTGCGGAAAAGATGACATCATAACCTTCATTCTCGAGGCGATCAGCGGCTGTATCCAAATCGTGCCCTTGAATAAGCGGGGAGGTCGCCTGAATAAATGCGATTCCTTCTGGGAGAAATCCTTCGTTAGAGTCGAGCCAGTTCAGGGTGTGGATCAGGGCAGCCTCCGAGGTTGCAGTCGAGGAGGCCAGTTCTGCCGGTCGAAGAAAAGGCGTCTCGGCACCGTAGGCACGGGCAATCGCAGCGTATTCCGGATCGTCAGTGGTGACGATGACCCGATGAATGGACCGGGCCTTGATGGATGCCTCGATAACCCACCCCATGAGGTGTTTCCCGGCAAGAGGAAGGACGTTTTTCTTCGGTAGACCAACCGAACCCGACCGAACAGGAATGATCGCAGTGAATTTCACGAAGGGTTATTGTCCTGTTTTCGAAACCTTCGCCGCCACCAGTTCCGTAATCGCATTTGACGATTCGTCACCCTGCCTTGGGTATCCATCTTCAGGAATCGGGCCATGGCATGTTTGCTATTTTTGAATGGGAGTATCTCATGATCAGGTTTTCCCTTACGCGATACATTGTAAACGGCCCAGTTTTCCCGCCAGCCGCCGAATCGATCCACTGGGACGGAATCCATTCCAGATGGCCAGAATCCCTGGTGGTCCTTTCGGCGGAGACTCAGGTCATAGCCCTTCTCCAGGCACACGAGGTCTGAGAAAAGAAATTCAAGGCCTTCTGCGGAAAATCTCCAGTAATCGATAGGACAAGGATGATTCCGCCAGGAGAAGAGAGTGATCGTAAAGGCGACCCCGCCGGGTTTGAGAATTCGGGCGATTTCTTGAGCAGCAAGCCACGGGCGCTCGATGTGCTCAAAAACGTCGGAGGAAAAAACGACATCGAAACTCTCGTCGGAAATCGTTTCCCGGCAATCCGTAATGTCTCCGATAATCGTCCTTTCGATATCAGTCTTTATCAGGTTCAAATCGTGGTAGGTGAACCGTGGGGAAGGAAACAACCCGCAGGCCGATTTTGCGAGGCGGTGCCCGCCGATTTCCAAAACCATCCCCTTTAGATCGAGCACTTCGTTGTAGTACTCGATGAGGTATTGGGTGGTCCTTCTCATGAACAGATTAATGGCGTTGGGCTCATTTCGTGGCAATCAAAAATTCGGGGGAGGATCAAAGTCGTCTCTTGATCGTCCAAGGAACTGATGGCAGCGTTCAACCATGGATAGAGATCTGATACACGACGCGAATCCCCAGAAAGAAGATCGACGGGTCGGGTTTTTGATAGTTATGGATTCCCAAATCAAGATCTGTCTGCCGTTGATGGATGAGTATTCGCAGCGTGGTTGGTTATGTTCGGTAGTCGTTTTGCCTTCCCGGGGCAAATACTTAATTAATCGTGAACATTCCGGGGAGCTGGGATTGGTGACCTTCGACCAAATGGAAATGGAAGCATTCTTCGAATCCGGAGCCTACCAAGGTTTTCAAATAATCCATGTTCTTTTGTGCGGTTATGAGAACTACGTTTTTGTGAAATATGCATCACTATATCAACGATCAAATCAATGCAGGATCCGGCCAATTCTGATTGGAGGTGTATTCGGAGTTGAAATCCTCAAGCGAAGGAAAGGTTATGTTGTTCGGTCGGCATTCGACCTTGTTTATGTGACTGCCGAAATAGATCTAATTATCAATCGGAAGAAGTACCCTGTGTTTGGCTTTGACAACTTTCTGGCAACAGGGTTACCTTTTCTTGATTCGATGTATAACAGAAGAAGAAGCGTCGAATGCACGGGTCGAAATTTGAGGACGATCGTCTATGCATGCCAAAATGCATTCCCAGGGAAGCGTTTTGAGAGAAACTATCTGGTGAAAAAACTTGCTGAATTTGCTCGATTAAATCCTGATATTCGACTCTTTTTCAAACCCCGGCACCGTCCAAACCAAACATCTCTCCGTGAAGTTATTTTTCATGAGGAGGACTCTATTCGGGAGGTTCTTGGAGACAAAGTTCCTTCAAACTTCATTCTTACTTATGAGCCAATCACGAAGCTACTGGAGGACTGCAATCTGCTTCTCACGATTAGCTCTACGGCGAGTTTCGAGGCAATCGCGCGAGGGATACCGGTAGGATTTCTCCGAGATGAAGTCATCAATGACGAAGAATACGGATACTGGTATTTTGAGCCATCCGGCGCTATTTGTACGTTCGAGGACCTGCAGAACCGAAGGATCCCCGAACTTTCTCCGGAATGGCTTCGGAAGTACTTTAAGTGCGATGGAAGAAACACTTCAGATCTGGTCGATGCCTCTGAGGAAATTTGGAAAACTCAGAACAAAGGGGAAGGTCCGCTGCTTTTCCGGAAAAGAGAACTTCTTCTCCTCGATTGGGTCTTCGCAGTAAGGAAGTCAATATTGATATTCTTATCGGGACAGCACCATCTCTCCGAATCCTCCCGGAATTACTTGAAAAGGCGGCTGCATGACGCGCATCTGTCTTGAAGGGTCGGTTCAATTACAATTTGAGAATCCTGCCGCACTGACTTTTTAGTTTTGAAAAACGAAATGATCGTTCGTATTTCCGAAGCGTTTTCCTCGTGACGGGTGGAAATGGTTCAGTGGACTGAGTTTCCTCGTTTCCGGGCGTAACGATCACACAATGCCTTCCGATGGATTGGAGTATCTTGAAGCCGGCTTTGGCCAGGATTTTTACAAAGCTATTGCGCGAAAAGTACCAAGCGTGCGCATTTTGTAAATAATTGAAGGTATCGTTTCCATGCTTGGTCTCTATTCTTTCAATCACAGGCACTTCGATAATTGCAATTCCCCCGTCTGACAGGCACGTCTTGACATGGTCGAGCAGTTTGTAAGGTTCGCGAACGTGTTCGAGAACATGTGAGAGTATTACAAGATCGAATTTACCAATTGACGGGATGGTTGTCGGCGTAAGACACTGAAGATTGAGTCCAAGCTGATGTCCGATTCTAAAAGCGTCAATGTCATAGTCGATACCGACACATCTGTAACCTGAGACATGGAAGGGAAGAAGAATTCCGCCCATCCCAGTTCCAATCTCAAGAACGGAGGAACCCTCGAACGACCGTTGTTGGATGATGTCAAAGTAAGCCCCTCCGGTGGCGACTTCCTTTGAGAAGACTCTTTCTGGAGATCGTGCGAACGGCAGGTTGTAGATTTTTCGATAATACCGATTGTAGAAGACTTCCAATACGATGGATTTGAAATATGGATCTGTCCTGCCAATGCAGGTTTTTTGGTTGAATACGATTCGAACAGGGAAGCCGTAACGATCAACCGTTGCCCAGACGAAATCGTCCTTTTCTTCACCTCCGAGGGGATCCTTTAGAGGTTCCCAGCATTCGAGGCCCGCATCGAGTAGAAATTTTGAAAATTCCTCGAGGGCTAAATAATTTTCAGGGAAATGAAAGAAATTGTGTTCGGCCTTGTATCGCAAGCGGGTGATGAACGGTTTCAGATGGTTGAAGCCGATCTTTGTGTGAAGTTCTGGAAAAAGCGTTGAAAGTGATTCTGAAGCGAAGCCGATCATGAGGAGAGTGGGGGTGTTTTATTAGACCTGAGGATCGCGAATAGGTGTTCTCCCCCCGAGGAGAAGATTTTTTGGAGAAAGGCAGTGCCCCAATCGTTTCGAAGGTCGCGCAGAGTCGTCTTGCCAAAACTAAATCCCGGAGGAGGTACATTTTTCATTCTTGGATCATAAAGAGGGTCCCGGCAGAATCCGCACTTGACCTCGCCGGTAAATCCGGTATCGGAAAGCAATGCCATAAGAGACTTTCGTGTAAATGCATGCAGGTGACGTGGAGGATCCCAGCAGAAAACTGAATCGCGCTTTAGAATAGCCAATAAGCCGGATATCCGGGATAGACCGGCGCGGCGGAGTCTGGAATAGTATTTGAAAAGATGTTCCCATCTGACCCAGCGTTCAAGATTCGAGGCGTTGGGCGTCGCTAGAACCGTGACTCCGTTGACGTCACTCAAGTTTTCAAGGATACCTAAAAACTCTTTAGGGTCTGCCATATGCTCGATTACATGATAACAGAGGATAGCATCAAAAGAACCGCACGGAAGCGTATCTATACTAGATGTTGCCTTTACAGACGGATATCGTTCCTGGCAGATTTGAACCGCTTGATCGTCAATATCGAAGAGGGATGAATCCCAGCCGAGATCGGCTGCGGCGGCCGCGAAAAGACCACATCCTCCTCCAAAATCAAGAAACCTTGGTTTCTTATGAAATACTTTGAAATGGTATTCCAGGAAAACTTTTGCACGAAGAAATTCTTGTTCATCCTCGTTAGAATTCTCGAACCGAAAGCCCCGATAGAAATCGGAGATCGTCGTGGGGTCGGGATTTGGCCAAGTAAAACAGTGGTGACAATGGCTGCACCTGAGGAGATTCCAATCGGTCCCTACCGTGTGGCCAATGCGGGTCGCCTCTTGCCCACAACAGGGGCAAGGATGAAAGCGGTCGCATCTTTTAAAAGGTGTTGGATTGTGAGACATGCCCACTAAATCTCGTCAGGGATTAAGGATAAAGTGGTGAGCGAACCTTGAAGCTGAACATCGCAATACCCGTAATTGTTTCCAACGACACACAATTTAATTTCTTTTGAGATCCACACGCTGTGATCGAGTGAATTGCCTATATGGATTATAAGGCTTGCGACGTAGCTTCCGGATTTCAATGGAATCTGCTCAATGTCAATGATGAAACTTTGGCCTTCACCTTTGGCGAGGTTGAGCGAATCCCCGTCGTTTCGACTGTTCCATTCGAGAGAGAATCTCTCCTGACGATCATAGATTGCCAGACGGACAATTCCATTTTTAACCACTTGACTGGTTTTACATTCAAATAATAGCCTAAGTCTTTTTCCGGCTTGAACTTCAACCGGATTCTTCGGGATTGTGACGGATTCAAAAGGGTCGGATACTTTTACAAACTTGTCCGCAGGCTCGAGGCCTGGTTGGTACTGTCGGTGATACTTTTCAATTACTTCAGAAGGGCTTCCTTCGGCAGTGATTTTTCCACCATCCAAAAGGATGGCACGGTTGCAAATGTTGAGAATGTGATCGGGATTGTGGCTGATGAAGATAACCGCAGTCGTCGGAAGAAGCGAACTGATCTTCTGATAGCACCGCGCTCTGAAACGCATGTCACCAACTGCAAGAACTTCATCGACGAGGAGGAGATCTGGTTCCAAATGGACGGCAATCGCGAAGCCCAATCTCACTTTCATTCCGGAGGAATAGCTTTGCACCGGGGCGTCAAGATAGGGTCCAAGGTCCGCGAATTCCTGAATGCTGTCGAATTTTGTAACTACCTCATTGCGATTCATCCCCAAAACAACCCCGTTGATCAAAATGTTCTCCCGTCCCGTCAAGAGGGGGTTCATCCCCGCGCCGAGTTCAATCAATGCACCGACCCGACCCCGGGTCCGCAGGGTTCCACGGTCAGGTTTTATCAAGCCTGCAATTAGCTTCAGAAGGGTGCTTTTTCCTGAACCGTTGCGACCAACAATTCCAAGACATTCTCCTTTGAAGAGGGCCAGATTGATTTGGTCGTTGGCCCAAAATTCATCTTTACGCAATCTGGGATTCGTGTCTCGAAGCATTAATTCCCCTGCGATGTCCTGAACACAATAGAATAGGGACCTACGAAGATTTCGGCAATACCGCTTGCTTGCCTCCGAGATTTCGAGAGTTGGTTGTTCCATTCTAAGGTCTCGAAACTAGCTCCCAAGACGGGAAATGATATGTGGTAGAGAGATTCTGAAAAAGATCCAGACGAAGCCGGTACCAATGATTGAGCAAGCTGTGATCAGGAGGAAGAGTGTCGGGGAGGAGGCGGTACCGAGGACAGATCCGCGGGCAAAATCGATGAGGTAGGACAATGGATTGAGCGTATTGATGGTGCCCAGAACGGATTCGGGAACCTTAGAGTATGCGACTGGGGTGCAGATTAGGAGAAATGAAAGCGTGATCGGCAGGGCTTGTAGAAAGTCCTCGAAAAGAAGTCCCATAGGGGCGATGAATACCCCGAGAAGAGTACCCACGAGGAGAATACCGACAAACGAAATCGGAAGAAGAAGAATGGATATTGAAGGAATAATTCCGAAAGTAATGAGGGTTAATTCCAAAACAATTATCCGGATCAAAAAGGTGAAACTTATATCTAGAATTCCGGCAAGAATGAGACTTTCTCTTGGGAAGTGAAGTTTGACTAGCATCGTCTTCGATTTCCTCAAAATCTGCATTGGTTTCTGAACGGCTTCTGCAAATGTTTGCCAGAAGATCATTCCGGTTAATGCGAAAAGAGCGTAGGGAACAGGTAATTCCCCTACGGAAAAAAGCCTGGCCTCTCGGAGGAGAATGAATGAGGCGGTTAAAAAGAGAGGCGGGACGAGTATCCAGATGTATCCAAGTGCCGTTTGTCGATAACGTGCACGCAAATCCCGCAAGAATATGCGCAGCGTCAATTCCTTCGAAGCAGAGAGATCCGCCAGCATGGATCGCAGAAGGGCACAAGGATTTTTCAATTCCGGGCTCGAGGTGTGAATCTTTTCCATTGGCGTGGATACAACATTCATGCCGAATAGACTTCTTACACGAGGCAACTGCACGTTTTCAGAGCGAGGGGAATGACCTGGTGCATATCAAGGTATTCGAAGCGGCCGAGTCGGCCGCCGAAGGTGACGGGGAGGTCGGTTTTTTCGGCGAGTTTCCGATAGCTTCGATAGCGGGTTTGGTTCTCATCAGTGTTGACGGGGTAGTATTCGATCATTCCCGGTTTCCAGTCTTCGGGGAATTCGCGGGTGATGAGGGTTTGATCCGCCTTCAGGGACAGGTCGAAGTGCTTGTGTTCGTAGATCCGGTTAAAGGGGATGGTTGCCTCCGTGTAATTTACGACGGCGTTGCCTTGGAAGTCGCGGGTTGGCAGGAGTTCGTCTTCAAATCGGAGGCTACGGTATTCCAGTTGGCCGTGCTCGTGTTCGAAGAAGGCGTCGATCGGGCCGGTGTAGATGACGTGGTCATAACGCCGGATCCATTCATCCCGGTCGGCGAGGAAATCGATGCCGGTTTCGACTCGAATTCCGGCGAGAAGTTTCTCAAAGATCGCCGTGTAGCCTCCGATCGGGATGCCCTGATAGCGGTCGCGGAAGTAGTTGTCGTCGTAGGTCAGGCGGATCGGGAGGCGTTTGAGGATACTGGCAGGAAGTTCGTCCGGGGGGCGTCCCCACTGTTTGGTCGTATATCCTTTGACAAAGATTTCGTAGATCTCCCGTCCGACCTGGGAGAGGCACCACTCCTCCATGTTGGAGGGGTTCTCGATCGGTTCCCGGACCTCGGCAAGCTTCGCCTCGGCTTCGGCTGGGGTACCGACACCCCAGATCTGCTGAAGGGTCATCAGATTGATCGGGAAGGAATAGAGGGTTCCGGAGTGATTTACCTTTACCCGGTTGACGTAGTGGTTGAATTCCGCAAATCGGTTGATGTAGTCCCAAATCCGGCGATCCGAGGTGTGGAAAATGTGGGCCCCGTAGACTTGTTGGTGGCAGTCCGCTTCTTCAACGTACCGGGTGAAGCAGTTGCCCCCGATGTGGTCCCGTTTCTCGATCACGTGAACCTGGTGGCCCGCATCGGTCAGTTCCCGCGCGCAAACCGATCCGTAGATCCCGGCTCCGACAATCAAGATCTTCATCCCACCATTAATCGCGCGCGACCTGTTGGCCGTCGAGGATTTTCGCGAGGGTTCCGTCCTCGAGGCGTTGTTCCCAGGTGTAGCGGTCGCTGACCCTCTGACCCGAAGTCGCCATATACACGGGGAATCCCGAGGCGATGCCGTCCCGAACCGCTGCCGCCATTCCCTCGAGCTTCGATTCCGGATAATAAAGGGTTTCAGGGGGCAGGATCTCGCGATTGATCGGAAGATCGGCTGCGATGATTCGTTTTCCCGCTGCCATGTATTCATACATCTTGAAGCGGTCGTAGAGGTGATAGATCCGGCTGCCGACCGAAGGCAAACAAAGCGCATCGACTCCACCGAGGGCCTCGCAGTGGAGGGGATCCAGTTGGCGGTAGCGGCCGAGAAAATGGAAGTGTCGTTCGAAGGGCCCGGAAACAATTCCGTTAAGATCACTGTGCTGCCCGTCGACTCCAACCAATACAAGATGGGTTTCGGTTCCGGTTTGGTTCAAATGAACAACCATTCGACACAGGAAATCGACCCCCTGGACGTCGATGCGACCCCGTCCGGCAACGGATCGGAACCAGCGGTCGCCGGCGTATCCGAGGACGAGCGCGTCGGATGGGGTCTTGATACGGATACGGAGATTCGCGCGGTGGCGATGGTTGGCGGTTTCGGAAAAGGCCTCGGGGAATTTTTCAGGGATGGCGGCGGAGAGGACCTGAATGCGATCCGGAGGCAGATCGTGGTGGTTGACGAGGTGATTCCGAAAGGCCCGCGTGACGCAGATGATGGTTTCGCTCCAACGAAGGAAACGCATCTCCAGCCCCAAGGTGATCGGGTTGCGGTTTTCGAGAAGGTAAAGGATGTCCCCGAGGTCGGTAAGGATCCGAATCTTGCGGAGCCGTGTGGTGATGAGGGCGGGCAGAAAGAGAGGATGGCCGTTGTAAAAAATCACGCGTTGGCAACGCCTGAAGAGGATCTGGATCCCGCCCACGACGGCATAGATCGCAGCAACACCGATCGAAACGATGAGGGACAGGCGATGGAGGAGAGGACTCCGTCCGATCAGAATTGCTGGAACGACAATGTAGCGAAGTCGGCAGTCGGGGTTTCGTGCGGAGAGGGTAGCGCACTGTTGTTCGTAGTGCTTCCGAACCAAGACGGAACCCTTGCGGAAAACAGTGCGGAGAAGGGAAAAATCAAAAACAAGAAGGTCCGGGGAAGCGGTAACCAATGTCTTTAAAAAGGCATCACTGCGATAGTTGTGGAGGTAGAAAAAATAGGCGTTTCGCATCACGGACGCTTGGGAGAGGCGGGTTGTCCGCGCGGTTCAACCCCGACGACGGATTGAACGATGAAGGAGGGTCTATGTTTCGACTCGAGAAACAGCCGCCCGAGATACTCCCCGATGATCCCGAGAACGAAGAGTTGGACCGCCCCGATGATGAAGAGGGAAAGAATGGTTGATGCCCACCCGGAAACGGTGCCACCCAGCCACCAACTGTAAAGGGTCCAAAAGGAGCCAACCCCGGCGAATACCATCATCGTAAAGGCGAAAAACAGGGCTACCTTGAGAGGTCGGAGGGAAAAACTGGTAATCCCGTCAACCGCCAGGCTGAGCATCGTGCGGTAGTTGTATTTGGTTTTTCCGCCAGAGCGTTCAGCGCGCTCATATTCGATTGCAGTGGCGGGAAAGCCGATCCAGGCAAAGAGGAGGCGGTTGAGTCGATTGTCTTCCGGCAGACGGAGGAAGGCGTCGAGAACGGCGCGGGAAATCAGCCGAAAATCCCCGGTATCCTTGGGGATGGGGACGTCGCTGAGGAGATTGATAAACCAGTAGAAAAAGGTGGCGGTTGCCCGCTTGAGCCAGGTTTCACCGCGGCGATAGATCCGTTTGCCATAAACCGTGTGATAGCCCTGATCCATCAGGCGCATCATATCGGGGAGGAGTTCCGGAGGATCCTGCAAATCGGCATCGAGGATCAGGATCCGGTCTCCGGTGGAGTATGTCAGTCCGGCGCAGAGTGCCTTTTGGTGGCCAAAGTTACGGGAGAGGCGGAGACCGATGATGTTGGGTGAGGCCTTTTGAAGCTGGAGGATGGCAGCCCAGGTGCGGTCGGTTGAACCATCGTCGATCAGGATGAGTTCCCATTGGCTACCGGTTGCCTCGCAAGCGCGGGAAACCCGTTCGGTGGTTTCCGCGATGACCTCTTCCTCGTTTTTGCAGGGAATGACAACGCTGAGCTTGTTGGCGGGTATCGGGTCTTCCGGGCTGGGCGAATTTGTGGCCATCAAGTGTTGAGTGTCTGGGTGTTTGATGATGGGTCAATTGGATAGCGCGGGCGTAGCACCACGACGATCCGCGTTGCGAGAAAGCCGGGGAAACGGTCGAGGAAAGATTCGCATTGATGCAGGCCTCTCAGGATTGCTGATGGAAGCAACTGCGGACGGGTGTAGCCACCGGTGAGGATGTAGTAAAGGGCGGCGAATCGTTCGAGGTGAATGGGAGTCCAGTGGTCCTTCCATGCTTCGTGATATTGTTGGTGGAAGAGGAATGTGGCGTTGCCTTGGGCCGCATAGTAAGGGCTGTTGGCAGGATTGAACCCGGCTGGTGGCGTGTGGAGCCTGATCGCTTTTGGGGAACCGATCGGTTCGTCGTGGAGGGGACCGTAGACGATGCGGCCGAGGAGGCTAATGCCGGGTTCGAGGAGGACGAGACAACCATCCGGGGCGAGGATACGTCTCCATTCGCGAAGTGCCGCGTAGGGATACTCGAGATGATGAAAGACGTCGGTCGCGAGGATGGCGGCGACGGAATGGTCTGGGAAGCTGGATTGGTAGGCACTTTCAACCTGATCGATTCGGGGGCCGGGAAAAATGTCGGTCCGGATTAAATTTGGGATGCGGTCGCGGAGATCGCGATGGCCGGCACCGAACTCGACAATCGGCAGTTGGGGATTGTCCGGCAGGTGGGGAATGACGCGGTCGTAGAGACGATCATAGGCCCAGTCGAGAATCGGTTTTGATTTCCCGAGTTGAGCATTCTTGTGGACGAGGTCGGAGTGCTGGAGTTCACGGCGCGTTTTCATTTTGGGAACGTGAGTGCTTTCGGGTGATGGGTGGAAATCGGAGCCGGAGCGCACCGATCCAACAAAGCCGAAGGAGTTTTCGGGCGTCCCGCCAACGGGAGATGTTGGTTTCGCCGTAGGTGCGGGCGCGGTAGCGGATGGGGATTTCAGCCGAGCGGAGCTGGAGGGCGGAGGCACCAAAGAAGAGAAAGAAGTCGCCAAAGGGGTCGGCATGGTAGATTTCCGGGAGGCGTTCTTTCATCCGCGTAAAATCCGACTTGTAAAAGGCCTTGGTCCCGCAAAGCGAATCCTTGACCGGACGGCGGATGATGAAGCTGACGAGGGCGGCGAAAAACCGGTTACCGAGGAGGTTGAGCCATTTCATGGCGTCCTCTTCCATCGGATAGACGAGACGGGAACCGCTCGCAAAGCGATAGCCGTCGGTGGTTAACACCTCGAAGAATTTCGAAAGATCCTCGGGTGGGGCGGTGAGGTCGGCATCCTGGATGATGCAGATTTCACCGGTGGCGGCGGCGATGCCTTCCTGGACCGCATTCCATTTGCCTTTGCCGGATTGGCGGAGGGTTTGGATATGGAAGTGGGTGGCGTCCTCGGAGGCGGCGATTTCCTCGATCACATCCCATGTGTCATCGGTGCTGTTGCCCTCGATCAGGACGACCTCGATTTCGATGTTTGGGGTAGGTTTGGGGATGCGGGGAAGGAGTTCGCGGAGGTGTCCCGATTCGTTGCGGGCGGGGACGATCAGGGAAATTCGAACGGGATTGGCTCGACTGCCCGGATCCATGGAGATGGGACGGGCGGTGAAAAGGATAACTGCGGAGAGGTGTCGAAGGAGAGGGAGTCGGGCGAGAAATCGATTGCAGAGCCAATCGACGAAGGGAGTTCGAAACGGCCAGAGAATCTCCTCACGCTGTTGAATGGCCTCGAATTTGGAAAGTTGCAGAAAGTTCTGGACGTCGTGGGAGGAAATCCAGGAATGGGGGATGCCCTTGTGGGTGAGGCGGAGGGCTCTTCCGAACGAGATGATGGGCCGCCAGAGAGTGTTTTGAATTGAGAGAACGAGGAGTCCGGTGTCGGGGTCGAGGTATTTGTGAACGAGGGTCAAGGTGGACTGAACGTCTGCGAGGTAGTTCAGCAGGTAATCGGCGACAACAACGGAAGGGGAACTATCCGGTTCAAAGTACCTCGCATCCTTGACGAGAAATTGAAGATTCGGGGTGTTGTGACGACCCTCGGCGATTCGGATCATCTGAGGGCTGAAATCGATACCGATTCCGTTTTGAGGATGCAATGCGGCCAAAAGGTCACCGGTTCCAGACCCGAGTTCGAGCAAACAACCCTTTTCGACCGTGCATTCAAGGAATGCTGCGGCAAGGGTTTGGTGGAAATATCTTTGTCGACCCGCAATCTTTTCCTCCATGAGGGCGGACTCATCAAAATGTTTCCGGATCGATAGCTGTAGATCAGTCGTCATCACCAAGAAAATTTGCCTGGACGAGTCGCGCTAAAATATGAAGGTTGGCCGAAGAACGATTGTCGAGGTTGAGTGGCAAAGGAATTTGTTCAATCCATTGCGCATCGGGTGGGTACTGGGCGAATTCGAGCGAGGAAGTCGAAACGAAGATTTTTTTTGAGAAACTCCGACCCACAAAAGCCGTTTCAGAGATTCCAAGGGGGGAAAGGTCGTGATGCGGGAGTTCGTAACTGGCGGGCCGTCGAATCAAAATGACCGATTCGAAGATGCCGAGTCGTTTCAGAACGCCAAGATTGCGAAGGTCGTAGGACCGGTCGAGGGCGCTGAGCGAGGATGATTCCTGAAGAAGGCCCGCAAGGCCCGAGATGACGAGATCTTCGGGTCCGAGGTTGTCGAGAATGAACTCTTCGAACCGTACCGAGGCCGGATGGTCGGCGGTGTAAAATTCATCACTCCCCTTGGACCCCGGAATGGCGACGAGCCAGATGTAAATCAATGCGCCCGCCGAGACGACCTCCTGTGGAATGATCGGACGAATCGTCCCAAACCACCGGGCGGACACAAACACGATCAGAAAGATCAGGGCAATCCCGATACGTGACGCCTCGCGATTGGAAAGGTCTCCCCAGAAGTAAAAGAGGGTGGGGAGGAGACCGATCAGGATGGTTATAGTGATGATCCCGAGAGGTCTTGACCAGTCTGGTGTTCTGTGGTGATTTCCGATTCGGCAGGCTCCGAACGATACCAAACCGAGGGCGACGAAGGGTAAAAAGGTGGAAGAAATTAGTGGAATTTCGCCGGAGTTTGTAAAAAGCCGGACGATTCCGCCGAGGTTAAAAGTGAAAAAATGTAATCCGAAGGGGGCGTCCAGGCCGTCGGGCAGTTGCCAATGATAAGGGATTTTGGTGTAGAGTACGACATGAGCGAAAGGGGCGATCATGAGAAGCGGCGCGATGAAGACACCACTGGAATAAATTAAACGTTTTTGATTGAGCCACTGGCGAAGGATGAGAAGTCCCGTCACAAGAACGAAGAGGCCGGATTCGTACCGGGCGTTCGCGGCGAGGACGGTCGAATAGATGAGAATATCTTGATGGAGCGCGCCGGGTTTTCGCAAGTAAAGGTGAACTGCGACCGTGATGCCTAGAATCGCGAGGAGGTTGGTCGATTCAATCAATCCTCCGAAGACGATCTGAGTGTAGGCGGGAGAGCCGATCAGGACGGCGAGGAAAAGGATGGAGGCGTGGACGCGACCGCTGGCCTGGTAAAGGAGAGTGGTGGCTGCAAACAGGATGACTGCGGAAAGAAGGAGATTGGCGCGGAAGAGGTTGGCGTTGTCGTAGCCGAGAACATCGTGGAAGAACGATATGAGGAGAGGATAGGCCGAGGGCCTCTTGTCGGGCCTGCCGTATTGGGCAAAGGATTCGCCATCAATTACAAACCGATTTGCCATCGGGGCACCTATTCGTTCGAGGTGCATGGAACGGGCGGTCGACGCGATCACAAGTTCGTCGTTCGTAATGCGGTAACCGGTTTTGCCATTGATCAGGAATATTCCAATCAGGGCGGCAAAGAGCACCATTGGCTTGAGCGGAAGCAACTGAAGGTGTGTCCGAATGGCATCGGAACGTTTCCACGCAACAACAAAGGCTGCCCAAATTGCAAGGGAAAGCCAGTAGTCCGTCTGTCGAAGGAATTCGCTGACGATTGTTGCATCGGTGCAAACAAGGAAAGTAGCGGCCAAAAAACTGGCAAGGATGGTAGCAGCGAGCAGAAAGATCACGGTTGTTCGACAGGTTGGTAAACGCCGAGAGCAAGACGGTGGAAGGGCCGAAAGGACGGAGAGTAGGTCCAGTCGAAATCGAGACCAAGCGCCTCCAGATCAGGGGTTTCAAAGCGTGGCACCCACCTCTGGCTTGGCGGATCGTAAATCTCGGGGATTTCGATATAGTAGGTGTTTTCCTCGTTGGGTTTGGAATGGATGAGCAAACCAACCTTGGCGATGGTTACGGCCGGAACGCCGTGCGCAATCCAAACGACGGGACGGTGGGAAAAAACCCTTTCGAAGGCTGGGTCGTGATTCGGAAGAATCTGGTTCCGAGCCCATTCAATTTCCCGGCCGAAATAATTTTTGGTTTCGTAGATTGCATGGGTTGAAACCGGGACGGACCATCCGATGATGGAAAGCAGGAGAACAACGCTGATAATCCTTGCGATGACCCTGCCGGGCTTGAATCGGGTCAACTGTGACCACAAGAACAAAAACACCAGAATAAGTGCGAGATATTCAGGAAGGAAGAGTCGGTGTTGAGAGTGGAGTAGGGCGTCGCCGTAGTTGAAGCAGAGAACGGCGAGAGTCCGAAGAGTGATCAAGAGGATCGCGGCGATGAGCACTTTTTGGTGGGGCGAGATGCTTTGAGCTCTGCGAAGTCCGAGAAATCCGAGTCCAGCAACAGGAAGGGTCAGCCAGCAGAGAAAGGGATTGGCCGGATTCGCACGGTCCGGTATGGCGAGGAATTCAAAGAGGCTGGCGGCGTTGTTGGGAAAGAATGCGAAAGAGAATATTTGAGTCTCGTTGTCGGCAAACTGCTGCATTTGGGTTGTGGTGAGCTGGAGGAAAACCAGGCCCGCGACAGGGACCATTCCAATGAAAGCGACGAGGAGAGTGGCGGGGGCGTATTTCTGCCCCCGGATAAGCCACCAGGCGAAGATGGCGGCGGGAGGTAGAAAGAGGAGGGACTCGTAGCGGGTGTTCGCGAGGAGAATGGCAGTAAAAACGAGTCCGAGTCCGCTTTTGATCGATTTTTCATCGCGGTGGATTAAGGCCAGAGCGATGGTCGCAGCAAGGAGCGAGACGTTGGGCAGGTCGAGACCGCCGGAAGTTGCGGTGCTGGAGATTAGAGGGATTGAAACGAGGATGAGAGTGAGAATGCCGGTGGTTGGCAGTTGCGGATCAAGCTTTCGGGCAATGGTCTGAAGGGATGCCACCAGAAGAAGCAGGAAGAGGGATGAAGCGATCCACACATTGATAAGGGTCTCCCCCCATATCCGGTGGAGGATGGAGACAACGAGCGGAAAGGTGACCGGACGTTTGTCGAGCCGGGGTTCCATCCTGACGAGGTCTGGTCCCAAAGTTGACCCGAATTCATGAACGGCGGCAGTGCCTTGTTCGTGGAGGGATTGGGACTGTGCGTAGACGATATATTCGTCGAGAAGAATTTTGAGCTGGAATGGATGCGCGGTGAGAATCCAGATGAGACCTAGGCTGAGGGGCAGTGCGTCTCGTCTTTCGATACGGATCGAGAGAAAGATCCGGGGGAGACCAATCAACAAAAACCCGAGGAAAATCGGCGATAGAATCAAGGGCTGAAGCCAAATCACGAGATTGGATAGAGATCAGGATTGGCAGCTGGTTTCAAGAAGCTAAAAAAAAGGGCACCCCGATTGGAGTGCCCTTGGTGCTGAAGGTAGTGCCGAGAAAACCTCAGAAGCCGTAGCTGACGGTGCCAACACTCGGGACGGTCGCCTCGATGTTGGTACCCTGGGTGATTGTTGTCGGGTAGGTGTTATCCGTACGGAGACTTTTAACGTAGCTACTCACGCCAACGAGAGCTGTACGGTTAACGGTGGTTACCCCATTCTCAAGGAAATACTGGTCAGCTGCTGAGGCAAGCTGGCGCAGGTCGTTGAGAGCGGCGTTTTCACGGGAGGTATCGCGGACCCGCTGGAAGGCCGGGACGGCCATGGCGGCGAGGAGGGCGATAATGACGACCACGATCATGATTTCCACGAGCGTGAAGCCTTTTTTGGACTGATTCTTTTTCATAATGATACTCTTGTTTGATTTATGTGTAGGTGTGAGAACGTCTCACGGGTATAAGTTAAAAGAAATTCGGTTGGAAGTTCAAGGAAAAATCAGGTTAAGGAATCGTCAAAATGCGATCGGGCCGTCGCGGAGTTCGATCGTGGCATAGATTTTGGGGACATACATTTGGGTTTCGGTCGGGAGGCGGGGGACGATTTCATTGAAGGTTTTGGCGTTCAGTTCTTTCAGGAGACGGCGGATGTTGCCCTGGCCGTAGTTGTAGGCCGCGAGGGCAAGAGGCCAGTCGTTGAACTGACCGTGGAGGTAGGTCAGGTATCTGGCGGCGGCACGGGCACTTTTTTCAGGATCGGTGCGTTCGTCTTCCGGATTGAGGGCGAGGCCCATCCATTCTCCGGTTTTCGGCATGAACTGGAAGAGGCCGACGGCACCGACGGGGCTGCGGGCCTCGGGGTTGAAGGAGGATTCGACCTCGGCGAGCCAAACGAGCTGTTCGGGGACACCGGCAGCGCGGAATATCGGCTTGAGGGTGGGGACGTAGGAGGTCGCGGCTTGGGGGACGGGGCGCTTGCCGATGCGGTGTTTCCAGACCTCGAGGTTGGTGATGTAGTTCGTGCGTTCGCGGGTGGTTTCGGTTGTGGTTGGCGGGGGTGGGGATTTTGTATCCGGGTTTTGGATACGTTTTTCGGGGATCTGAGCACGGGCCCAGCCCGCGACGATAATGTAGTCATAGCGCTGGAGGAGCCAGTCGGCGTAGGCGGCCCCGGATTCGGTTGCGTAAAGGGCAACGAGGAGGTCGGGGATGGCCGGTTTGAGGTTTTCGAGGTCGCTGAGGTCCTTGCCGCGGAGAGCGGACTCGGTCCGGCGGAAGAGGGTTTCGAGTTCGTCCGGGGTGAAGGCGAGTTCGGGAAGATCGCCACGGGCGTAGGCCTGGGCCATCTCACCGAAAAGGATGGCAACCTCGGAGGTGAGTTCCCAGTCAATTGCGTAGGTGTCGAGGGCCGGTTGGGCCTCGGTCGGAGTGAGGGCGGTGAGGGCGAGGAGGATGGTCGGTAGTTTGGTCATGAGAAGGAAAGGGGAGGATGAGTTGTTCGATGTCGGGGTTTCCGGTGAAGCGGAAGCCGATGCCGACGAGACGGATCGGGAGGGGGCTGCGCTGGCGGGCCTGGTGGGCAATGGCGAGGTAGGTTTCGAGATCGTGGTGGTCGGTGGTGCGGGTGAGGGTGGTTTGGCGGAAATCGTTGAATTTGAGCTTTACGGTGATGGCATCGGGACGGGGGAGGGGGCGGGAGGTGTAGTCGGCGATCAGTTCGGGGTAGAGTTCAGTGATCCGTTCGGCAAGTTCGACGTCGGTTTCGATATTTTCGGAGTAGGTCCGCTCGACGCTGAGACTTTTGCGTATGCGTTCGGGTTCAACGGGGCGGTCGTCGATTCCCCGGCACATTTGGAAAAGGACGGACCCGTATTTGCGGTAGCGTTTGAGCAGATCGGGGAGGGGAAAGCGGCGCAGGTCGGCGGCGGTTTCGACTCCGAGGGTTTTCAGGGATTCAGCCATCCTCGGGCCGACGCCCCAAAGTTTGCGAACCGGGAGGGCAGCGATAAAGGCGTCGACCTGATCGGGGAGAACTTCGAACTGCCCGTTGGGCTTGTTCCAGGCACTGGCGATCTTGGCGACGAGTTTGTTTGGGCCGATCCCGGCGGAGGAGGGGAGTCGGAGTTCGCGGCGGATGGCGGAACGGATCGTGTTGGCGATCTCGGCGGGGGGCTCGGGTCGGTCGGAGACATCGAGATAGGCCTCGTCGAGGGAGAGGGGTTCGATCTGATCGGTGAAGCGGGTAAAGATAGCGCGGATTTCTTTGGAAATGGCGGCGTAGTGGTCCATCCGGGGATGAACCATGACGAGATCAGGGCATTGTTTGCGGGCGATGAAGACGGGCATGGCACTGCCGACCCCGAATTCGCGGGCACGGTAGTTACAGGTGCAGACGACGCTGCGGGGACTGTCACCGCCGACCGCAACCGGTTTGTCGCGGAGACGGGGGTCATCACGCATTTCGACCGCCGCGTAAAAGCAATCCTGATCGACATGGATGATTTTACGGGCGGGCATCAGGGAGCGGGGGTGCCGCCTGCGGGGTGGAGAGGCGGTTGCTGAATGGTGATGGTGTTTAGGGGAATGGGTTATTTGGCGGTAAGGCGGGAGCGGGGGAAGGTTTCGAAGTGCTCGATGAAGGCATCGGCGAAGCGGAGACCGAGTTCGATTTCACCGCTGCCGTTAAAGTGAACCTGGTCTCCGCGTTTGGGGAGATCATCGGTTTTGATGAGGTAGGAGAGGGGGATGCGGAACGGGGCCTCTTCCTGATGGAGACGAACGGTGTGGACGTAGGGGAATTTTTGGGTAAACGAGCAGATTTCGCCAAAGATGAAAGCGGCATCGGGGGAGCGGAAATCGTAGCGGAGGGCGGCGACCAGTCCGGCCAGATTGCGCCCATAGCCCTCGGCGACATCCCCGTGGCGGGCATCGCGTTCGCCCTGCATCCAGAGAAAGGCGCTGATCGGGCGGGGAGGGGTGCCCTGGTTCCGGGTGACGATATCGATCAGCTTGTGGTAGAGGGGGCCTTCGGGCCCGTTGCCGGAGCGGGCGGCGAGTTCGGGGGTCCAGATGGGTGACCAGGCAAGGAGGGAGGTTCCGTTTTCGGCGAATTTGTGCAGGATGATCTCGTGGCGGGGGAACCGGCGCGCGAGGGCGTGGGCAAAACTGACCTCGGGACCAAAGGTTTTTCCGCCGCCGAGGGTAGCGGGCTGGCCGTTGAGGTAGAGGGTTACGTTGGGGGGCGGGGTGCGGAAGGGTTCGGGAATTTCCCGGGAATCCGCCCACCCGACCATGTTGGACTGGCCCGCGAGGATGATCACGAGGGAGCCGGGGATGGGCCGCTGCCAGGCCCAGAGGAGGGCAGTGGCGGCGAGGAGCCCCCCGGTGATG
>CAZFLQ010000019.1:0-27993 GCA_964519935.1 uncultured Puniceicoccaceae bacterium | reverse complement strand
GGGCTGGTGGTGAGGACTGGATTCGAACCAGTGAAGGGGAAGCCCCGGCTGATTTACAGTCAGCATCCTTTAGCCACTTGGATACCTCACCAATCAGAAAACCCAACATCACATCGACATTCCACCGCTCTGCCAAGTCAAAAATCGCCAATCAGCCGAAAACCGCCAACGACTACAAAGGCAAGCGGTCAAGGATTGCCCCGATCGCATCCGCGAGGGGAATCCTCCCGATAACCCGGATATTACCCAGCCCAATTGCCGCATGGCTGTCCACCTCGTGGCGGAGAACCGCCAAGGCCACCCCTTCATCCCGGAAGATCATTTCAACGTTCGCCCCCACCCCTTCCTCTATCGGACCGAAGGTTGGTGCGTTTCCGTCCCAATAAAGATCGCGACCGGGTCCAGAGGGTCCAATTCGGAAACGCGCCCGCCCCGCTGTCTTCCCTTCGAGAATCGACCGCGCGATCGGATCATGCTCCCAGGCAACCTCCAACCCCCGTAACGCAACCTCCAACAACCAGACTACCCGATGCCGCTCGTAGGCTTCCTTTCCACTCCCACCGACCGGCCCCTGCAAAACCCGATCCATTCGGCGCAAAAGTCCCAGAATTCGGACAACCCGGATCGGGTGCCGCCATCCGCCCCGCAAGCGCGGGATCACGGTTCCCCCATTCGCTGCCCGGACGAGGCGTTCGGGGCTCCCGAAATCAATTCGAAAGGCATTCCGCTCTCCCGGAACTTCCGCAACCCTTATCCTCCCGCCCTCAACTCTAAAACCGGCCCCAAGCCCCCGCCCCGCGTTGACCGCGAATCCCCAATCCCGATTCGTCCTCAACGGTATCGCCTCTGTCATCGCCGCGAGGGTCGGAAAAACCGCCCCGAGGTAAAGCCGTGCGTGTAGAACCGATCGTTCCTCCGGGTTCATCCCGCCAGCACCCGCAACTTCTCGAGAATGTCGATCGGATTTCGCTCCGGACGAAAATCCGCCATTTTCTCCCGGATATCCAGCAACCCCTCTGGCTCCCGCATCCAGCGACGAACAATCCCCGGCAACTGGTGCGTCCGGTATAAAACTTCCCCAAAGCCGCGTTTCCGACAGTACTTGACCGTGATCATCTCCTGAGGCATCACCCCGCCGACCCCGTTGAAAATGATCGGACACCGCGACATCACCGCCTCGCTCGTTGTACCCGTCCCGGATCGCGCAACCACCGCCGAGGCCGCTTGCAGCAACGCGTGCATCTTCCCGTAGTAAGGCAGCGGTCGTACCTGAAACTCAGGGTTTTCCCGCTCCCAAGCCAAAATTTGCTCAATCGTCTCCGTCTTTTTTCCGCACATTGCGACAACCTGAGGCCGCACCTTTTGCATCTCGAGCGCACGCAACACCCGCATGTGGTTATTCGCCCCGTTCAACCCTGTGCTCAGGACAAGGAGAAATCTCTCGGGGTCCAGTCCGAGTTCATCACGAATATAGCGATGGCGCATCGCTTCCGTCATTCGTTCACCGTAAAAAGCCGGCTTCAGCAAAAAGCCCCCGACCCAGTTCGCGTGGTCCGGCATCCCGATCTGCGAAGCCGCCTCGCAGGTCTCCGTAACCGCGCCAATGAAAAGATCCGCCCGCGGATTGACCCAGTGCCGACTGAAACCATATCCACCCGCGAGCTCACCACAGTAAATCACGAACTTCGGAGGGCGTTCTGGTAGGGCCTGTTTCGCCAACTCGATAAACCCGTGGTTGAGATGTCCGTGGGTGCTCACGATCACATCGGGCCGCTCCCGACGTATCATCTCGCCAAACCGACGCTTCCCCCAGATCTTCCCGGGATCGTCGTGCATGCAGGCGTGCTCCAGAAAGTTAAAATAGATGTGATGCAGCTTCGGCCAAAATTGCTGAATCCGGTTGTAGAGAGTCACCCCAAACGAATAAACCGGGTGGGTTGCCTCAAGCGCGTGGTGTACCTTTACCTCAAGACCGACTTCCCGCCCAACCGGGCTCTCGCTCCACGCCTTCAGGGCATAGGCCCGCATGTTGTGGCCACCACCAGTGCTCGATGTCAGGACGAGAACCTTTTTCTTTGTCCCGGGATCCATTAAGCAGAAGCGTCCATCTCCAGTTCAGACGCAGCCTTGCGTCCGGACGTTGGCTTTTTTTTTCCGCGACCTTTCAGCAGTTTCTTCAGCTTTGGGCGGTCCGCCTCCGCCACAATATATCCACAGCAGTTCGACGATCCACAACGGCAGGGATGGTCCAGAAAGTGTTCAACCGCAAAGCCATAGTCGTAGGTCAGCTCTTCCCCCGCCTCAATCTGACGCTTTGCCACAATCCAGATCTCGCCCTTCCAGTTGACCGCCTCGCAGTTGGGATCGCAACTGTGGTTGATATACCGCGCCGGATTGTTGTTCCGAAATCCGTCCAGATCGTAGCGTTTGTTCAGCTCAAAAATGTAGACTTGCCCCGTACGGTTCCGCTTCCCCCGCTCCTGCTGCGCGATACCCCGCCGTTCGGACTCCGCCTTCGTGATCTTCTCTCCGAAATACTGGAGAATGTAGGTTTCTTCCTCTATCGGTTCCGCCGCAAAAAGCCCCCGATTGTGAATCGAGGAACCACACACCTTGTAAAGTTTCCTGTCCGCCATGGATGTTCGTACAAATCTGATCGTTTCCGCAAACCGACAAAACACGCAAACGCGGTCACGAATGTCAATGTCCGTCAGGGTCGGACTGCGGCCTCCCCCCGACCTGAAATTTTCACCAGGCCCGAATCCCTTCCCGTCTCGACATCCCGCCCGACCTTCCCAGCATCAAACCTGGAATGCCTCGCCAGACTGAAATCGCCCTCGCCCTCGATGTCCCCAACCGCCGCATCGCCGATCCCCTTCTCGACCGGATTGCCGGAGAGGTCGATTGGATCAAGATCGGGCTCCAACTCTTCTGCCGGGAAGGGCCTTCCTGGGTTCGCCAACTGGTCGATCATGGTTTTCGCATCTTTCTCGACCTCAAGCTTCACGACATTCCCAACACCGTCGCCAAAGCGGTCGAAAATGTCGCCGACACCGGTGCCCATCTCCTTACCCTTCATGCTTCTGGCGGTCGTTCAATGGTTGAGGAAGCCGTCGCCGCCCGCAACCGGACCCGGCCCGACCTTCGCCTCGTCGCCGTCACTGTCCTCACCAGCATGGATCAGGAAGACTTGCTTGAGGTCGGGGTCGATTCCGGGCCCACTGCACAGGTTCTCCGGCTCGCCGCCCTCGCCCTCGGGGCGGGTGCCGACGGTCTCGTTTCCTCACCCCTCGAACTTCGCGACCTGCGGGTCCGCTTCGGCGACCTTCCCTACCTCGTGACCCCGGGGATCCGCCCCGCCGAGGCCGATTCCAACGAACAAAAACGAACCCTTACTCCGGCCGAGGCCTCCATCGCGGGCTCCGATCTCCTCGTCATCGGGCGGCCGATCCTCGCCGCCCCCGACCCTGCCAGAGCCGCCCGCTCGATCCGCGAAAGCCTCGCGGCCTCTATTTCGACCAAATGAACGCACTTATTTTGCTCTGTGCCGGTAGCAGCCGCCGCATGGAGGGCACTGTCGCCGACAAAATCCTCGTACCCTTGAGGGGGGTTCCCGTCTTCCAGCATTCCCTCTCCGCGTTTCTCCGTTGCGACTGGCTCAACACCGTCGTCTTCGTCCACCGCGACACCGACCAACGCGAGGCCCTTTCTGACCAGATAGAAACGGTTATCCCTCCAAATATTGCCGTTCATTGGGTCGAAGGCGGCACCCAGCGCCAGGACTCCGTCTTCAATGGACTTACTTCTATCGGTCTCGAAGGTGAATTCGTCGCCATCCATGACGCCGCCCGTCCACTGATTCGGACCGAGGTCATCGAAACGACCTTTACCGCCGCCCGCCGGGACGGGGCCGCCGTCACCGCCCACCCCGTCACCGATACGATTAAGCGGCTTCATGCCGGAAAATTGACCCTTCGCAAATGCCGACTGCGCGATCTCGACCGTAAACGGCTTTGGGCGATGGAAACCCCCCAAATCTTCCGCTTTGACTGGATCTTCGATGCCTATCAGGCCGTCCGCGCTGCCGGCATCCCAATCACCGACGACGCCGCCGCCCTCGAACAAATCGGAAAGCCGGTCACGCTGATCGAAAGCCCTTACCCGAACCCCAAGGTGACCCTCCCCTCCGATCTCGCCGTGATCGAAACACTCCTTAATCTCCCCATTTGATGCAAACCTCCGATCCTCCCGACACCCCACCCTTTCGCATCGGTCTCGGCTACGATGTCCACCGCACCATTGGCGGACGTCCCCTGATTCTCGGCGGGGTCGCAATCCCTTCCGAATTTGGCCTCGACGGGCACTCCGACGCCGACTGCCTGACCCACGCGATCGCTGACGCTCTCCTCGGCTCAATCGCTGACGGGGATATTGGTATCCATTTTTCAAACACGGACGAATCGATTCGCGGCATTGACAGCCAAATCATCCTCCGCGATGCCCGTGCCCGCGTGGTCAAGCGAGGATACCGGATCGCCAATGTCGATGCCATGCTCATCGCCGAGGCTCCCAAACTCGCCCCGCACATTCCGGCGATGCGAGCCGAACTCGCGAAATCCCTCGAGATCCCGCCGTCCTGCGTATCCGTCAAAGCGACGACCAACGAAGGTCTCGGTGCCCTCGGGGCCCGCGAGGGCATCGCCGCCCACGCCACCGTCCTCATTTACCGTTCCTCCGAGATTCCTCCGGGTAATTGAAAAAATTCCGTCAATTCGACGATCCGCATTGCCACCCCTTCACTCAGTTGTCTTGTATGCCTCTGATGAAATCTCTGTATTGCCTTCTCACGACCCTCTTATTCCTGCCGCTCAGCGCGAGTGCTTTTTTCTTTGGAGGAGGAGGCAAGGGTAGCTGGCCCGATCCCCTCTACATCAGCTTCATTCCCGTCGCGGGAGGGAGTGCCGAACTCGAAACTTCCAAACTTGTTGACAACTTCCTCACCGCCGAACTCGACCACACCGTCAATACTGCCACCGCCTCGAATTACGAGGGCGTCATCAATCAACTCGTTGATAATATCAGCCAGGTCGGTTACCTCGGTCCAAAGTCGTTTGTTGAAGCCACCGGCGAGGTTGCCCTCGAACCTCTCGTCGTCGAGATCGGACCTTCGGGTCAACCTGGCTTCATTCCGGTCCTCGTCGCTCTTAAGAGCTCGGGACTCGCATCAATCGATGATGCTCTCGACGGCAGCAAGTCCATCGCCTTCACCGACCCCGACGCTACCGCAGGCTACCTTGTCCCAACCTCTTTCTTAAAGGAGAAAACCGGCGGGAATCTCGAATCCGTGTTCAAAAAGGTATCCGTCTCCGGATCACACCTCGCCAGCATCAAAGGTCTCGCCGACGGAACCTATGACATCATCGCCACCGATGACATCGGTCTCTCCAAGTTTGCCGAATCCGCCGGATTGAGCGCTTCCGACATCGTCATCCTCCATCAGTTTGACCTCGCCCCCGGTTCGACTTTTGTCATCCGGGCGGACGCACCCGATTCGCTCAAAACGGCCCTCCGCACCGCCCTCATGAAGATGGGAACCGATACCGAAATTCAGAAAGCCCTCGGGATTCTCGGCTTTGCTCCCGCCGCCGCCGACGGAAAGATCTACTTCGACTTCATCGAATCCTTCTCCAAATAACCAAACGGAAAGGGTTGACATCGGCGAACCGATAAAATGTCATCATTCTTTCCCTCGATGCGCGGCTAGCTCAATTGGATAGAGCACCTGACTACGGATCAGGAGGTTGGGGGTTCGACTCCCTCGCCGCGTGCCATTTCGCCTTCCTCCCGACGCTCCGACTGCGTCACGTTTCAGTCAGACGATCCTATTTCCAGACAGCGACACCGCAGAGACCAATCTCGGGCACGCCGATCATGATGACGATGTCGTCCCTCGCAGGCGCAGTTAGGGTTTCGTCCCGGAAGTTGACCGTGATTCCGAGACCGTCACAAGTGTTCCACGGATGAATCGTTTCGTGGGAGGAAAATGTGTTGCAAGCTGATCCTGTTCGCGCGCGAAGGTTTTTCCTCGTTTTATCGGCCGATCAGATTGGGGAGAAACATGCTTAACGGCGCAACATAGGTGATCACGAGCAGGACCAGAATCATCACCCCGTAGAAGGGTAGCATCGCCCGCGACACCCTGACAATGTCGCTGTCCCCTACCCCCGCAGCAACGAACAGGCATGTCCCCACCGGCGGTGTCAGCAGTCCGATGCAAAGATTGGCAATCATGATGATGCCGAAGTGCACCGGATCAATCCCCAGCGCGATCCCGATTGGCAGGAAAATCGGGGTAAAAATCAGAACGGCGGGCGTCATGTCCATAAAAACACCCACAGCGAGCAGGGTCATATTGATGATGAGCAGGATCATCAAAGGATTTTGCGACAGGCTCAGGAGGAATTCGCTCAGTTGTTGCGGGACTTGCTCCTGGGTCAGCAGTCGGCTCATCGCGTAGCTACTGGCGACCAGAAAGAGGACAACCGCTGTCGTGCGGGCGGCATCGAGAACGATCCGATTGAGTTCACTCGGCTTAATCTCACGGTAGAAGACCACTCCGAGCAAAAACGCCCAGAGGACAGCAATCGCAGACGCCTCGGTCGCGGTGAAGACACCGGCGAGAATCCCCCCGAGAACAAGGATCACCAGCAGCAAACTGGGCAGGGCCCCAAAAAGCGCCCGACCGAGGCCGACCGAAGACGTTGCTTCCCCACCGGATTTTAGGCCATATCCTTTGAGCAGACAAACCCCCAGCGCTGCCACCATCAACCCGAGGCCAATGACAATTCCCGGCAGGATGCCAGCCAGAAAGAGGGCTGCAACGGAAACATTCCCGGCCACCAATGCATAGACGATCATCACATTACTGGGCGGAATCAGCAGGCCCGTAGTGGCCGCCGATGCAGTTAATGCAGCGCTGAAATCCTTCGGATAGCCCTTCCGGTTCATCTCCGGGATCAGGGTCCCGCCAACACTCGAGACCGCCGCGACCGCCGATCCGCTGATCGCCCCGAAGAACATGCAGGTCAGGATGTTGACCATCGCCAGGCCCCCGGGCAGCCGACCAACCAGAATAGTGGCCAGATCAATCAAACGACGGGCGAGTCCGCCGCGCCCCATCAACTCGCCCGCCAGAATAAAAAAAGGAATCGCGAGGAGCGCGAAACTGTCGATCCCGTTGGCGAGGTCGCTCGCAACGCTCGAGGGGATTTTGCTATAGCCTAAAGCCTCTGCCGTAATCACCGTGACCAGGCCGAGGACAAATGCAATCGGCACCCGCAGGCAGAGCATGCTGAAAAAGCAGACCAACATGATAACGAGTTCCTGGCTCATTGACTCCTCCTTTCATCAAGTGCGACCGCTTCGCCTCTGATCGTCGAAAGGCAAGACTCGACCATAAAAATAGAGGTCAGAAATCCGCTGACCGGCAGTGCCAGATAAAACCATCCTTTCGAAATCCCCAAAGCAGGGAGTTTTTGCCCGGACTCAAAGCGCTCGCTGACCAATTCCCAACCGCCCCATGCCATGATCCATCCGGCAAAGCCAAGGATGAGGCAGTAGACGACTATCCGCCCGAGCCGCTGGACATCCTCCGGCCAGGAACGCACGATCACATCGAGCCCGAGATGGCGATCCTCACGGGCAACCAAAGCTGCCCCCAGCAGCGCCAACCAGACCATCAGCAACCGCGCCAATTCCTCCGACCAGGAAGCCTGGTCACCGACGAGGTAGCGGCTCCCGACGCCCCAAAGCACGACCACCACCAGAACCGAAAAGACCGCCACGAGCAGACCTTTCAAGGCGTGGGACAACGCGTTGTTCAGACGATGCAGGCCATCGATCAGTTTCATCATTTCCCGACAGCTTGAATGCGTTCCAGATATTCCAACAACTTGCCCTCCGCGTAGCGCTGCCGCACAGATTCGGTCGCCGCAACGAAAGGTCCTGGATCAACCTCGTGCACCGTCACTCCCTCAGTGCTCATTAGCTCCAGCGCCTCCTGAACGCCCGCTTCCCAGGCCGCCCGCTGAAATTCGGTGGAATCAGCTGCTGCCTGCTCGATCCACCTTTTTTGCTCCTCGCTCAGGGTCACCCAGGTCGTCTCCGAGATGATCAATACGTCCGGAATTCGGGAATGGTGATCCATCGAAAACTCCTTGGAGACTTCGAAGTGCCTCGAAGATACATAACTGGGTGGGTTGTTCTCGGCTCCGTCGACCACCCCCTGCTGCAAAGCTGTGTATAACTCCCCCCAGGAAATCGGCGTCGGCGACGCCCCCAAAGCCTTCATCGTGTCAATCGCAACCGGATCATTCATCACCCGGATTTTCATGCCGATCAGGTCGTCAGGGTTCAGAATCGGCTTGGGAGCGTAAAAATTCCGGCTCCCGGCATCGTAGTATGTAAGCCCGCGAAAACCGCTGGGCCTCCCGTCACCCGCCACGGAAAGCTCGTCCAGCAACGCCTGTCCGATTTCTCCCTCGAGAACCTCCCAGTAATGCTCACTGTCGCGGAAAAGGTAGGGCAAACTAAAGATTTTCGATATCGGGATAAAACTGCCAAGGGTTGCCCCGCCGACCTTGGCCGCATCGAGGGAGCCTGCCTGCATTTGCTCGAGAGTCTGCGTTTCGCTGCCGAGCTGCCCGTTTGGAAAGATGTCAAACTGGATCGAGCCGCCCGAGTAGGCGGCAACACGCTCCGCAAAATGCTCAATGCCCTCATGAACCGGGTGACTCACGGGCAAGGTGTGGGCCACCTTGAGACGCAGGACGCCGGACCCGCCAGCCTCCGAACTCGGCCTGAACATCGGGAAAAGGACGGACGCGGCAACAAGTCCAACAAGGAAGCCAAGCGTCAAACCGGAATATTTCATAACTGGGTGGGGTTGTTGTTCGAAGTATCGTTTCGAAGGATAAGGATGAAGCAGGACTGATTGACAGATTGCAAGCTTACCGACACCAGCTCAAAGGCCATTCCTAGCGTCCTCGCGCTTTTTGTCGGCTTTCGAAGAGCAGTCGAGTCATACCCCAATCCCCAGGATGAACTACCCGGAGGCGTGCGCCACTTCATCAACGGCAAAGCGTCGCGCTTGGCCCTTGATCAGTATCGCGCCATCCACAAGTCATTGCGAAAGAAAGCAAAAAAATTGCCACGCTTCCGCATAAAGAATTTTTGGCGGTCGGGGAAAGCTTCGAGGATTCCGGAGAATTGAGACAATTCAAGGCAGCGAGAGGCGATGCCCTGACAACCCCCCTGAATCGATTTCACGCTCGCCTCCTAACTGAGGAACGAGGCATAGTCCAGTCGCTCATCGACAACTCCGTTCGCGGCCGCTATCTCCTTGCCAGTATCACCGTTCTGAGAGATGATTGGAAAAACCCCGATCAGGCTCTATGTCGCTGTCGGAATCATTTACGCAATTCATGCCGTTAAGGGATTCCGTGAGGGTCTGATTGTCGTATTTTTTCTATCCGAGGGAATCAGTCTCTTCCTGGGACTCGCTGTCATTTTGGGTATTGTCGTATTCTGGCCCCTCGTACTCGGAATCGAGATCTGGTCGCCGGGATACAGGACCGCAGAGAGTCCGGGTCGAACCCCGACTCCCCGCGCCTTCCTGCTCTAATTCAAACGGTTTAGAGCCGCTTGACGTTATTGGCGTTCAGTCCCTTGGGACCTTCACCGACTTCAAATTCGACCCGTTCCCCGTCGTTGAAACCGCGTCCATCGGTTTCCGAGAGGTGGACGAAGAGGTCTTTACCCCCTTCATCTTGTTGGATAAAACCATATCCTTTTTCCGAGTCGAACCACTTGATTGTTCCTGTAGGCATTCTGTACTTTTTTTGACTTGTTACTGTTGTGCCGGAAAAGCCCGACCCCCGAACCCAACCCGCAACCCTTTCGAATAGCGAGCCCTAATTCGAAAAGTTCTCCATCCCACCCTCTCAGCCCTCCGCCGCATGTCTTTCCCATCCTTCCGTTGACACGCCCTCGCTCAACGGGGATGCTCGCCTCCGGAAATATCTTCCAACCCTGCTATGTGTGGAATCTGTGGTGAAATCCGTTACGACGCGACCGAGGCCAGCCCGGACCTCGTCGCGAAGATGTCCGGGTGCATGATCCCAAGGGGGCCCGACGGCTCCGGGATCTGGGCCCAAAAACAGGTCGCTTTCGGCCACCGGCGCCTGAAGATCATTGATCTTTCCGAGGCCGCCCAACAACCAATGATCGATAGCCATCTCGGCCTGACGATCGTCTTCAACGGGGCAATCTATAACTATCCCGAACTCCGCGACGAACTCACCGCCCTCGGCTACCGCTTCTTCAGTCATGGAGATACCGAGGTTATCCTGAAGGCCTATCATGCCTGGGGTGAGGCCTGTGTCGAACGCTTCAACGGAATGTTTGCCTTTGCGATCGCTGAACGCGACGGCGGCAAGGTCTTCATCGCCCGCGACCGGCTCGGGATCAAGCCCCTCTACCTTGCCCGCACCCCCGGTGCCCTCTACTTCGCCTCCGCCCTCGATTGTCTGACGAAAATCCGTGGTGTCGACCGCTCGATCGACCCGGTTGCCCTGAACTTCTACCTTTCTTTCCACTCCGTCGTTCCACCGCCCTACACCATCTTTAAGGGGATCCGCAAACTTCCGCCCGCGACCACCTTGACAGTTCACTCCGACGGAACCGAATCCTCCCAAACCTATTGGGACGTTACCTATGGAACCCCCGCCGACCGCGCCAATTGGTCTCAATCCGAATGGGTCGATGCCACCCTCGAGGTTCTCCGCCGTTCGGTCAAAAGACGCCTCATCGCCGATGTCCCGGTTGGGGTGCTCCTCTCCGGCGGACTCGATTCCAGTCTGATCGTCGGCCTCCTCTGCGAACGTGACACTGCGCCCATCGAGACCTTCTCGATCGGGTTTGAGAGCGTCAATGACGAGGCCGGGGACGAGTTCAAATACTCCGATATCATTGTCGAACGCTTCAAAACCACCCATCACAAGCTCTTCATCGACTCCCGCAAGGCCCTCCCCGCCCTCCGCGATTGCATCGCCAACATGTCCGAACCGATGGTCAGCCACGACAACGTTGGCTTTTACCTCCTCTCCCTCGAGGTCGCCAGGTTCGTCAAGGTGGTCCAGAGCGGTCAGGGCGCGGACGAGATCTTCGGCGGCTACCATTGGTATCCCCCGATGATGGACAGCACCGATCCCGCCGCCGATTATGGAAAGGTCTTCCTCGACCGAGACTTCGCCGAATACCGCCAGACTGTATCAGAAAAATGGATACATGATGATTTCGCGGGGGAATTCATCCGCGAACACTTTGCCCAACCGGGGGCCGATCTTGCAATCGACAAGGCCCTCCGGATCGACAGCCGGGTCATGCTGGTGGACGATCCCGTCAAACGGGTCGACAACAACACGATGGCCGCCAGCCTCGAGGCCCGCGTTCCCTTTCTCGACCATGAGGTCGTCGAATTTGCCGCCACCCTTCCACCCGAACTGAAGATCCGCGAGGGCGGAAAATATATCCTCAAGGAGGCCGGACGCCGCGTCATCCCCTCCGCCGTGATCGACCGCCCGAAAGGCTATTTCCCGGTTCCGGCCCTCAAATACCTTCGCGGCGATTTTCTCGACTTTGCCAAAGGCGCCCTCCTCAACGACACCGCCCGCCAGCGCGGTCTCTTCCAACCCGCCTACGTCGACAAGCTCCTCGCCAACCCCGAGGCCCACATCACCCCCTTGCAGGGCTCCAAGCTCTGGCAGCTCTCGCTCCTCGAACTCTGGTTGCAGGCCCACACCTGATCGGACTCGATTCTTTTCCGAACCCGCATCCGACCCAAACCGAACACCTACTTTCCGATGGCAAACTCCGAACCGCCGGGCGCCCTCCTCGAATGCGGCTGGGGCCGATTGATTTTCGCCCACACCTATCCTTCTCCCGAGGCCGTCGCGGCCGAGATCCTCCGCGAAAAACGGGGTCGGCGCGATATCGCCCTTTACATCACCGACCCGCACATCGTCCTCAACACCGCCCCCCAGGCCCTTTTTCTCGACCCGTCCGACACCTACCGCGTCCGTTTTGAAGATTACCATCCGACCGAGGTCGAAACGGTCGGATTTTCGGTCGGCCAGATAGGACGCCGCGAGGAGATTGATGAAATCAACCGGATATACCGGTCGCTCAACATGGTTGAGATCGACCCCGACTATGTTTGGTCCGAACGGGGCAATCCCCGTTTCTTTTACGCCGTCGCCCGCAGCAATCACGATGGGCGTATCCTCGGGGCAACCCTCGGGGTCGATCACATCCGAATCTTTAACGATATCGAGAATGGGTCCAGCCTCTGGTCTCTCGGTGTCGATCCCCAGGCCGCCCTCCCCGGTGTCGGCCAGGCCCTCGTCCGTTTTCTGATCGAGGAATTCGCCCGTCGCGGACGCAGCCAGATGGATCTCTCGGTGATGTGCTCAAACACCGAAGCTATTGGCCTTTATGAAAAACTCGGCTTCCGCAAGGTCGCCGTTTTCGCCGTCAAACACCGCAACCCCATCAACGAACGCCTCTTCGTCGACGAGTCTCCGGTTGAAGGTTACAACCCCTACGCCCGCATTCTCATCGAGGAAGCTCTTCGCCGCGGAATTCACGTCCATCCCGATGACCCGCCCCGCGGATACTTTACCCTCACCCTCGGTGGTCGTTCAATCGTTTGCCGGGAATCCCTCACCGAAATGACATCGGCCGTTGCGATGAGTCGTTGTGCTGACAAATCCCTTACCCTCGACCTGCTGAAAGCGGCTGGGATCAGCGTTCCGGGGCAACTCGTGGTCGAAAACGACTCCGCTGCCCGCGACTTCCTCGACCAACACAGTCGGGTCGTCATCAAACCGGCCGAGGGCGAACAAGGCCATGGGGTCGCCGTCGATTTACGAACCTCGGACGAGGTCGACTCGGCCATCCAAACCGCCCGCGCTCTCTGCGACACCGTCCTGATGGAGGAATACGTTACCGGCGAAGACCTTCGAATCATTGTCATCAACGGCGAATGCGTCGCCGCCGCCGTCCGCCGCCCCCCTGAAATCGTCGGAACCGGCGAACACACTATCACCCGTTTGATCGAAAAACTGAGCCGTCGCCGTCAGGCCGCCACCGGGGGCGAAAGCAAAATCCCTCTCGATACCGAAACCATCCGCTGCGTCCGCCTCGCCGGGCATGAAATGGATTCGATCCTGCGCAAGGGAGAACATCTCACCGTTCGCAAAACCGCCAACCTCCACACCGGCGGAACCATCCACGACGTCACCCCCCGCCTCCACCCGGCCCTCCGGGACGCCGCCGAAAAGGCCGCCGAAGCTCTCAAAATCCCCGTCGTCGGTTTCGACTTCATCGTCGAATCCCCCGAAGAACCCGACTATGTCATCATCGAGGCAAACGAACGCCCCGGCCTCGCCAACCACGAACCCCAACCCACCGCCGAACGTTTCATCGACTTCCTCTTCCCCCACTCCATCCGCACCTGATGAATCCCGTTGCGTCATCCCACGGAATCCAGCTAACAATCACTCATGCAGTATCGAAATCTCGGGAATACCGGTCTTCAGGTCAGCGAGCTCTCTTTTGGAGCATGGATCACCTTCGGCGATTCCGATGCCTACGATTCCAATAAAGAGTGTATGCGCATCGCCTATGATGCCGGGGTCAATTTTTTCGATAACGCCGAGGCCTACGCCAACGGGGAAGCCGAGGTCGTCATGGGACGAATCCTCCGCGACCTTGGATGGCGACGCGACAGCTACTGCGTTTCCAGCAAGGTCTTCTTCGGGATCGACGAGCGTAAACCCACCCAAAAGGGAACCTCCCGCAAACACCTTCGTGACGCCTGCGACGGCGCCCTCACCCGCTTCGGCCTCGATTACCTCGACCTCTTTTTCTGCCACCGCTACGACGAATTAACTCCCGTTGAAGAAGTCGTCCGGACCATGAACGATTTTATTTCCGAGGGCAAAATCCTCTACTGGGGAACCAGTGAGTGGCCCGCCGACCGAATTAACGAGGCCTTTGAGGTCGCCGACAATCTCGGACTGGAAGGACCCTCCACGGAGCAACCCCAATACAACCTCATCTCGCGCAAGCGTTTCGAATCCGAATACGCCCCCGTTTTCGAAAACCACCGGATCGGGTCGACCATCTGGAGCCCACTTGCCTCCGGTCTTCTCAGCGGAAAATACAACGACGGTGTTCCCGCCGGGTCACGTTTTGATCGAGAGGAATGGCTTCGCGAGATTCATCTCGCTGGTAATTGGGAGGAAAAATGCGCCGCCCTCCGCCGTCTCGCCGAGCTGGCCGAAAACCACGAATTCACCCTTCCTCAACTCGCGATTGCCTGGTGCCTTCAAAACAGCAATGTCAGCACGGTTATCCTCGGTGCCAGCCGCCCCGAACAGGTCTCTGCCAACCTCACCGTCTGCGACCTCCTCGACGCCTACACCCCTCAGTTGCACGAAGCCGTCACCGCAATCTCCAATTCCATCTCGGATCGATCAGCCTGACACTTGCAACCCGTCACCACTACCATTCTCCTTTTGGTCTGTAGCAACGTTTTCATGACGTTCGCATGGTATGGACATCTCAAGGAACTCAATCACAAGCCCTGGATTGTCGCAGCTCTCGTAAGCTGGGGGATCGCCCTTTTCGAATACCTCTTTCAAGTTCCCGCCAACCGGATTGGATTTACCGTTCTCTCGGTTGGCGAACTCAAGATCATCCAGGAGGTCATCACCCTCAGCGTGTTTGTTCCCTTTTCTCTTCTTTACCTCCGGGAACCCCTCAAGCTCGATTACCTCTGGGCCGGAATCTGCCTCACCGGCGCAGTCTACTTCATGTTCCGGAGCCGATTTGCCTAGACCCGCCGTCCTTCAACGTGACCACCCGGTTGAAAACTTGAAGCTCGCCGGTCGAATCCGGGTCGACCGCAAAATACCCCGTCCGTTCAAACTGCACCGCCCTTCCCACCTCGAAATCCGCCAAAGAGGGCTCCATCCAGGCCTGCACGATCCGCAGCGAATCCGGGTTCAGATGCTCAAGGAAATCGACCTGACGGTCCCCGTCCGGGCGCTCGACCCGAAAAAGTCGATCATACAGGCGAACCTCCCCCCGCGCGGCATCACTTGCGTTCACCCAGTGGATCACCCCTTTGACTTTCCGTCCTGCCGGAGCAGCCCCGAGCGTATCCACATCTACATGACAGTGCAACTCACTGACCTCCCCTTCGGAATCCCGCCGGACTTCGTCACACCGAATCACATAGGCGTTCCGCAAGCGTACCTCGCGCCCCGGTGCCAGCCGGAAAAACTTTTTCGGGGCATCCTCCATAAAATCACCCCGCTCGATCCAAAGTTCCCTCCCCAAACGCAGAATTCGCTCCCCCGCCGCCGGATCCTCCGGATTGTTTGTCGCCCGCACCTCCACCTCGGCCCCTCCCGCCAGTTCCTCAAAATTCGTTAACACGACCTTCAATGGCTCCAGAACCGCCATCCGTCGCTCCGCCGTCCGATTCAGGACATTCCGCACCGCGTGCTCGAACAGGGCAATATCAGTCATTCCGGTGTACTTCGTTATCCCGATGGTCTCGCAAAAATCCCTGATCGCCTCGGCCGGAATCCCCCGCCGCCGGATTCCCGACAGGGTCGGCATCCGCGGATCGTCCCAGCCCGCCACGTGCCTTTCATCCACCAATTGCTTCAGCTTGCGCTTGCTCATCACGGTGTAAGAGAGATTCAAACGCGCGAATTCATACTGGCGGGACGGAAAAATCCCCAGTCGCTCAATAAACCAGTCGTACAGCGGGCGGTGGTCCTCGAATTCGAGGGTGCAGATTGAATGTGTAACCTCCTCGATCGAATCACTCTGTCCGTGGGCAAAATCATAACTTGGATAGATACACCAGGCATCGCCAGTCCGGTGATGGTGCTCCCGCCGCACCCGGTACAGGACCGGATCCCGCATGTTCAGATTCGGATGCGCCATGTCGATTTTCGCCCGCAGGGTCCGGCTGCCGTCTTCAAACCCTCCCTCCCGCATCTTTTCGAAAAGTTCGAGATTTTCCTCCACCGAACGATCCCGAAAGGGACTCTTCCGACCCGGCTCGGTCAAAGTCCCGCGATAAGCCCGCATCTCCTCCGCCGAAAGCTCACAAACAAAGGCCAGGCCCTTCCGAATCAGATCACCGGCAAACCCATAAAGAATCTCAAAGTAGTCCGAAGTAAAACACTCCCGGTCCCATTCAAACCCCAACCAACCGACATCCTCCCTGATCGAACGAACATACTCTTCATCCTCCTTTGCCGGATTCGTGTCATCAAAACGTAGATTGCATCTCCCTCCAAACGCCCGTGCGATCCCGAAATTCAGACAGATCGACTTGGCGTGACCAAGATGCAGGTAACCATTCGGCTCGGGAGGAAACCTCGTCTGCACTCGTCCCCCATCGAGACCGTCCGCAACATCGCGCTCGACGATCTGGTGAATGAAATGACTGGGGCGTGGAGGTTCCGGGTTCGACATTGTTAAAAAAGACCCATCGCAATTTTGGAAAACCTTCCGGTCAATCGAAGAAATACAAATTTCGCCTAAAACCGCCGCACCGTTCCGCGCAAGACCCAGGGAAGGCGCGCGTAGATCCCGTTCGGATCATTCAGTGTCGTCAGAAACCGCCTCAGATCCGCATACTCCGGCACAGGATCACGATTCGCAAGTGGCATCCGACCCACCATGCGCCCCCCCGCGCGGACACCCCCCCCCGGCACCCCCACAACCGGAGACTCTCCCCCCGAGGGATTGAGGATGTCACGGAAAAAGTCCTCCGAAGAATAGCGCTCCGGAACCGTTACGAGGTTCGCCCCAAAGGGACGCTCTGCATCCATCCCGACATGTTCCAGCGCCGCCACCAGTGTCGCCCGCAGACCCCCCTCGGCATCCACCAGTCCCAGATCGAGCGCATCCCGCCCGGTCCAGACCCGTCCCCCGGCAATCTCCCCGAGATCTTTCCGGCCTATCCCCGTACCCGCCTCCACCCTCTCGAGAAACTGGTCGTAAATGTTCCCGATCTCCCGCTCAACCGCCGCCACTTCAGCCTCCGTCAGCAATCGGCTCGGATTCCCGGCATCCGCATACGGCCCCGTTTGGACACCGTCGAACGATAGCTCGAATCGTCCCGCCAACTCCCCCAGACTCAGGTGGAGCCCAAAAACCCCGATCGACCCGGTGATCGTCGTAGCGTTCGCAAAGACCGTCTCCGCCTCGGTTGCAATCCAATATCCGCCTGATGCCGCATAGGATCCCATCGAGACGAAAACCGGAACCCGCTTCGCCAGTTCCCGGATCTCCCGGTGGAGAGCCTCGGCCGCCTCCGCCGAACCACCCGGACTGTTGATCCGCAACACCACCGCCCGCAGGTTGTCGTCCTCCTGGAGGTGACGCATCTCCCGTGCGAAATAATCACCCCCGATCGTCCCGATAAAGCCTTCCCCGCTCAGCATCTCGCCTTCCAGCGTCACCACCGCGACATACGGCTCATCCCAGTCTGATTCGACCTCCAGGCTTTGAAAATAATCACCCAGAGACACCTGCCGAAAGGTCACGAATTGGTCGCTCTCCCCAAACTCCTGCATAAGATCAGCAACCACATCACCCTCCCCCGACAGAACGTCTGCAAGGCCCTCCGATACTGCCCATTCCGCCGTCATCAGGGGCTCCGCCGCCAAAAGTGTCCGCAAGCCATCCGGATCCTTCCCACGGCTCGCCGCGACCGCGTCGGTCAAACTCCCCCACAGCCCGTCCAGCAGCCGTCCCGTCTGCAACCGGTTTTCCTCACTCATCTCACCGCGCACAAACGGCTCGATCGCACTTTTGAAATCTCCCGCCTGAAACGCCTGTACCGCGATCCCCCACCGCTTCAGGGCGTTTCCAAAAAATACCTGCGGACCACCGATCCCGTTGAAATCGAGCCCCCCCAACGGGCTGATATGAAGCCGGTCCGCAACCGAATATACATAGTAGTCGAGCACACCCGCATAGGTGAAATGACCCCAAACCGGCTTTCCCGCCGCCCGAAAGCGCTCCAAACCCGCCCGCAATTCCTCAACCGCCCCCGGACCGCTCCCCACCCCTTCCGACAGGAGGTTTCCCCGCAGGTAGATCCCCGCAATCCGTTCATCGTCCGCCGCCGCCTCGATTCCCCGCAACACCTCGAGAACCGTCCGTTGCGGCACCGCGCTTCCCGCCAAAGCCGCATCCACCCACTGACCCGGATCAAACACATCCGCCGCCTCGGTTAGATTGAAACTCAGATCGATTACGAGGACCGCACCATCCTCCACGACAGGCTTCGCCGCCGTTGCCGCACGATCCGCCAGAGCTTTCAATACTATCGGACCAACGATCAGGAAAAACAGAGTCGAAAGAATCCCCACCCCGATCAAAACTGCCGCCCGGCGGAAAACCTCCTTCAAAAAACGTCCCAACGATTTTACCATTCAAATAGAATGCACCCGATCAGCTATCCCGACCAGCGCAATCCGTAGATTTTGCCATTTCCGCCATCAGGCCATTCTCCTTTAAAAAAACCCTCGTTTCCGAAACCGACCACCCCCAAGCTGGTCTCAATCCTGCGCCCGCCATGAAAAAAATTCTCCGCTACCTCGTCATCACTCTCCTCGCCGGATGCGTTTTCCTCGGTCTTGCCGTCGCCGCTTTTCTCTACATCCCATCCGTCCAGAACTCCGTCATCCGCTTTGGTGCCTCCCAGGCCGGATTCGAGCTCCGCTCAACCGACCTTTCCCTCGGATTGTCGAGCTTCGCCGCGACCGACCTCTCGATCGAAGGCTCCGGGATAACGTTTACGGCACCATCCATTTCCGTTCGATATCGCCTCCTCGACCTCCTCTTCCGGCGCACCCTTTCCATTGAATCTCTAGCTGTCACCGACTTTCAACTCTCCGTTAACCCAACCCCCCGGACCGATCTCCCACTCCCTCCCCCCCCGTCCGAAACCGGTTCGACGACCGCCCCACAGGGACTCTTCCAACCCCTCCCGATCAACCTCAACATCATCGCGGCATCCGCCAACGGTGAGGTCTTTCTGCCCGACCGCAGCCGCGTCGTTGTCGACTTTGACCTCCGCGGCCTGATCGCCGGACACACTGGCAACGCCACCGTTTCGGGCACCTATTTTCCTGCCACCACAACCGACGATGATCCGATCCGCGAAATTGGAATCGAGACTTCCCTCAGGATCATCCTTGCTGCCGCAAATCGTATCCAAAAAATGGATACAAACGGAAGCCTTCGAATCGAGACTTCCCCCTCGGTCTCACCCCGGCCATTCGCCTACACCTGGGAAGGTTCCGCCGAACCCGCCGAAGGGTCCGAGCGCTACACCCTGACGCTTTCCGAGGCTGTCCCCGCCAGCGAGGGTCGGACCGAACAACCTCGCGCGGACTCCCCCATCGTCGACCTCAAAGTCCGCTTCAGTCCGACGATCGCGGCGATCGAAGGATCCCTCGATTTTTCTGCGCCCGAATCGATCCTCACCCTCGCCAACGCCCGATCCGGTCTAACCATCGAAAGGCTCGCCCTCGAATCAACTTTTGCCCGGGAAAAGGGTCGCGAGATCGACCTTGTCGGTCGTTTCGGGGCCGCTCTCCGCCCGCCGGTCTCACCCAATCTTCCGATCCCTTCCGATCCGATTGTAACCGAGGCCGCCTGGGATCTCGCGATCTCGTCCGACGAAATCATTCTCGAGACCCTTGACGCGACCGCATCCATGGGCGGCGAACGTCTCCTCGTTCTCGAACTTTCCGACGACATCCGCCTCGGTCTGACTGACGAAAACCTGACTCTCGGCCAACCCGGCGAGGTTCTTGCCCGCCTCGAAATTCCAGTTCTCCAACTGGATCGGTTCAACCCGTTCATCAGCGGGAACCGGGTCACTCCCTTTCTCGATGGCACGATCGCTTTCGCCCTCGAGGTTTATGCCCGCGGCGACAGTCTCGTGATTTCATCGCCGACCCCGTTGAGCCTCGCCGGCGTCAGCCTCGCGACCGCCGATCAGGTCTTGTTCGAGGACGTTAATCTCACCGTCGGGGTCGATGCCGAGATCACCCGCGACACCCTTCGCCTGAACACCTCCGACGGCTTTCTCGAGGCCGCCGGTGAGGGACTTGCCAGTGCCTCCGCCTCGATTGTTTTCCCCTTCCGAAATGCATCACCTCCGACCGCCAGCCTTCAGGTCATGGTCGATCTCGACCGCCTCGGGACCCAGCCGGGCATTTCCGAACAGCTTCGTATCGGTTCGGGCGATCTTGTCCTCGGGATCGAAATGAGCGGACTGAACCCCCTCGCCACTTCCGGTTCGCTTCTCCTTCGCAACCTTTCCCCCACCGCCGAAGCCGGATCCAACGTCCTCGGGGGTGAAATGCGCTTTAACGCCACCGGACTCAGCGATGGCAGCGGCATCAATGGACGCGCCAGCGGCAAACTCCGGACCGGCGGGGTCGATTCCACCTTTGAATCCTCCTTCACCATCGCCAACTCCCCCCAGGCCGGCCCACTCATCGACATCCGGATCGGCGATCTCTTTGTCGATCTTGAATCGCTCCAGACCTTCGCCTCAACCCTCGTTCCGGAAGGGTTGAACGATTCGCCCCCCGCTGCTCCCGCTCCCCGCGCTCAGACCCCTCCCCTCCGCAGCGGCATTCTCGCGAACATCCCCAGTGACCTCGGACTGCAACGTTTCGAACTCGCAAAGGGAACCATTGCGATCAACAGTACCGCCAGTGTCCAAACACGCATTCTCGCCGAAAAATGGCTCCCTCGCCAGGCTGCAACCCTCGAGGCCAGCGTCGACCTCGTCGGCTTTCCTTTCATCCGGCCAGGCGAGAGTGCCTCCGCTACCCTCGAACTGAATCGCGATGCCGAAGACCCGTCCTCTTTCGCTGGTTCAGTCGATCTTGCACTGCCCGATACGATTTTGCCCGCACCGGGGAAACTGACTGTTTCCACCAGCCGCGTCGATTCCACCGAACGCTACCTCGCCGAGTTCCGGTTTCAGGATCAACCGGACGCTTTTGTTTCAGTTGATGCTGTCCTCAACCCCGAATCAGGTGCCCTCTCCGGACTCGCCCGCCTCGTCACCGCGCCCCGCACAACTGGCGATCTCCTCACATCGCTTCTCGGGGGGATCGACCTCCAAAGCGATCTCGGCTTGACCTTTCAGATTGACCCCGATCTCGCCGGACTCACTTCCGATCTCGACCTGAATGCCACCATCAAGAACCTTCGGGTCATTGACCCCGCCCTCGGGAAAGCCATCCCGACCCTGCAACTCGCCTCCACTCTCGGGCTGTCCCTCGATCCTTCCTCGAATATCCGGATTCAGAACCTCTCCATCGACCTCGGCTCCGACCTCGCTGCCCCTTGGCTCACTGCGACGATCCCCGCGCCGCTGACCGTAAACCTGAATGACCTCGACGACCCAATTGCTTCCCTCCCCGCCAACCGATCGCTTCTCACCCTCGCGAATAGCGACATCCCTCTTCAGACCTTCCGTCCCCTCATCCCTGAGGGCATTGATTTCGATGGGATCATCTCCGCTGGTGTCCTCGACCTGCGCCGCTCAGTTGGTGGACTCTCTCTGACCGCAGCGACTCCCCCCGGCATCAGAGAATTGTCCCTCCGCCTCGATAACCAGCCCCTCATCGAGGGTCTCGTTCTCAAGCTCGCACCGACCATCGGGATCGCCAATACTCCCGCTTTCGATAGTGCCGTCGAGGCAACCCTCTTTATCGCGGACCGCGACGGCCCAATCGGAGAGACCCGCCTGCGAACCCGGATCGCCTCGGACGCCGACGGCAACATCAGCGCCCCCGCCGAGGTATTTGTCGAGTCCTCCATCGACCTCGCCTCCCTCAAGCGACAGGCCGTTCTCCGAGACCCCCTCTGGAATCTCGAAACCGGGACCATTTCCATCAATGGCACCCTCGAGACCGCCGACCCTTCCAAACTTAAATCCAACCTCCGCCTTGAGGCCAACAACCTTCGGCCAATGGAGTCACTCGGCCGCTACGACTTGACCGGAATCCTCGAATTGGAACACGCTTCCGACTCCAGCCGTATCAAATCAGATCTTACATTCAGGGGTGCCGATGCGGACAGTGACCTCCTCCTCTCGGGCAGCTTTAGCTCCGGCGATTCCGTCGCCCTCCCGTCCCTCCAGCTCGACGCCAAGGGAACCTTTCTCGACACCGACACCCTCATTGGTCTCGCCTCTCTCTTCTCCGGGAACCCCAACCTATCCAAACCCGATTCAACGTCCGCCCCTGCGACCACCACATCCGTCACCACCGCCCCTCCCAAAGGTCCGGTCTGGCCCGCCCTGAACGCATCCGTTTCCGCCGATATCGAAACCCTTCGCTACGGACGCACCCGCTTTGGTGATGTCACTGCAAATCTCGCTCTGACCCCGGATGCCGTCGCCATCGACAATGCCGGGTTTACCTATCGTGACGGAAAGGGAACCCTCGAGGCCTCCACCATTTTCCGTAATGCCAGCTACCAGTTGAAATTGGATGGGGGCATTAGTGGCATTGATGTCGGTGCTCTTCTGACCGATCTCGACCCGCGCGGGCGGGCAACCCTTTCCGGTATTTTCGATGCCGCGTTCTCCTTCGAAAGCAGCAGCCCCGATATCACCACCATCGCTGACGGCCTCGTCGGAAAGGCGACCCTCGACGGTCGTAATGGCCGCATCCGCGCCCTTGTTGCAAAACCGGGGTTAAAAGCTCTTCTCACGACTGGCTCGATCATCGGGATCGCCACCGCCGGCAACAACAAACGGCCCGGAATCGTCGCCCTGTCCGCTGCCATCCCCCTCCTCGAAACCATCCCCTTCAACCAGATCGGCTTTGAACTCGAACGTACCGAAGATCTCACCACAAACATCCCCGTGGTTCTCATCACCGGCCCCTACCTCTACGTATCCGGCACCGGCACGATCGGGGCCGCCCCGCTCTCGGAGATCGCCGGGGCCTCTCTCGAAATGACCCTTGCCCCCGCATCCCGCGACCCCCTCAATCGTCACATGCGAATCCTCGGTCTGACCTCCGGGGTTCAAAATGAACAGGGATTCGAACGTTGGCGGGAGAACGACCTTCGGATTACCGGAACCGTCGGCAGTCCCGAATCCGACCAACTCTGGGACCTGCTCGGCACCGCCCTCGGAAACACGCTTCAAAAAGGCAGTGTCGACCAGACTTACAACCCGCAACCCGACGGGGAACCGTCCGGCGATGGCAGAAAGCGGGACGAAGACCCCGTCATCAACTCGATCCTTAATGTTCTCGAGAATCTCTAAAAAGGAACACCGGGGTCTCTCTCTTGACCTCCCTCCTAAGGCACCGTCATTTTGAGGTCTTTCACCTATGAGCACACCTCCCAACACCCGCCCCCATTCATCGACCGTCGTTGACGGTGTCGACCGCGCCGCCGCCCGCTCCATGCTTCGCGCCGTCGGCTTCGGTGACGAGGATTTTCAAAAGCCCCAGATCGGGATCGCCGCCTCCCCGAGCGACCTCACCCCCTGCAATGTTCACCTCGGCGAACTCGCCGCCCACGCAACCAATGGCGTCAATGCCGCCGGGGGCAAGGCCATCAACTTCAGTACCATTACCGTCTCCGACGGGATCAGCATGGGAACTAAAGGCATGCGCTACAGCCTCGTCTCGCGTGAGGTTATCGCCGACTCAATCGAAACCGTCACCGCCGCCGAGGGGTTTGACGGGCTCGTCGTGATCGGGGGCTGCGACAAAAACATGCCCGGTTCGATGATCGCGATTGCCCGTCTCAACCGCCCCGCCGTCTTTGTCTACGGTGGCACCATTCTTCCCGGCTTCCACCCCGACGATCCTGACCAGAGGAAACCCCTCGACATCGTTTCGGTCTTTGAGGCCATCGGCAAACACGCCAAGGGCGAAATCGATGACGCCGCCCTTAAAGCAATTGAGGAATGCGCCATCCCCGGACCAGGATCCTGTGGCGGCATGTATACTGCCAACACCATGGCCAGCGCGATCGAGGCCCTCGGGATGAGCCTCCCCAACAGCAGTGCCCAGATCGCTATTGGGCAGCCCAAACGGGATGACTGCGAACGCGCCGGTGCCGCCGTTGTCAAACTTCTCGAACTCGGCATCCGACCCCGCGACATCATGACGCGGGAAGCTTTCGAAAACGCCATCGTTACCGGAATGGCTCTCGGCGGGTCCACCAATCTGATCCTTCACCTCCTCGCCATTGCCCACTCCGCCGAGGTCGAACTCACGATCGAAGATTTCCGCCGTATCGGCGACAAGGTTCCCGTCCTCTGCGACGTGAAACCTTTTGGCCGCTATAACATGTCCCAAATGATCCGCATCGGCGGCATCCGGCCACTCATGAAGCAGCTCCTCGACCGCCAGCTCCTGCACGGTGATTGCCTCACCGTTACCGGTCAAACCATCGCCGAGACCCTCGCTGGGGTCCCACCGTATCCATCTTTCCCTGACGAACAGGACATCGTCCGCCCCTGGGATGATCCCATCAAACCGGACACCCACCTCCGCATCCTCAAGGGCAACCTCGCCCCCGGCTGCGCCGTCGGCAAAATCACCGGCAAGGAGGGGCTCTACTTCAAGGGCGATGCGAGGGTCTACGAAAGCGAGGAAGACGCCCTCGCGGGGATTCTGCGCGGTGATGTCGTCAAGGGTAACGTTGTCGTAATCCGCAACGAGGGTCCCGTTGGCGGACCCGGCATGCGCGAAATGCTCTCCCCCACCGCCGCCGTCGCTGGTCGCGGGCTAATTCAGGATGTCGCCCTCATTACCGATGGACGCTTCTCCGGTGGCAGCCACGGATTCGACGTCGGCCACATCACCCCCGAGGCCGCCTGCGGCGGTCCCATCGGAATCGTTCGGGACGGTGACTTAATCGAGATTGATGCCGTCAAAAACACCATCTCCCTTCTGATCCCGGAATCCGAATACGCCGCCCGGATGGAGGCCTACACTCCACCGCCACCTCGCGAGACCCGTGGAACCCTCGCCAAGTATGCCAGGCTCGCCCGCTCCGCCTCACAGGGTGCCGTCACCGACCTCGATCTCTTCTAACCTCTCCACGACTTCACAACTCCACCAACCCACCGCTATGAACTGGAACCGCTACAGTCAAAACCTCGTCTCCGTCCCCTCCGTCGGAATAACCCTCGACGTCTCCCGCGTCGACTTTCCCGACACGTTTTGGGAGGAACGGGAATCCTCGATCCAGTCCGCCCTCGCCACGATGACCGATCTCGAAAACGGCGCCATCGCCAACCCCGACGAGGGTCGCATGGTCGGGCACTATTGGCTGCGGAACCCCGATCTCGCACCGAACGAGGAACTTCGTTCCGACATTCGCTCCACCCTCGACCGCATCCACGAAACGACCGCTGCCGTCCACAACGGTTCAATTCGCGGGGCCGGCGGGGCTTTCGAGAATCTCCTCGTGATCGGCATCGGTGGCTCCGCCCTCGGTCCCCAATTCGTCCATCAGGCCCTCGGACACCCCAACACCGATAAACTTAAGGTGTTCTTCTTTGACAACACCGACCCTGACGGCATCGACACCACCCTTGTCTCCCTCCGTGGACAGCTCGACCGCACCCTCTGCCTCGTCATTTCCAAATCCGGCGGAACCCCCGAGACCCGCAACGGGATGCTCGAGGCCAAAAACGCCTACGAACGAGCCGGCCTTTCCTTCGCTCAACACGCCATCGCCGTTACCGGCACCGATAGCAAACTTGACCGGGTCGCTGTTGCCGAGGGCTGGATCACCCGCTTCCCGATGTGGGACTGGGTCGGCGGACGCACCTCCGAAACAGGTCCCGTCGGTCTCCTCCCCGCCGCCCTCCAGGGTCTCGACGTTAACCGCTTCCTCGCCGGTGCCGCCGCCATGGACGCCGCCACCCGCAGCCCGGATGCCCGCAAAAACCCCGCTGCCGTCCTCGCCCTGATGTGGCATTTCCTCACCAATGGCAAAGGTGAAAAGGATATGGTCGTCCTGCCCTACAAGGACCGCCTCGCGCTGTTCTCGAAATACCTCCAGCAGCTCGTGATGGAATCCCTCGGAAAGGAAAAGGATCTCGCCGGCAATGTCGTTCACCAGGGGATCGCCGTCTACGGAAACAAAGGCTCGACCGACCAACATGCTTACGTTCAACAGCTCCGCGAGGGCGTTCCCAACTTCTTTGCGGTCTTCATTCAGGTCCTCAAGGACCGCTCCGGAACCTCCATTGAGGTCGAGGAAGGCACCACCAGCGGAGACTTCCTCCAGGGTTTTTACCTCGGCACCCGCGAGGCCCTCAGCGAAAATGGCCGCCCCTCCCTCACCCTGACGGTCGAAAGCGTCTCCGCCGAATCCGTCGGTGCCCTCATTGCCCTCTTTGAGAGGGCCGTCGGCCTTTACGCGTCTCTCGTTAATATCAACGCCTACCATCAACCCGGCGTCGAGGCGGGTAAAAAGGCTGCCACCGCCCTCCTCGACCTCAAAAAAAGGGTTAAGCAAGCCCTCGCCGGGAAAAGCGGCGAGACCACCACAACCACCGAAATAGCCGCTCTCGCTGGGGCCGATGGGGCCGAGGAACAGGTTTATCAGATTCTCCTTCATCGCGCTGCAAACTACCCCGAATCCCTTAACCGCATCGCCGGGGACAGTCCCGACAACGACACATTTCAAGTCGGATGATCGCGGATACAAGAATTGACAGCCCTTCGAGACACCGCACAGTATAGGCTTTTAACCCCGCAAAGATCCCGAAACATTCGATGAAGATTCTCCAGATTGCATTCCAGGCCGTCACCGTCCTCCTGATCGCCGTTCTGGCTTTCGTCTACTTCTCCAACAAGGACGAAATCACCCGCCTCAACGAGGCCCGCGAGGCCCTCGCATCCGAGGTCGGGGTCGAGGAGAATACCTTTGCGCGGAACGTCGAGGTTACCCTCGAGAACCTCAATCAGACCCGGCAGGACCTTCGCGCCGCCGAGGCCACCAACACCGGCCTGACAAACCAACTCGACAAGACCCGCTCTGACCTCGAAGGACGCACTGCCGAGCTTCAGCAAGCCCGCCAGGAACTCCGTCTCGCCAACAACGAGCTCACCACCACGAAGGAAACCGTCACCTCACTTCGGTCGGAGGTCTCCCAAGCCAAACGTGATGTCGAAAACGAGCGTCAATCACGGATTCAGATCCAGCAAAGCCGCCTCGCCGACACCAAGCGCATTGAGGAACTCACGGCCGAATTGGCCTCCGCCAGGCTCGAAATTCAGTCCCTCAAAGACGGCACCATGCTCGCCTCCGGTCCCTCTGCTGAGACTGGCACCACTCCCGGAATCGGAAATGAGGATCGCGTCGCCGAACTCGAGGCCGAAGTTCGCCGCCTTCGCAACCAGATCGCCTCCATCGAAAGCAACCCCGCCCTCGCCGGCCTCGTCGCACTCGCTGGCGAAACATCCCGTGCAACCGGAACCGGATCCTCCGTCGAGATCAGTTCACTCAGCATCAGCGACGGACTCGTCGTTCTGACACCCAAAGGTGATTCAGTTTTCGAACCCCAAACCACCCTCAATCTTCTGGATCGGGGCATCAATCTCGCCAACGTCCGCCTCATCAGCGTTTTCCCGAACTACCTCGTCGGCGAGATCCTCCCCTCTTCCCCCCAGGCGAAAAACCTCGCCAAAGGTCTCGTCCTCGACACCCGCCAGTTGTCCCTCTGACCGTTCCCCGGAAACGCGCAAACCGCCGGTTCGCGCAATCCCACCGCTCATCCTAAGCTGTCCTCGGAAATACCGCGATTGCGACTGAGTGCCG
>CAZFLQ010000018.1:0-28230 GCA_964519935.1 uncultured Puniceicoccaceae bacterium | reverse complement strand
CGCCAATGATGAAACAACCGGTTCGCAAACGAATCAACACCTTCCTCATTCTCCGGACCACCCGCGACGAACGCCGGGCTCTCTCCCTTCTCGGACTCGTGATTGCCCTCTCCCTTCTCGGGCTGACCCTCTTTCGTTTCTAATTGTATCTAAAATCCTCTTACACATGTTCTCCAAAATGGGAATTCTCTACATTATCGCCGGCCTCGCCTCGATCTACCTCGGTGCCAATCTCCTCTTTCATTTTCTGGCAACGCCGACGATGTTTCCCTATTCCGGCAGCAGCTACGGCCCGGGGACCTTTCCAACCCAACTCACCTCCCGGTCCGGCGATTCCATCGCGATCCGCTACGAACCGGGAACCGCCCCCCGCTTCCTTGTTCTCTATCACCATGGTAACGGAGAGGATATCGGCCATCTCGATACCCGCCTGCCCCTCTTTCATGAACTCGGGCTCGCCGTTCTCGCCTATGACTTCCCCGGTTACGGCCAAAGCACCGGAAAACCAACCGAGGATGGGGTCTACGCCGCCGCCGAGGCCGCTCAGAAACACGCCGTCGAGGTTCTCGCCTGGCCCGCCGACCGTGTGATCCACTATGGTCGCTCGCTCGGGGGAGGTCCCGCCCTCTACCTCGCAACGACCAGCCCGACGGCACCCGCCGCCGTCGTCCTCGAATGCACCTTCACCTCGATTCGTCGGGTTGTTACCCGGATCCCCCTCTTCGTGCCGGATCGCTTTCCCAATATTGACCGCATTGGTCGTCTCCCCGCTCCCCTCCTCCTCCTTCACGGCGCAAACGATACAATCGTTCCGGTCAGTCACGGACGCCGCCTCTTTTCCCTCGCCCCCGAACCAAAGACGGCATGGTTTCCCCCTCAGGCCGGGCACAACAATCTTTTCGAGATCGCTCCCGCCGAAATTGAGGAAACCCTCCGATCCTTCCTCCAGACCCTCGCCCATGAAAAAGCCCCCGCCCCGGAATCCCGGGACGAGGGCTCAAAGCACTAACGCATCAGCACGGCTCAGAGCAGCGTACCGGCGTAAATTGCGTTCGGTCCAAGCAGTTCTTCGATCCGCAGGAGCTGGTTGTACTTCGCGATCCGGTCGGTCCGCGACATCGAACCGGTCTTGATCTGTCCCGCGTTCACCGCCACCGCAATGTCGGCAATCGTGGTGTCTTCGGTTTCACCCGAACGGTGGCTGATCACCGCCGTGAATCCCGCCTTGTGCGCCATCTCGATCGCATCAAAGGTCTCCGTCAACGATCCGATCTGGTTCACCTTCACAAGAATCGAATTGGCCGACTTCTCCTCAATACCCCGCTTGAGATATTCAACATTGGTCACGAAGAGGTCATCCCCAACCAACTGGCACTTGTCACCCAACTTGGCGGTCAGCATTTTCCAGCCCTCCCAGTCGCCTTCGTCGCAACCGTCCTCGATCGAATCAATCGGGTATTTTTCGACCAGCTCGGCCAAAAACGCCACCTGCTCTTCGCGGCTCCGCTTGGCACCGTGCTCACCTTCGAACTTCGCGTAGTTGTAGACGCCGTCTTCAAAAAATTCACTCGACGCGCAGTCGAGGGCAATCGTGACCTCTTCGCCGGCCTTGTATCCAGCCGCCTCAATTGCCTTCAAAATACAATTCAGGGCATCCTCGGTCCCGTCGAGGGCCGGGGCAAAGCCACCCTCGTCACCCACCGCAGTGCTCAGACCGCGGTCCTTGAACACCTTTTTGAGGTTGTGGAAAATTTCCGCACCCATCCGGACTGCCTCGCGAAAGGTCGGTGCCCCGATCGGACGGACCATAAATTCCTGAAACGCAATCGGCGCGTCGGAATGGCTCCCCCCGTTGATGATGTTCATCATCGGCACCGGCAGAACCTTCGCATTCGGACCACCGAGGTACTTGAAGAGGGGCTGCTCCAGCATCTGGGCTGCCGCATGGGCCGTCGCGAGGGACACACCGAGGATCGCGTTCGCGCCCAGCTTGCTCTTCGTCGGCGTTCCGTCGATCTCCAGCATTGTCCGGTCCACCTCAACCTGATCGACCGCATCCAGACCCACCAACGCCGGGCGAATGATGTCATGGACATTGTTCACGGCCTGGGTCACACCCTTGCCGAGGTAGCGGCTCTTGTCGCCGTCACGCAGCTCGAGCGCTTCGTTTTCCCCGGTGGAGGCACCGGAGGGAACTGCCGCCCGGCCGATAACGCCGCCTTCGAGTTCAACATCGACCTCAATGGTCGGATTTCCACGCGAATCAATGATTTCGCGAGCACGGATGTCGGTGATTGTGGTCATGAATGCCTTTAATCGGTTCGTTGGTTCAGTATTAGAACGAACCATCGAGAGTAGAGCCCCCATCTGGCGGGTCAAGCGAAAGCCCGCCGCAAATCCGAAAGTTCCCAAATCGCCACAATTCAGGGTGCCGCATTCAGATCCGCCAGCCATCGCCGGAAAACTCCGTCTGCGATCACGGTGCGTGCCTGCCCAATCCCAGCCGTGACCGATCCAACCCGACCCGTCGTCCAGAGCGCAAACCCCGCCCCGAGGAGAATTGAATCGACTATCGCGTCCGGACCCGATCCCTCAGAAATGAACCGCAGGGTCGCGAGGTTCTCCTCCGGCGACCCCCCGTTCAAAGCTTCCGGATCGCTCTCCCTCAATCCGTAGTCCGTTGCCCGAAAGCGCAGATCCATCCCCCGGTTCACCCCAAAGCCAACCGCGTGGTTCTCCCCACAGGTTGTCAGTTCGTCCACCGCCCGGCCATCCGCAAGTACCGAATGCACCACAAAACCGCCCCGCAGTCCCAGCCGGTCCAATGCCCCTGCCAGCGGTTCGGTCCAGACATCCGCAAAGACCCCCATCAGCTCATAGGCCGGTCGCGCCGGATTGATGAGGGGTCCGAGAAGGTTGAAAACCGACCGCTGACCGGCCTCCGCCATCGCCTTCCGGACGGGCATCACGGCCTTGAAGGCGGGGTGAAACAGGGGAGCAAAAAGAAAGGCAAATCCGTCCCGCCCCAGCCGGTCCCGCAAGGTCTCGTCATCCGCTTCCAAAGGAACCCCCAGCGCCGCCAGCAGGTCTGCCGACCCGCTCTTCGAAGTAATCGACCGGTTCCCATGCTTGATTACGGTCTGCCCGCAGGCCGCCACCAACAGCGCCGTTGCCGTTGAGAGATTAAATGTTCCCGACCGATCCCCGCCCGTCCCGACAATATCGATTGCCTCGTCCGCGAAGGCTCCCAAACCCGGATCCCGCGCCAGTTCACGAAACCGGTCCGCGATCGCCGCCACCTCTGCCGCTGTCTCACCCTTTTCCGCCAGCGCAACGAGAAAATCCCGACGCGCATCGTCGCCCGTTTCCGGATCGGCGATCCAACCCGCCGCCGCCGCCGCCTCCGCCGGCTCAAGGTCATGCCCGGCGCACAGCAGGGCCGTCATCCGATTCAATTCATCTGCCATCATTCCAAGTGTGGGGAGGATTTCCACTTTGTCCATACCTCCCAACCACCCCCTCCCAATCCAGTTTTTCATCCTTTCATGCGTCCAACGAATGGTTTTGGATTTCTTCATGTTTGATTCGCTCACAGACCGGCTCGGAAAAGCCATGCGCAATCTCCGTGGGGTCGGAAAACTCTCCGAGGAGAATATGGACGAGGCCCTCAAGGAAGTCCGGTCCGCCCTCCTCTCCGCCGATGTTCACTTTAAGGTCGCCCGCCAGTTCGTTGCCCGCGTGAAGGAGGCCGTTGTCGGCCAGGAGGTCCTCCGCTCCGTCACCCCCGGACAACAGGTCGTCAAGATTATCAATGACGAACTCGTCCGCCTCCTCGGCGAGGGAACCACCGGCCTGGTCGATAAACACCCGATCCGCATCATGATGGTCGGTCTCCACGGCTCGGGCAAAACCACCAGCAGTGCCAAACTCGCCCTCCACCTTCGGAAAAAGGGCTACAACCCCGCCCTGATTGCCTGCGATGTCTACCGCCCCGCCGCCATCGACCAGCTCGAGCAACTCGCCAAACAGGGGAATTTCGGATTCTTCGCCGACCGCAGTTCGAAGGATGTCCCCGCGATCGGAAAACGTTTCCTCAACGAGGCCCTCGACGCCCGTCATGACTGCCTCATCTTTGATACCGCCGGCCGCCTGCAGATCGACACCGACCTGATCAGTGAAATCGAGCGCCTCTCCGAGAAAATCAAACCGGACGAGACCCTCCTCGTTGCCGATGCCGCCCTCGGACAGGAGGCCGTCAATGTCGCCACTCATTTCCACGAGGCCGTCAACCTCACCGGGATCGTCCTCACCAAACTCGACGGCGATGCCCGCGGCGGGGCCGCCCTCTCGATGAAGGAAATCACCGGCGTACCCATCAAGTTCGCTGGCCACGGCGAGAAAATGGACGCCCTCGACACCTTTCACCCCGACCGGATGGCATCGCGGATTCTCGGGATGGGCGATGTCGTCTCCCTTGTCGAAAAGGCCCAGGAAACGATCGACCAGGACGAGGCCGAACGCCTCGCCCAAAAACTCGAAAAAGCCGATTTCAACCTCGAGGACTTTCTCTCTCAAATGCGCCAGGTTAAGAAGATGGGCTCGCTCGGTTCGGTTATGAAGATGCTTCCCGGGATGAGCGGGGTCGAGGTCGGCGACAAGGAACAGTCCGCGATGGGCCGGACCGAGGCCATCATCCTCTCAATGACCCCCCACGAACGCCGCAATCCCCGTATCCTCAGCGGCAGCCGCCGGATGCGGATCGCCAACGGCAGCGGCACCCAGGTCCGCGATGTCAACCAACTCCTGAAACAGTTCTCCCAAATGCAGAAAATGATGAAGCAAATGCGGGGTTCAAAGGGGCGCAAAATGATGAAGAAATTCGGCGCAATGGGCGGGCCCGAGGGCGGCGGCGGTTTCCCCGGCGGCCCCGGCGGGGGCGGCCTCCCTGGCGGCATCGGCAAACTGCCCTTCTAGACGCCGCACCCTTCGAAGAACCACACCACAGCCCAACCCGATAATCCTCCCCACAACCCGTGACCGTCTATCCATCCATCGAATCTTTTCGCGAATACGCCCGCACCGGGAACCTCATTCCGGTCTACGTCGACTTTTTCGGGGACCGCGACACCCCCGTGTCCGCCTACGCCAAACTCCGCTCCTCCGGCCCCGCCTTCCTCTTCGAATCGGTCGATGGCGGCGAAACTGTCAGCCGCTACAGCTTTGTTGGAACCGACCCGCGCAAAATCATTTCCGCCGGTCCCGAAACCACCGAGATCCTCGAATCGGGCCATAGCCCCATCCACGTCACCACCCCGGCCGACCCCCTCAGCCTCGTCGAGGACGAGATCGCCCGCTACCGGCCGGTCGAAATTCCCGGAATGCCCCCGTTTTTCGGGGGTGCCGTTGGCTTCTGTGGCTACGAATACATCAGCCGGGTCGAGCCCACCGTCCACCCCGCCAGGGGCGACAGCTACCCCATCCCGATCGTCAACTACATTTTCACCGATACCGTCGTCATTTTTGACCGCGCCCGCCAAACCCTCCGCATCTGCGCCTGCGCCCACCTCGAGACCTCCGACGACCCCGACGACGCCTACCATCGTGCCGTCGAGGCGATCGAGGCCGTCGCCAACCGTCTCGCCCAACCCAACCCGATCGCCCCGACCCCGATCCGCGAAACCCCGCTTCCTGAAACTGTCCCCCCGGGAAATTTTCAGCGCCCTGAATTCGAGGCCGCCGTCGAACAGGTGCAGAACTATATTCGCGCCGGCGACATCATTCAGGGGGTCCTCTCCCAGCGCTTCTCCCATCCCTACGGCGGAACCCCACTCGACCTCTACCGCGCCCTCCGCACCGTCAACCCCTCCCCCTACATGTTCCTCTTCGAGACCGATGACTTCGCGCTCGTCGGTGCCTCCCCCGAGGTTCATGTCCGCCTCACCGGCGACCGGGTCGAGATCAAACCAATCGCCGGCACCCGCCCCCGCGGAGACACCCCGGAGGAGGATCGCGCCCTCGAATCCGAACTTCTTGCCGATGAAAAGGAACGCGCCGAACACCTCATGCTCGTCGATCTCGCCCGCAACGACATTGGACGGGTCTGCCAGACCGGCAGCGTCGAGGTCGCGAACTTCATGCACGTCGACCGCTACTCCCACGTCATGCACATTGTTTCCGACGTTACCGGTACTCTCCACCCCGACCGAAACGCTTTCGATCTCCTTCGCGCCACCTTTCCCGCCGGTACCATCTCGGGCGCACCAAAGATTCGCGCAATGCAGATCGTCAATTCCCTCGAACCGGTCCAGCGCGGCCCCTACTCCGGCGCCCTCGGCTATTTTTCCTACGACGGCAACCACGATTCCTGTATCGCCATCCGCACCGCCGTCCTCGCCGGTGGCCAAATCCACATCCAGGCGGGGGCCGGAATTGTCGCCGATTCCAGTCCCTCGGCCGAGTACGAGGAAACCGTGAACAAAGCCAAAGGGCTTTTTAAGGCTGTTATTCTGGCCGAATCTCTACTTTAATTTGAAACATTTCCAATTTCTGATAGACCTAAGGGGTGACTCAGTCAGATTCCTTCTCCTTGCCGTCTTCGTCCACCCCAGCCAAACGCCGCATCTCTACGCTACCGTCCACCCGTGTCCGGGAAAAGGGTGATGATAACACCCACCGAGGTCAACGTATGAAAAAATCCGACAACGCATCCTTTTCCGACTTCGGCAATGTCAGGGCTCCTCGTAATGATGTCGATCCCTCCGATGAGATCGAGGATGTCCGCGACCTGCCGTCATCCGAAAAAACCCCGATCAAACTCTACCTCCAGGAAATCGGACGTATTAAGATGCTCACCCCGGAGGAGGAGGTCACGCTCGCCCGACGCATTCAGGCCGGTGACGAGGAAGCCCGCAATCACATGGTTCAGGCCAACCTCCGGCTCGTTGTGAAAATTGCTCACGATTACAAAAACTTTGGCCTCCCCCTCCTCGATCTGATCAGCGAGGGAAATATCGGTCTCGTCAAGGCCGTTGAACGCTTTGATCCCGACAAGGGGGGCAAACTCAGCACCTACGCCGCCTGGTGGATCAAACAATCCATCAAACGCGCTCTCGCCAACCAGTCCAAGACCATCCGCCTGCCTGTCCACCTTGTCGATAAAATCGCCAAAATGCGGAAAATCACATCCGACCTCGCAGATGAATTTGGTCGCGAACCGACCGACGAGGAGGTCGCCTACGAGATGGGAATTCCGGTCAACAAGGTTGCCCACCTCCGCTCTGTTAGCGTTCGTCCAACCTCCCTCGACGCCCCCATCGGCGAAGGAGAAGACACCGAGTTCGGGGATCTCGTCGGTGACGAAAACGCGATCAACCCTTTCGACCGGCTCCGCGACAAGAGCCAGCTCGTCGATCTCGAAGATATGCTCGCCCAGCTCGAGCCGCGCGAATCCGAAATCATTCGCCTCCGCTTCGGTCTCGGCGGTGAACAACCCCTCACCCTCGAAGAAGTTGGTGAGGTCTTCGGCGTCACCCGCGAACGCGTCCGTCAAATCCAGAACATTGCCATCACCAAACTCCGCCGGGGATTCGTCTCCCGCGAACGGCAACGCAGCTCCGATGAAATCCGCGAGGAGGAAATCGAGCGTGAAAAGATGCTCGTTCTCAAGGAATTCTACGAAAAATCCGTTCGATCCAAGGCCGAGTGATCCCTCGTGTCACCGCGACCCTTGCAAGCCCTTTCCGACCCGGCCACCCTCGACACCCAGGCTCGTGCCTGGGTCGGTGACGCTGTCCTTGCTCTCGTGGTCCGCGAATTCCTCCTCGAACAACAAATCACCTTTGATTCAGGGGCCAACCCGCTCTTTCAGGAGATGACCTCCAACCAGTTCCTCAACCGCTTCGGCCGCCCCACCGAAATCGAAGCCTGGATCGGCGAAATCTACCTCCGCGACGGCCTTGAAGCCGCCCGCACCGCTATCCAAACCCGCTTCGGCTCCCACTACACCAAAATCCTCCGCTCAACAGTCTGATCCGAGTATCCCAGTCCCCTCGACCGCACTCTCAAACCTCAAATTTCAAATCTCGAATCAACTTCCCCCGCCTTCCCCAACGCCCTCCAACCTCTCCCGAATCGTCCTTAAGTCAGCTGCCAACGTCTCCATCCGATCATCCGGAATCGGCAGACCTGTCTCTTTCAGAATCTGTTTCTCGCGGGTCTCCATCGAGTCCAGTAATCCCCTCCCCGCCTCTGTCAGCGCGATCCGCCTCGATCGACGGTTACGCGGGTTCGGCACCGATTCGACCAGCCCTTCCGCCAGCAACTCATTGATCTGCGTCTGAATAATCTGCCGCGAGACCAATCGCTCCCGCGCCAACTCCGGCACCGTCAAGGTGCCGTCCCTTTCGAGGCTGAGAAGTAGGCTTCGCTTCACCGCTGTCAGACCAAGATCGGCGTGAACATGGTCCCCCAGCCAACGAAGCCGGTTGTTCAGCCGGCGGATCTCATCAAAGACGGTTTGGACGGTTTCAAATGAATCCATTCTCCCAACTTTGACCCAAAATCCATTTTTCGACAACTTTATTGTCGAAATTTATTGACAACTTTATTGTCATCATGAAAAGTGAGGTCGTTTCCAACATCCAATCATGAAATCAACACCATCCTCTCTCGCTTCCTTCCACTGGCACAACGCCACCCAGTTCCTCGGAGCTTTGAACGACAATCTGTTCAAGCTCCTCATCATCTACGGGTTGATTCAGGTCTGGCCGGATCGGACCGTCGATACGACTCTCGCCATCGTCGGACTGACCTTTGCCCTTCCCTTCCTCCTTTTCCTCGGGGTCGGTGGAGTGCTCGCCGACCGCTACCCCAAGCATCGCGTCATCCGCGCGACCAAGTTCGCCGAGATTGTCATCATGGGCATTGGCGTCATTGGTTTCTCATTGCAAAGCGCCCCCCTGATGCTCGCGACGGTCTTTCTGATGTCCACCCAGAGCGCCTGCTTCGGCCCCAGCAAATACGGGATCATCCCGGAACTGGTCGGCAAAGGCGGGCTTTCCCGCGCCAACAGTTTCCTCCAGGCCGCCGCCTATTTCGCCATCATCCTCGGAACCGCCCTCGCCCCTGAGATCAGCCTCCTCACCGGGAAGGAGGGATCGGTCGCCGCCATCTTCTGCGTCGCCATCGCTGCCCTCGGTTATCTCAGTTCCCGCCAGATCCCCGTCACCACCGCCGCCGGCCAAACCCGCAAAGCATCCTGGTTCGTCCTCAAAGACGTTGCCCGTGGTCTCCGCGATGTTCACCGCGATGGCTTTCTGACCCTCGCGGTCTGGGGCTCGGCAGTCTTCTCATTCGTCGGCGCTTACCTCCAGATGAACCTTCTCGCCTACGGCGAATCGGTCCTCGGGCTCTCCCCCGAGGGTGCCACCCGCCTGTTCTTTGCAACCGCCATCGGCATCGGTATTGGTTCCCTCCTTGCCGGTAAGCTCGGGCGCAAGGGTATTGAGGTCGGCACAGTTCCGGTCGGCACCGTTCTCATGCTTGTCAGCAGTCTCGGTTTCTTCACCCTCGATGCCACTGCCAACCCAACCGTCGGCAATGCCGCTGTGCTTTCCGTCCTCCTCGGGATCGGGGCCGGTCTCTTCGTGGTCCCGGTCGAGGCCTTCATCCAGTATCGCACCCCCGGTGACCGGCTCGGAAAAATCATCGCCGCAAGTGCCTGGTTGAGCTGGGCCGGCGTCCTCCTCGCCGCCGTCGTCCTCCTTCTCAATACCTCCGTTCTCGGTCTCAGCCCGGCCGAAGGCTTCGTCTTCCTTGCCGTCGTTCTCGCCCTCATGACCACGGTCGCGATGATCGCCCTGCCCGACTTTTTCGCCCGCTTCATGGCTTTCATCGTCACCCGAACGATCTACCGCGTGCGTGCCACCGGGATCGAAAATCTTCCCGCCCACGGCCCCGCCCTCCTCGTCGCGAATCATGTCTCCGTCATGGATGCGGTCTGGTTGCTCGCGATCCAACCCCGGCGCATCCGCTTCATCGCGTCCCGCGAGGCCATCCAGCGCAACCATCCCTTTATCCGATTCTTCCTGAAACTGGGCAAGGTCATCCCGATCGAGGAAACGGACGGTCCCAAGGCCCTCGTCCGATCCCTCCAAACCGCCCGACAGGCCCTTCAGGACGGGTTCATCGTCGGAATCTTCCCCGAGGGCAAACTCTCCCGCACCGGCCATCTTCTCCCCTTCAAACGCGGCTTCGAAAAAATCGTCAAGGGACTCGACTGCCCCGTCATTCCAGCCTGGATCGATGGCGGCTACGACAGTCACGCCGGCCTTGGACACGATCATGACCCGCGTCCTCTCGATCTCCGCGACTGGGGTCATCCCGTGACGATCGCCGTTGGCCCACCGCTCCCCTCCGATGCCACCCCGGAGGCCGTCCGCGACGCCGTCGAGGCCTCCGCCCTCGCGGCAAGCCGTACACGGATAGAATCCGACGGACCCGCCGCCGTGCAGTGGATTCGCTCCGCCCGGCGCAACTGGCGCAAACTCGCCATCCGCGAGGCCACTGAGGGAAAGTCCCTCACCTACGGACGCACCCTTATTGGGAGCTATATCCTCCGCAACCGACTCCGCCGGATCCTCTCCCCCTCGGAAACCAACATTGGTATCCTCGTTCCACCCTCCGCTGGCGGTGCCCTTGCCAACCTTGCCCTCACCCTCGATGGCCGCACTTGTGTCAACCTGAACTACACCGCACCGGAAACCGCCCAAAAGGCTGCCCTCGAACAAGCGAGTATCCACACCGTCGTTACGTCTCGGCGTGTCGTCGAAAAAATCCCCGGCCTCGTCCTCCCGCGAAAAACCGTCTTTCTCGAGGATCTCGGGTCGCCCCTTTCGTCGTTCCAGAAACTTCTCGCCTGGGCCACCTGCCGTTTCGCGCCGATCCGGACCGTCCTGCGCGGAGGTCTTCCCGTCGATCACATCGATCAGACCCACGCGATTCTCTTCAGTAGCGGAAGCACCTCGACCCCGAAAGGGATCGAGCTCTCCCACGCCAACATTTTCGGGAATATCAACGCCTTCGGGTCGATCGGCCGTTTCCGCTCGGATGACCGCATCCTCGGGGTTCTCCCTTTCTTTCACTCCATGGGGTTCACCATCACCCTCTGGTTCCCCCTCACCCGCGGGCTCTCCGTCGCCTATCATTCAAACCCCCTCGAGGCATCCCGGATCGGTAAACTCGCCACCGATTTCCAGCCGACCGTCGCCCTTGCAACCCCCTCCATCCTCCTCGGCTGGACCCGCAAGATGCCCGCCGAGAGTTTCTCCTCGGTCCGCTGGCTGATCGCCGGGGCCGAAAAACTCCGCCCTTCGATCGCCCAACGGATCGAGTCCCATTTCGGTGTTCCCGCCCTCGAAGGCTATGGATGCACTGAGTGTTCGCCCGTCGTCGCCGTGAACGTCCCCGATATCGACCGCGATGGCTACTGCCAACCCGGAACCTCTTCCGGCAGCGTCGGCCGCCCTCTCCCCGGAGTCCGGATTCGCATCATCAATCCGGATACAGAAGAAGCCGTTACGCCCGGAACCCCCGGGATGATTGAGGTGCACGGACCGAATGTCATGAAGGGCTATTGCAACAACCCCGCCGCCACCCGCGATGTGATTTCCGCCGGATGGTATCGAACCGGGGACCTTGGTTATCTCGATGCCGACAGGTTCCTCCACATCACCGACCGGGTTTCGAGGTTTTCAAAGATCGCCGGGGAAATGGTCTCCCATGCCGCCGTCGAGGAAGCCCTCTCGAACGCCCTCGACCTCGAACCAAACCTTCTCGCCGTCACCACCGTCGCGGACGACCGCAAGGGCGAGCGTCTCATCGTCATCTACGCCCGCGAGGCGGGGATTTGTGCCCGCCGGATCGGGGAGGCACTCCGCAAGGTATCTCTCCCCAATCTCTGGAAACCCCACCCCCAGTCCTGGCTCCCCGTCGAAGCTCTCCCCCTCCTCGGTTCCGGCAAACTCGATCTCGGTAAACTCCGCCAGATCGCCCAATCCCAAGTATGAATTCTCCTCACCCCTTGAATCGAGCCAACCTTTGGACGGCATCCGCAGGGGTCAGGATCTCAACAGGAGCATTGATCTCATCCATCGAAATCCCGGAAGCACCCGAGCCGGCAGCCTCCGCCTGTGCGGCATCGAGAGCACGTCCAAGGAGAAGACGGCGAAGCACGTCGAGATCGAACTCGATGCCCCGCCCACTGGTGGGAATCAGGTAAGCGGCCGGCACACCATTCTGAGTGATGACCTGCGGACCCTCCTCGGAGACTTTGGCCATCACCTTGCCTGGCTGCCTCGAAAGCTCCCGCGTCGAAATCAACGAAACCATAACCGAGTGTCGGACAAATGTCCGTCGCCGTCAAGTCGGGCTTTTAGCGTGCATATCTCACGAGTTTCCGTCTGCGAGATACTCGTTCAGGATTTCCGCATCCCTCACTCCAACACCTCGCTCACCGTCTCAAATCTCAAATCGCCCCGCCCCGACCTGCCCCATCCAGCTTCCGCACGAGGTCGGTCCGGCGGTCCATCCCGCCGACCTCACGCGTCGCCATCTGAAAGGCCTTCGGGTCACCAACCATCCAGACCTGCCGCTTCCCACGGGTAATCGCGGTATAGAGGAGGTTGCGCCGCAACATCACGTAATGCCCCATCACAAGGGGAACGATTACGGTTGGATACTCGCTCCCCTGGCTTTTGTGGATCGTCATCGCAAAGGCCAATCCGAGATCCCGAACTGCATCCCGGTCCAGCTCAATCCCCCCGTTCCCAAAATCAACCGTCATCACCCCCGCCTCCATATCGACCGTCAGGATCCGCCCAATATCACCGTTGAAAATCCCCCGATCATAGTCGTTCCGCAACTGGATCACCTTGTCCCCCCGTCGATAGGCCACCCCGCCCAACGTGATCGCCTCCGGTCCGCCCGGAAACCGTTCCTGGACCAGCGCATTCAGGCGGACCACCCCGCAGCTCCCCTTGTGCATCGGGGCGAGGATCTGGAATCCGAGGGAATCGCTCAAACCCTCCCGCTTCAGGCGGTCGACGATCTCCAGGACCGCCTCCACACAGGCTTCTCCCTCGGCAGCACGCACAAACCGGATATCGTTCATCTCCGGAGTTTCCCCCACCGATCGCGATTCCGGCAGGCTCAGCCGCCCGCTTAAAACCTGGTGCGCCGTCTCCGAGATCCCGCTTCCGGCCCCCTGGCGGAATATCCGCTCCAACCGCACCGTCGGGATACCGCCGGAGGCGATTAAATCACGGAGAACATTTCCCGCCCCGACCGATGGCAACTGATCGGCGTCACCGACCAGAAGCACATGGGACTCCGCCGGGACCGCCGCGAGGAGCGATGCCGCCAGGCGGGTGTCGAGCATACTGGACTCATCCACAATCACAAAATCCGCCGCCAGCGGACGGACTTCGTTCCGCGCAAAGCTCCGCCGCTCGGCATCGAACTCAAGCAAGCGATGCACCGTGTACGCCCGCATTCCGGCCGACTCCGCGAGGCGTTGGGCCGCCCGGCCGGTCGGGCTTGCGAGGAGGATGCGAGCCCCCTTTGCCTTCAGAATCCGCACCAACGAACGCAGGATCGTCGTTTTCCCCGTCCCCGGTCCCCCCGTCAGGATCGAGAACTTGTTCCCCAGTGCCACCCGCAATCCCTCGCGCTGCTCCGGCGCAAAATGAAACCCCGCTTTTTCCTCCGCCCAACTGACCGCCGGATCGATCTTGATCGGCGGCAGAACCGAGGGTTCCCCCCGGATCATTCCTACCGACCGAGCCAAACGCGACTCCGACCGGTCCAGCGAAACCACCTGCAAGATCCCTCCTGGATGCCGGAGAATCTCCCCTCCCTCGACGAGGTCCCCAATCGTTTCCTTGAGGGCGGTTTCGTTTCCGTCCAGCAGTTCGATCCCCGCTGTCAGGAGACCTCCCTCCTCCACCGCAGTATGCCCCTCCCCCTCCGCGACCGACATCAGGTGGAGGACCCCCGCACGGTTGCGCGCTTTGCTGTTGCTGGCGATCCCGAGATTCAGAGCGATCCGGTCGGCTGTCTTGAAACCAATCCCATCGACCTCGTCTGCCAGTTGATAAGGGTTGGATTTGAGAATCTCGAGAATCTCTCCGCCGTAGCGCCGCACCAAACGGACGCACTGTCCGACCGTCACCCCGTAGGTATGAAGAAAGATCATCACCTCGCGGGTCGCACTCTGCGCATCCCAGGCCTTTTTGATCGATCGCGCCCGCGCCTTGCCGATTCCCGCGACCTCCTGCAACCGGGCAGACTCATTCGAAATCACCTCGAGGGTGCGCGCCCCGAAGTGATCGACGATTTTGTCCGCGTACCCTTTCCCGATCCCCGAAATCAGCCCGCTCCCGAGGTAGCGTCGGATTCCGTTCACCGTCGCCGGGAGGCGCGACCGGTAACGCAACACCTTGAATTGCCGCCCGTATTTGGCATGGCGATACCAGCTACCCTCCATTTCGAGCGATTCCCCGCACTGAACCCCCGGCAGGGTTCCCGATACCGTTACCCGACCACCGCCCTCAGCCGGTGCGACCTCCCCGACGCAGTAACCCGTTTCCTCGTCCGCATAGAGGATTCGCTCGAGCGCACCAACCAACCTTTCAGACGAATCCATCGTCATCCTTGGACCGTGGCCGTTTCCCGGCTCCTCAGAATCGCCTCCACCATTGCACCAAAATCCGGATACACCACATCCGCCCCCGCGTCCTCCAACTCCCCTGCGGTGTGACTGCCGGTCGCGATCCCATACATCAACATGCCGACGTTCTTCCCCGCCTCGACATCAAAGGGGGAATCTCCAACCATCAGGGTGCTTTCCGCCAGTGCTCCTGTCTCCCGCAGCATCCAGAGGGTAAAATCAATCTGCGGTTTCCGCCACGGCGTATCCATCGCCCCGGCAACCTTTTCAAAAAAGCGCGTCCATCCGAGATGTTCGATCACCGCCCGCGCCGCCGGACCGTCCTTGTTCGTAAACACCGCCATCCGGTAGCCCGCCTCCGCCAGCCGCGTCAAACCCGCCTCGACCCCCGGCAGGGCATCGACCTCCTCCAACATCGTCTCGGCGAAATGCGCCCGCCAGATCGGCAAAGCCTCCTCCACCCTTTCGCTTCCAACCAGACGGCCAAGGGTCACCGGGATCGAACCTCCAACCGACCGCAATACCGTCTTAAAATCCGAAACCGGCAATCCGAGGGTCTCCTGAACGTGAACATACGACCGATAGATCGCCTGAAAGTGGTCGATCAAGGTACCGTCCAAATCGAAAAATAGGTAATCGATGCGCATCATTTTTAACGGAGCCATGAACCATCGGGACTCTTGACTCGCTACAAACTGAAAACAATCTCCTCGTAGTGAAAGCGGAAAAGGTCGTCTGGACTGTAAATTGGTCCCATCATGAGGGTAAAACCACCGCCTCATTGCGTCCTCTTGGTCCGGATGCCAAGTCCGAAATCAGATCCGAGCCGCTCCGGATCCCCGATTCCGCACAGGAATCGAAGAGGCTTGTGCTGGATGCACCCTTCGAACGCAGCGATGACCCCGCCCTCATCGCGCGCCTCCATACTCTCTGCCGAATCGCCGCACGCTCGGGCATCGCCACGGACACCACCCGGCTGCCCGAGTCAACCCAAAGCCTCCTCAGGCTCTCCACCAGCACCCCTCTCGACGCGCCTCCCGACCCCCGTCCGCAGGGCTTTCTCGTACGCGTCGGACTCGGCGTCTTCGAGGCCCGTCGCGCCGTTGTCAGTGTGATTGGCTTTATCGGTCAAATCACCCTCTCTCTCGCCACCTTCGCGGTTGGAAGGGCGGTCACGCGGCGGGCGGACATTTTCTCAAACTTCAGCCGTTGCGGACCCGGTTCCCTGATGATCGTCAGCCTGATTGCCTTCCTCGTCGGCCTGATCATCTCGTTCGTCGCCGCCGTTCAGCTCGCCATCTTCGGCGCCACCATTTTCGTTGCCGACCTCATCTCGATCGTGATGTTTCGGGAACTCGGCGTTATCATGACAGCCGTCCTCCTCAGCGGTCGGATCGGGGCCGCCTTTGCGGCCGAACTCGGCAGCATGCGAAACAACGAGGAGATCGACGCCCTCACCACCGCCGGGGTCAACCCGATCCAGTTTCTCGTCCTCCCCCGTTTCATCGCGATGGTTTTTGCGACCCCGATCCTTTCGATGTATGCCAGCTTCATCGGTGTCCTCGGCGGTCTCCTCCTCGCATCAGGTGCCATGGGGATCGTTCCCGATCAGTTTTTTGCCCGTGTCATTGCCGCCATGACCCTCGGCAACCTCTGGGCCGGATTCATCAAGGGCTTTATTTTTGGGGCGATCATCGCAATCACCGGTTGCCTCAAGGGACTCAATGCCAAGCGGGGGGCCGAGGGGGTCGGGGCCGCTGCCACCTCTGCCGTCGTTACCTCGATCACCTGGATTATAATCGCCGACGCGATCTTTGCCGTCCTCCTTTTTGTGATTGGAATATGAACCCATCCCCGGACACCGAACCATCACCCATCCGGGTGGAGAACCTCCGCATGGCCTTTGGAGATTTTGTTGTCATGGATGGGATCAACTTTGAGGTCGCTTCGGGCGAAATCGTCTTCCTCATCGGCGGCAGTGGATGCGGGAAAAGCACCCTCATGCGCCATCTTATCGGAATTCTCCGACCTGCTGCCGGCAAGATCTATTATCGCGGGAAAGACTTTTTCGCCATGCCCACCCAGGAACGTGACCAGCTCAGTCGCCGCTTCGGCATCCTTTTTCAAAGTGGTGCCCTCTTCAGTTCGCTCAGTCTTTTCGAAAACATCGCCCTCCCCCTCCGCTTGCACACGCCCCTTTCCGAATCGGAAATCAGCGAACGGGTTCACTACAAGCTCGCCCTCGTCGGTCTCGAACACGCCTCCGCCCGCTCTCCCCACGAACTCAGCGGCGGGATGGTCAAGCGGGCTGGTCTTGCCCGTGCCCTCGCCCTCGAACCCGAGACCCTCTTCATCGACGAACCGTCCGCTGGTCTCGACCCGGTTTCCTCCTTTCGTCTCGATGAACTCATCCTTGAGCTTTCCCACCAACTCCATACCTCTGTCGTAATCGTCTCGCATGAACTCCCCAGTCTCTTCGCAATCGCTGACAAGGCGGTCTTCCTCGACGCGACGACTCGACATATGCTCGAAGTCGGCGACCCCCGCGTCATGGCACAACAGTCGCCCCATGCCACCATCCGCGAATTTCTGAATCGCGGGACAGATCCCTCCGATTCCAACTCACCCTCAACCTGATGAATCCAAACCGCCAAGCCTTTATTGCCGGCCTCTTTGTTATCACCGGAATCGCTCTTCTCTTCACCGGCTTCATCTTTTTCGGCGGACGTTCCTTTTTCACTCCAAAGGCGACCTTTGTGACCTTCTTCAACGAATCCGTCAAAGGTCTCGCGGTCGGATCAAGTGTCCGCTTCAAGGGAGTCCCCGTCGGGCGTGTCACTAACATCCGCATCCAGATGTCCGGCGACACTACCATCACCGGCATCCCCGTCTTTTACGAAATTGATCGGCGTCGGCTCGCACGCGATCTCGGCGTGATTGAGGACATCCAGTCTGACGAGGTCTACCATGTATCCCTCCAGAACGGCCTTTCCGCTGCCCTCGAAGCCGAGAGCCTCGTCACCGGTATCCTTGCGATCTCCCTCGACTTTCGACCCGCGATGAGCCGTCAGACCGTCGAAGGGATTCGCCTCGACCTTTTCGAAATTCCCGCCGCTCCATCGGCCCTCGCCAACTTTCAGGATCGCGTATCAATGATTGTCGCTCAGTTTTCGGAAATCGACTTTCTCGAATTGGCCGAGTCGACCACCACTCTCGTTAAAACGATCGACGCCCGAATCCAGGAGATTGATACGGCCGCCATTTCCCGCGAGGCCTTGACCCTTCTCGAGGATATCAGGCAGCTCCTCGATGAGGCCGAAATCGCCGGGGTCGCCTCCGACCTCCGTCAGTTGATCGCGGAGTTCGACGATCTCGGGGAGAACCTCAATGGCGAAATGGCCCGACTTGGCCCGGAGCTAGCCCAATTGGTCAAGAAGTTCGGTATTGCCATCGATTCCCTCGAAGATCTCGTCGGAAATGCCAACCAGATTATCGATCCTGACAGCCTGATTTACCGCAACAGCAAACGTACCCTCCGCGAACTGGAGGTCACCCTCCGTTCCATCCGCCAACTTACCGAATATCTGGAATCCAATCCGAACGCCATCTTCTCCGGCCGCAGCGAATGATGCCTCCAATAACGATCCTCCACATGACTCCAAACTACCGGCGCGCCTCTTTCCTCCTCCCCTTTCTTTTCCTTGCCGGATGTCTCGGGATCGATACCTCGACCAACCCGACCCGTCTCCTCATTTTGCCTAACCCGCCGATGCGCGAAACCCAGCCTCTAGAACCGGACGCAGGCATCTCCATCCTCATCCGCGAGATCGCCGTCCCCGCCTACCTCCACCGAAGTGACATCGTCGTGCAGCAACCCAACGGCACACTCTTGCCGCTTCCCTTTTACCGCTGGGCCGAACCGGTCGAAGACGGCATCCTTCGCGTCATCGTGAACGAAATGATTCGGCTCCCTCGCGTCGAGACCGTCCGGACGGAATTTCAGAGCGGAGACATTCGTAGCGACCACAGCGTCTCTTTCCTTCTCTACGACCTCCTCGCCCACCAGGACGGACGGATTTCAATCGGAGGCAACATCTCGATCGGCTCCCGGGGCAAGGAAACCACATCGGACACGATGCTTCGCTTCGAGATCTCCAACGCCTGGGATCCCTCCGACCCCTCATCAATCGCCGCCGGATACGCAGCCGTTCTCCGTGAATTCACTGCGCGCGTTTTTCAAAGGCTCCAGATCCAGACCTCCGAGGATACAAAACCGTAAACCTTCCAAAATTCCGCTTGAGTTGTCCGCAAAAAGCGGTGTCACTTGAAAAATGACGGTTGGCGACTTTCTACCTGTTCTCATTCAAGCGGTTATTGCGATCGGTATCGCCCTCGTAATCATCACCGCCAGTCATATTTTCGGCGTCAAGGGGCGACCCAACAAGACCAAGGACAGTGCCTACGAATGCGGTATCATCGGCACCGAAAAGCATCATACCCGGTTTTCAGTCAAGTTCTACGTCACCGCGATGCTTTTCATTCTCTTCGATATAGAGGTCGTCTTTCTCATTCCCTGGATTCTCATCTACCGCGAATTTCTCGCCGCTTCCATCCCCATCCTCCTCCCCATCCTCGCCTTTCTCGGTGTGATGATCCTTGGCCTCGTCTACGAGCTGAAAAAGGGCGGAATTGAGTGGGAACGTTAATCCCAAACGCCCGTCTGAGCTGAATGCGAATTGATCGTTTTATTTCCCGAAATCGAATCCTCGACCTCCAGAGCACGGAACTGAGCGAGGCCCTTCGGGAACTGGTCGAAAGCATCGATATTCAGGAGGTCCGCGACTACGGAACCGAGAAACTTCTCAACCTCCTCCTCGACCGGGAAAGGACGATGACCTCCTACCTCGGCAACGGGGTCGCCCTCCCCCACGTGCGGATTCCGATGAAGAACCGCTATGTCCTTGCTGCCGGGCGGGTCCGCGAAGGCCTTACCCACGAGGGCCCGAACGACTATGGAGACGTCCGCATCGTCCTCCTTCTCCTCGCTGCTGAGAACGTCCGCGGTTACCTCAACTCCCTCGCGACCATCGCCGCCGCCTTCCACGACGAAGCGGTCGTCAAGGAACTCCTTGAACCGGAAACAACCGCCGGTTTCCGAAAAAAATTGATGGCCTGCTTCACCGGCGGACAGGAACGCCCCGCCCCCGCCCCCAGCCGGATCAACCGCCTCATCCTCCGCGAGGCCGAGCGAATCGCCCGTACCCTCAAATGTCGCTCCGTCCTTATCTTTGGCGATACCTTTGCCGGAGGTCTCGAACTTGGAGCCAGCCTCGCCGCCTTTCAGACCATCCTAATCACCCGCGGCGGCTCCGATTCGTCCGAGCCCAACGGAACCATCAACGAGATCATTCCCGTCAGGTCTTATTCCAACTCGCGCATGTCCCAGCTCCGCGCCGCTGTCCTCATCGGACTGACCCGCAGAATCATCAAGCCCGACGAACAGGTTTGTTGCATCGGCGGCATCCCCCAGAGCAACCGCTTCGACACCATTCTCGTTGTCGACGTGATGCGTGAATTCCGCACCCTCATTTCCGACAGCAGCTTTTCCCTCCCTTCCGCCATCCGCCCCGAAGTCCTCGAACGCGTTCTCGCCATTGCGACGGAACTCGGTATGGAAGGCCGCGAGGGCAAGGCTGTCGGGGCGCTCTATGTTCTCGGGGACACCAACAACGTTCTCGAATACAGCAAACAGCTCGTCTTGAATCCATTTTTTGGATACAAAGAGGAGGACCGCAACGTCCTCAACCCCTTCATGGACGAGACCGTCAAGGAATTTTCCTCGATTGACGGGGCCTTCATCATCCGCGGAAACGGCGTCATTGAGGCCGCCGGGGCCCTCCTTCGCGCCCCCGAGTATCCTGAAAATCTTCCCAGCGGGCTCGGCGCGCGCCACGCCGCCGGTGCCTCAATTACCCTCAGCACCCGCTCCATCGCCATCGTCGTTTCCTCCAGCACCGGCCAGGTTTCCCTCTTCAGCAAGGGGAACATGATCTCGGTCCTCAGCAACCCCCTCGGCAGCAGTTTTTGATTGCACCCGGTCGAAAACCCATCATTCTAATTGGTTTAATTTACTGAAACTATGCCACGCGAAAACATCATTTTGGAATGCTCGGAAGCCCGCAGCGCAGGGAAGCGTCCCTCACGCTACATGTCTACGCGCAACAAAAAGCTCCAGACCGAAAAGGTCGAAAAGATGAAGTACAATCCGGCCCTCGGCCGCCACACGCTTCACAAAGAGCTCAAAAACGCGAAGTAAGGGCCTCCTCTCCTTCCCTTCACCCCAGACCACGGCCTCCTGCCGTGGTTTTTTTTTGGACGTAGCCGGGGTTCTCCTGAAGGTGCCATAGCCTCAGCCCACCTGAACTCGATGGAATTGAGATGGCCCTAAACTCTCCCAAGTCTGATACAGGGTGCAACCAAAGTGCAGGCCAACGAATTTGCGGTAGTCTACTCCACGTCGAGCAGAAGATCTAAAACCCGTTCCGCACTCTCCGGGATCGGGGAGCCCGGTCCAAAGACCGCTGCAACGCCTTTGCCGAAGAGGTAGTCATAGTCCTGCGCCGGAATCACCCCACCGCAGATCACCAAAATATCGTCCCGCCCCAGTTTCGCCAATTCTTCGATCAACTGCGGGGCAAGAGTCTTGTGCCCTGCCGCCAGCGAACTCATCGCGACCACGTGGACGTCGTTCTCGACTGCCTGACGCGCACTCTCCTCCGGCGTCTGGAAAAGCGGACCGATGTCGACGTCAAATCCGATGTCAGCATAACCGGTTCCCACTACCTTCGCTCCGCGGTCATGACCATCCTGCCCCATCTTCGCGATCATGATCCGGGGCCGTCGGCCTTCGCGGGTCTCGAACTGCTCGATCTTGCGCTTTACCGCTTCCATCTTCTCCGTGTTTGCATAGGATTTCAAATACACGCCGGACACCGTCCGGATCTTCGCCTTATAGCGGCCAAAGACCTCTTCCATCGCGTCGGAAATTTCCCCGAGGGTCGCCCGCTTCCCCGCCGCCTCGACCGCCAGTTCGAGCAGGTTCCCCTTCCCGCTCCGGGCCGCCTCCGTGATCGCCCCCAGTGCTGCCCGCACCGCCGGATTGTCGCGTTCGGCCTTCAGCTTGTCCAGCCGCCGAACCTGACCTTCCCGCACCGCCGTGTTGTCAATGTCGAGAATTTCGAGGGGGTCCTCTTTCTCCATTCGATACTTGTTCAACCCGACGATCGTCTCCGCGCCACTGTCGATTTTCGCCTGGCGGCGGGCAGCCGCCTCCTCGATCCGCAGCTTCGGCAGGCCCTCCTCGATTGCCTTCGTCATTCCTCCAAACTCCTCAACCTCCTCAATGTGTGCCCAGGCTTTGTGTGCCAGTTCGTGGGTTAGGGCCTCTACGTAATAGGATCCTCCCCACGGATCGATCACGTTGCAAATCCCGGTTTCTTCTTGCAGGAAAAGCTGGGTATTCCGCGCGATCCGGGCCGAAAAGTCGGTCGGCAGGGCAATCGCCTCGTCAAGAGCATTTGTGTGCAGGGACTGCGTATGCCCGCAGGCTGAGGCAAGTGCCTCAATACAGGTCCGCGCCACATTGTTGAAGGGATCCTGCTCCGTCAGGGACCAACCGCTGGTCTGCGAATGGGTCCGCAGGGCAAGGCTCTTCGGATTCTTTGGATCGAACTGCCGGACCAGCTTCGCCCAGAGCATTCGCGCCGCCCGCATCTTCGCAACCTCCATGAAGAAGTCCTTTCCGATCGCCCAAAAGAAGGATAGCCGGGGCGCAAAGGCGTCAACCGCGAGACCCGCGTTCGTGCCGGTCCGAAGATATTCCAATCCATCCGCGAGGGTATATCCCATCTCGAGATCAGCCGTCGCCCCGGCCTCCTGCATGTGATAACCGGAAATCGAGATGCTGTTGAACTTTGGCATCTTTTCCGAGGTGTAGGCAAAGATGTCCCCGATGATCCGCATCGAGGGTGTCGGCGGATAGATGTAGGTATTCCGTACCATGAACTCCTTCAGAATGTCGTTCTGAATCGTCCCCGCGAGCTGATCCAGACTGCACCCCTGCTCAAGACCGGCCAAAATGTAGAAAGCCATGATCGGGACAACCGCCCCGTTCATCGTCATCGATACCGAGACCTTATCCAGCGGGATCCGGTCAAACAGCACCTTCATGTCGAGGATCGAATCAATCGCCACCCCCGCTTTGCCGACATCACCCACCACCCGGGGGTGATCGCTGTCATATCCCCGGTGGGTCGCGAGGTCAAAGGCCACCGAAAGCCCAGTCTGCCCCGCCGCGAGGTTGCGCCGGTAAAAGGCATTTGACTCCTCCGCCGTCGAGAATCCCGCATACTGCCGCACCGTCCAGGGACGGTAAACATACATCGGCGCATACGGCCCCCTTAGAAAGGGTGCGATCCCCGCCGTAAATCCGAGATGCTCCATCCCCTCGAGATCATTCTCCCCGTAAAGCGGAGCCACCGGGATCCGTTCGAGCGAATCGGATACCCATTCCTGCACCGGTCGACCGGTTTCCGCGCGGACCCGCCCCTCCCAATCCGCCCGCGTCTCGGTGGTTGCCTGCGGCTGATACTGTAATTTTGAAAAATCAGGTTTTTGCATCGTTCTTCCCAAATTTAGGTTCTTGATTTTCGGCTTAGGCTCCCACCGCGACACCGGCGATCCGAAGGTATTTCAGGTTGGTCTCGTAATGCGGGCTCTTCACGAAGATGAAATCATCCATCCCCGCCGCCCGAAAGGCTGTTTCCTGTTCCCCGGGATATCCCGCCAGAACCAACGAGGTCTCCGGCAGGGCCGCTTTGATTGCCTTTGCAAACGCATCAAAATGCTCCCCGTAGTGCTGGTCAGTCCCACAAACCACCGCAATCCGCGCCCCCGTCGCGCGCAGCGCCTCAACCGCCTCCGCCGGATCGGTGGTACCATCGTTTTGCACGACCTCGAATCCACCTGCCTCGAAAAAGGCCCGCGTAAAATCCGCCCGGATCTTGTGGAACTTGAGGGGGCCAATTGTCACGAGGGCGATCCGTGGGGCCGTCCCGGTCCTCACGGCATGCGCCGCCGCCGAATCCCGGAGACGCTCATAGTCGATCGCCAGCCGCTTACAGGGCAAGGCCTCCACCCCGACAAAACCTTCCGTAACCTTTAATGCCGCCGCCACCGCCGAGAGGGTTGCTCCGTCCGCGAAAGCCGCTCTTGCTCCGGCCAGATCCTCCGCCGATACCTCTCCACCGTGCACCACATTTGGAGATCCTCCCCGCTCCGTTTCCGGGAGCGGTTTCTCGCCAAGATTTGGATAGACGTTCGTCCCAACGAGGGAATGCCTGCGCTGACCGAGCAACTTGCGGGCCTCGGCATCGGTTCCGGCGATTGCCTTTTGCAGACTGCCGCTCGCGAGGGCCTCCAAAATGCCGCCCTCTCCTTCAATCTCCTGAAATAGTTCGAACCCTTTCCGCCCAACCTGATCCGTCAGGTTTTCCAGATACCACGATCCCCCCGCCGGATCGATCACCTTCGTCAGCTCACACTCCTCCGCGAGGATTAACTGCAGGTTGCGGGCAATCCGGCGGCTGAAGGTTCCGGGGTGGCGAATGACCTCGTCAAAACATCCCACCGTCAGGGTATCGATCCCGCCAACAACCCCTGAGAGAGCCTCCGTCGTCACCCGCAACAGATTCACGTGGGAGTCCTGGCGGGTCTTGTTGTAGATCGAGGTCCGCGCCGAGATGTGCATCTTGGCGTCGCCCGCCGAAACGCCCCAGGCCGCAAGAATCTGCGCCCAGACGACCCGTGCTGCCCGCAGCTTCGCGATCTCCATGAAAAAGTCTCCGCCCAGCGCAAAAACAAACTCGATCCGTCCCGAGGCCGCCGCCGGGGTCATCCCCGATTCGACCAGCGCCGTCAGGTAAAGGTTCGCTGTCGCCAGCACCGCCGCGACTTCCTGAACCGCGTTTGCACCCGCGTTTCGATAAACCAGTCCATCCGTCCGCAGAAGCTTCACCGCCGGAAGCGCCGTCCCGATCTCGCAGGCCAGTTCACCGGCCCAACGACGAACCGTCTCGATCCGCGGAATCGCCCCCTCGACAACCGCATCCCCCACCGGATCATATCCAATCGATCCACCGACCGCCTCGAAGTCATAGCCACCCGTCTCGACGTAACTGCGAAACAATGCTGCGATCAACGGTGCCGTTCGACCGCTCCGGAAATAGACCGGTGCCGCCACCGGGTCGATGCCCTTAACCCAGACCGCGAAATCGGCCGCCGTCTGCACGGGCGTGCCACAACTGCCAACCGCCCCGGGCACCGCCGAACCCAAATCCAGCCCCTGCGCCGTCGCATAGTCCGTCGGAAAGACCAGCGCGGTCCCCCCTCGCATCAAACTTTCCAGCGCCACCGCGTTTGCCGCCGCCGGGGTCGGCTCGAATATCTCCTGGGCAATCTCCCAGGTCTGTTCGCGGTAACCGAGGGTCCGTCCACCCCGCGCACCGAGCACGCCTGGCAGCTGATGAATATGCGCCAGACCAGCAATTGAATCGCGCTCATAGATCGGCTCCAGCGTGATGCCCTCGAGCGTCTGCTTGCGCATCACCTTGTCAAAGGGAGCGTCTTTCAAAAGGCGTTCGGTCTCCGCCTTCCACGCCTCATAGGTTGCAGGGACAAATCCTTCAAAAAGGGTTTTGCGTTCTGCGTCTTCCGTAGGATTGGATGTCGTCATGGCTTCAGGTGTTCTCAAACTTAAAATAAGCTCTGCTTTCAGGTCATGCCAAAACCGCTGCCCCCACGTCAATAAAATAAAGTAATCCAAATTTGTGTTGACTTTAGTTTCTCTAATCATCCAGAAGGTCACTACTCACCTTGAAAAGAGCTTATGATTACAAAGATCGACCATCTCGGCATCGCCGTCCGCAGTCTCGACGAGACCATTCCTTTCTATGAAAACGCCCTTGGCCTGAAGTGCCACGGACGCGAAGAGGTCACCTCCCAAAAGGTCCGCACCGCTTTTTTCGAAGCGGGCGAGGTCCACATCGAACTGCTTGAACCGACCGATCCCGAAAGCCCCATCGCCAAGTTCCTCGAAAAAAACGGCGAGGGCATCCACCATGTCGCCTTCGGGACCGACGATATCGAGGACCAGCTTAAAAAGGCCGCCGGGGCCGGTGCCCGCCTGATCCACGAGGTCCCCTTCGAGGGCGCCGCCAACAAACTCGTCGCCTTTCTCCACCCGAAATCGACCCACGGGGTTCTCACCGAATTCTGCGCTCCCAAAGCCTGATAGTTCCCCATAACTTGAGCGGATCCCAATTTCACGAACTTTCAAATCGAATCATCCATGGCGATTGACCCAAAACTACTCGATGATCTTCGCGCCCGGCGTGCCAAGGCCGCCAAGGCTGGCGGTGAAGATAAAATTGCCAAGCGCACCGAAAAGGGGCTCCTGACCGCCCGCGGTCGTCTCGAGGCTTTCTTCGAACAAGGAACCTTTCAGGAATTCGGCAAACACGCCGAACACGACTGCAAGGACTTCGGCATGGACAAGCTCGACCTGCCCTACGATGGGGTCGTCACCGGGGTCGGCTACGTCGAAGGTCGCCCGGTTGCCGCCTTTTCCCAGGACTTTACCATCTCGGGCGGCTCACTCGGTCGGATCCACGCCAAGAAAATCTGCGATCTGATGGACTTCGCCCACGAAAACGGGATTCCCGTTGTCGGGGTCAATGACTCCGGCGGGGCGCGGATTCAGGAGGGTGTCCACTCCCTCAGCGGCTACGGCAAGGTATTTTTCAAAAACGTTCTCCTTTCCGGGGTCGTTCCCCAGGTCGCCGTCATCGCCGGTCCCTGTGCCGGTGGTGCTGCCTACTCCCCTGCCTTGATGGACTTTCTGATCATGACGCGGGAAAATTCCAACATGTTCATTTGCGGTCCCGACGTCATCAAGGCCGCCACCGGCGAATCCGCGTCTCTCGAACAATTCGCCAGTGCCGCCGCCCACGCCTCGGTCAGCGGAAACATCCACTTGATCGCAGAGGATGATGCCCATGCCATGCAGATGGCCGCCGAACTCCTTTCCTACCTTCCTTCAAACAACCTTCAGGATCCTCCCCACCGTCCGACCGAAAACCTGTCCCTGACCCCCGATCCCCGGATGAATGAACTCGTCCCGGCCGACCCGAAGCAACCGCTCAACGTCCACGACGTCATCGATTGCCTCGTCGACGACGATACTTTCTTCGAAATCATGCCCGATTTCGCCAAGAGCATTGTCACCGGTTTCGCCCGGATCGACGGTGTCATTGTCGGAATCATCGCCAATCAGCCCGCCGTCAAGGCCGGCACCCTCGATATCGACTCTTCCGATAAAGGGGCCCGCTTCATCCGCACCTGCAATATTTACAACATCCCCCTCGTTAACCTCGTTGATGTTCCGGGCTTTATGCCCGGCCTCGCCCAGGAACGCGGCGGGATCATCCGGCACGGTGCCAAAATGCTCTTTGCCTACGCCGCCGCTACCGTTCCGAAGATCACGCTGATCATGCGCAAAGCCTACGGTGGTGCCTATCTCGCAATGTGCTCTGCCGATCTCGGGGCTGATCTCGTCTTTGCCTGGCCAACTGCCGAAATTGCCGTCATGGGTGCCGACGGTGCTACCAGGATCCTCTACCGCCGCGAGCTCAAGGATGCCGAGGATCCCAAAAAACGGGAGGCCGAGCTCCGCGAGGAATATCGCGCTCGCTTTGCCTCTCCCTACCAGGCCGCCAGCAACGCCATGATTACCGATGTGATTGAACCCGCCGAAACCCGCGCCGTCATCTCCATCGCCCTCCGCAACACCATGAACAAGCGCGACACCCGTCCGCCCAAAAAGCACGGTAACATCCCGCTTTGATCCATCCCCTGCCAACCGCCATGTTCGACCTGATGACACCACTTGCTGCCTTCAGCGACCTCGGGGAAGCCTTCCTAACGGTTTGCGTTGGGTTTACCTTCGTTCTCGTGGTTCTCCTCACACTAACCGGGGTAACCACCCTGATTGGAAAACTGGCCGCAAAGCCGGCAGCGGCTCCCAAGCCCGATCCCGCCGGCCCGACCCCCACCCTCCCATCGGCAACCGCCGCAAATCCCGCACCAGCCGGTGAAGGGATTGACCCCAAAGTCCTCGCCGCCGTCGCCGCCGCCATCCGCTACACGGTCGGGAAACGCCCCCATCGGGTCCTCGCCGTCCGCGCCTCCACTGCCGGATGGGCCCAGGAAGGACGCCGCCAGATCTTTTCTTCCCACCGCCTCCGCTAGTACGCCCCCGAACTGCGATTAGGGTAAAACCGACATCTCTCACCATTTTACAACCACTGATATCATTCACATGAGCAAACTACGAGTTACCGTTGACGGCACCGCCTACGAGGTCGAGGTCGAGTTTCTGGACGAGGCTG
>CAZFLQ010000017.1:0-28951 GCA_964519935.1 uncultured Puniceicoccaceae bacterium | reverse complement strand
CATGCTCAAACGCATCGCCGACATCGCTGTTTCCGGGACTCTCCTTATCCTCCTCGCGCCCATCCTTTTCGGAATCTGGTTCCTCGTTCGGACCAAACTTGGCAAACCGGTCCTCTTTTCCCAACTCCGCACCGGGAAGGACCAGGAGCCGTTTCGCCTCATCAAATTCCGCACCATGCGGGACACCCGCGATTCCGATGGAAAGCTTCTCGAGGACTCCCTCCGCACTCCCCCGGCCGGACGCTGGCTCCGACGCACCAGTCTGGACGAGCTCCCCGAACTCTGGTGCGTTCTCACCGCTAAAATGTCCCTCGTCGGGCCCCGCCCCCTTCTTCCCGATTACCTCCCCTATTATTCACCCCGCGAGGCCACCCGCCATACCGTTCGTCCCGGTCTGACCGGTCTAGCCCAGGTCTCCGGGCGCAGCCATCTCTCGTGGGAGGATCAGTTGGAGCTGGATGCCCAATACGTCGAAAGCCATTCCTTCCTCCTCGACCTCCAAATCCTTTTCCGAACCGCCCTCCACCTCGTATCGCCAAATACCGCCGAAACTCCCGACGGTCGACAGCGGCAACGCCTCGACATCGAGCGCTCTTCCCAACCTCAAACCGTCCAGCGTTCACCCGGCGCCCGCAACACCCTGATATGACCGACGAGACCCTTCTCCGCCAGCTCCACCAGGAAACCCTTTTTGCTCGTCAACGGGTTTACCACGCCGCCGAACCGACTCCTCTCGAGATCGTCCCCCTCCCTGAAGATGGCCTCGGACCGGTCTTCCTCAAGCGCGAGGACCTTTCTCCAATCAAAGCCTACAAATGGCGGGGAGCCTACAATCGGATGGCGATACTTTCGGCGGCCGAAAAGACCCGCCCCGTCATCACCGCTTCTGCTGGCAACCACGCCCAAGGTGTCGCCCTCGCCGCTCAAAAGCTTTCCGCCCACGCCCGTATCCATATGCCGAGGACAACTCCGGCTGTTAAGATCGAGGCCGTCCGTCGAATCGGTGGACCCAGCGTCGAGGTGATTCTGACCGGGGACGGATACGATGCTGCCTACGAGACCGCCCTCGCCGAGGCCCATTCTTCCGGCGGAACCTACATCCACGCCTACGACGACATTCACGTTATCGCTGGACAGGCCACCCTCGCCGACGAGATCGTTCTTTCCGGTCTCGGCCCCTTTGACCGGGTCTATCTCCAGATTGGCGGCGGCGGAATGGCCGCCGGAGTCGCCAACTGGCTCCGCCTGTTTTATCCGAAAATCGAGATCATTGGGGTCGAGGGCACTGACCAGGCCTCCATGCAAGCCGCCATTGCCGCCGGTTCCCCCATCCGACTGGATCAGGTCGATCTCTTTTGCGACGGAACCGCCGTCCGCACCGCCGGTACCATCCCTTTCCAGATCTGCCGCGAGGTCATTGACCGCTTTGTCACCGTCACCAACGAGGAGGTTAGCAACGCGATTCGCCGCCTCTGGGAACACGCCCGCTGCCTCCTCGAACCGTCCGGGGCGATGGGCTTCACCGCCCTCCTCAAAGAACGGGCCAGCCTTCCCTCCGCCCGAACCGTTGTCATTGGGTGCGGTGCCAATCTCGATTTCGGCCAGCTCGCCCTCATTACCGAAAACGCCGGGGTCGGCGAGGGACAACTCCGCCACCTCGCAATCAAGATCCCCGAACGCCCCGGAGCCATGCTCGACCTGCTCGGGACCGGCCTCGGCGGGCTCAGCATCGTTGATTTCCAATATGGCAAAACGCACCCCGATCAGGCTGTCCCCGTCTTCGGAGTCGCCGTTGATCCCGTCGGTTACACCACCCTCATCCGAAAACTTGAAGAAACCGGCTACACCTTTGCCGAGGTCGGCCACTCCGCGGCGGTCCGCTTCCGGGCCATCTCTTGCAATCCCGCACTCATCACCAACCCGCTCTTTCTCCAGTTGGACTTCTACGAACGCCCTTCCGCCCTCCAGAACTTCCTCACCCACACCGTCCGGGGACGCACCAACTTCATCTATTTTAATTACCGATACAGCGGCGAGCGGATCGGACGTGCCCTCATCGGTATGGAATTTACTTCTCCAACCGAACGGGGCACCTTCGCATCCAACCTTCCCGACAGCGGTGACGGCTATCGCACCTGCCGCATCCTTCAGCCCGACGAAGCCTCCCGCATCCTCGGACACTAATGTCCTGTCTCACAAAAAAGCTTGGAAAATGCGCGAGGAAATTTCCCCATTCACCAGGCGCGAGGAGTGAGCTGAGCGAAGTCCGCGTTTATTGGAAAACCCGACAAAACCACTGGATCAATCGGGTATCATTGAACTTAACGTTTATCAGGATGTCCGAACCTTATTCCCAGGACTTGATCTCGGGCCCGGCCTCGCCCTCAACGCTGAAGATCAGGACACTCGCCCGGATCGGGTCCTCTGGCGTCTCCGTCAAATCACTCAGAGCATCCGCCGCAATCTCCCCGTCACGGTTCGAATCCACGACAATTCGGATGTTTGAATTTCCAAACGTATCCGATAATTCATCGGCATCATTGAACTCGTCCTCCGTAAAGCTGTAGAATCGGATCTTTTTCTTGTTGAAAACCGTCCCTCCACTCTCCGTTCCCTGCATGACCGCCACAAAAATATCCCGCGTCGCCAAACTCGATAGATCCACCACCGTGTCGTCCGTCGCCGCCACCCCAAAGGTGGGATAGTAACCATAGGTCTTGAAAAACTCCTCGATTGCCGAAGCCCACTGACTGTAGCGGGAACGCGTCGCCGTCTCCTGGGCCCTCTGCTGGATAATCCCAACTGTCGGGATAATCAGACCGGCAAGGAGGCCGATAATCGCAATTACGGTCAGTAGCTCAATCAGGGTAAAGCCGCGTTTAATCTTGGGGTGGACACTCATGATGAATCTGATCTTCGGGTTCCTCAGTTGCCGGAATTGGCATAAATATTGTCTCGGTCCTCCTCCTCAATCGAGTCGTCGTCAGGGACAATTCCGTCCTCTGGCACCCCCGAATCGAGACCGTCAAAACCAACCGAATAGAGCAGATACCCAAACGCCCGCCATGCATTCGTCGGTGCCCCCGGGCGCGACTCAAGGGTGAAGGCGTAGACCAGTGGTTGGTCCCAGGCATCGACCAGAACATACTCTTCCGATACATCGCGCGGGTCAAAATCTCCCGACCGTGTATCGACCGGCGTGCCATCCGGACGCGTCACCCCCAGTTGCTCGAAACTGACGAACGGTGGCCGTTTCTCGTCCGGCTCCGGAATCCCGTCCCCGTCGTCATTTGCCAGTTCCTCCCCCGATGGGCTTCGCAACCCCGCAAGAGCCTGAAACAGCAGCACCTCCGGATCCAGATTCTCGACTGTCACCCCCGACACATTGCTGTCTGTCGCCGGATAGGAACCAAACTCAGCCCGATACTTTTCCAGTGCTGTCGCAATCACCCCCGTCCGGGCCTGCGTCAGGCTCTCCGCCTGCTTTCGGCTGACCGAACCGGAGATCCCCAACCCAAAGGTTAGGAGGACCGCGAGGATCCCGATCACCGCCAGCAACTCGATCAGAGTAAAACCACTCCGCGTCGATGAACGGGGTACCCTTGGGCAGTTGATGCAAACCATCCCTAAAGAATTGCCTAAAAATCGGACCATGTAAATCGAAAACCGATTGACATCACTCCGACACAACATCAGTAATGCTTATTGTGATTGCTTCCCCCATAAGAAATTATTCGTCTCTCGGCGACGCCAACGAATTCGTTGCCTCCGTTGCTTACCGCGTCAGCGAGTTGGTCGAGATCTACCCCATCACGCCATCCTCACCGATGGCTGAACATTGTGACGAATGGTCCGCTCTCGGGAAAACAAATGTCTGGGATTCTGTCCCCTCCGTCGTTCAGATGCAGTCCGAGGCCGGTGTCGCCGGGGCCGTCCACGGCGGACTTCTCACCGGGTCCCTCACGACCACTTTTACCGCATCCCAGGGGCTTCTCCTGATGATCCCCAATCTTTATAAGATTGCTGGCGAACTTTCCCCGATCGTCATCCATGTTACCGCCCGGGCTATCGCCACCCATGCCCTCTCCATCTTCGGCGATCATTCCGACGTGATGGCCTGCCGCCAAACCGGCTGGGCCATGCTTGCCTCGAATTCCCCCCAGGAGGCCCAGGACCTTGCCGCGATCGCCCACGCCGCCACCCTCAAAAGCCGCGTTCCCTTTCTCCATTTCTTCGACGGTTTTCGGACCTCCCACGAAGTCCAGAAGGTTGTCACGATCGATGATCAAGTCCTTCGCGAAATGATCGATCCCGAGGCCGTCGCCGCCTTCCGCGCCCGCGCCCTCACCCCCGACCGCCCAACCCTTCGCGGAACCGCCCAGAACCCCGATGTATTTTTTCAGGGACGCGAGGCCGTCAATCCATTCTACCTCGCCCTCCCCGAGATCATCACTGCCGAGATGGATCGCTTCGCATCCCTCACCGGACGCGCCTACAAGCTGGTTGACTACGAGGGCGATCCCCACGCCAAACATGTCGTTGTTGCTCTCGGCAGTGGGGCCGAAACCGTCGCCGTGACCGCCGATACCCTTAACCGTGAAGGCGCCTCCTGCGGGATCATCAAACCCCGTCTCTACCGCCCCTTCCCCCTGCAGGCTTTTCTCGACGCCCTTCCACCCGAGGTCGAGTCCATCACCGTTCTCGACCGGACGAAAGAGCCCGGTTCCCTCGGCGAACCCCTCTACCTCGACGTCGCTGCCGCCCTCCGCCGCCACCCCCGCGGTCATCAGATTCGCCTCCTCGGGGGCCGCTATGGTCTCGGCTCAAAAGAGTTCGACCCCTCCATGGTCCGGGCTGTTTTTGCCAACGCCACCTCCGAAAACCCGCGGGACAGCTTCACCGTCGGGATCATTGACGACGTTACCCATACGTCCCTCCCGCTCGGGGAAACATTTGATATCGAATCCAACACCGTCCGCAAATGCGTCTTTGTCGGTCTCGGTTCGGACGGCACCGTCGGGGCAAACAAAAACACCATCAAGATCCTCGGCGAGGAAGAGGGTCGTCACGCCCAGGCCTATTTTGTCTACGATTCAAAAAAGTCCGGGGCCATGACGGTGTCCCACCTCCGCTTCGGTCCCGATCCAATCCGCGCCCCTTACCTGATTTCCACCGCCAACTTCCTCGCCATCCACCAGTTCCAGTTCCTCCGGAACGCTTCCTGCCTCGATTTTGCCGCCGATGGGGCTACCCTTCTCCTCAACGCCCCCTACGGTCCTGATGAGGTCTGGGACCAGGTTTCCGACGAGGTCGTCGCAAAGGTCCGCGCGAGGCGACTCAAGGTCTACGTCATCGATGCCTACAAGGTCGCCCGCGAAATCGGTCTCGGCCCGCGCACCAACACCATCATGCAAACCTGCTTCTTTGCGATCTCCGGGGTCCTTGAAAAGGATGCCGCCATCGCCCGGATCAAGTCCGCGATCGAGAAGACCTACGCCCGCAAGGGTCGCGAGGTTGTCGAAAAGAATTTCGAGGCCGTCGACGCCTCCGTCGCCAACCTCTTCGAGGCACCCCTTCCCGATGCCGTCATCGGACGCAGCGGTCTCCCTGCCCCCGCTTACCGCTCGGCGGATGCCCCCGATTTCGTCCGCGACGTCTCCGCCCGGATTCTCGATGGCGAGGGCGATCTCCTCCCCGTCTCTGTCTTTGCCCCCGACGGCTCCTGGCCCACCGCCACCGCCCGCTGGGAAAAACGCAACATCGCCCGTGAAGTTCCGGTCTGGGATCCCGCCGTTTGCATTCAGTGCAATAAGTGTGTCACCTTCTGTCCCCACGCGACCATTCGTGCGACCTACTTCGACGCCAACGATCCCGCCGCGACGCCGATTGACAGTCTCTTCACCGCTCCCAGCAAAAAGGACGGGACCGGCGACGCCCGCTTCGTGATCCAGGTTGCCCCCGAGGACTGCACCGGCTGCGGGGTCTGCGTCACCGTCTGCCCCGCCAAAAACAAGGCCCAACCCAACCGCAAGGCGATCAATATGGCCCCGGTCGAGGAGGTTCTCGAAGCCGAGAAAACCAAATGGCTTTCCTTCGAACGGCTCCCGCTCCCACCCCGCACCGAGATGGAGAACGATTCCCGCAAGGCGCAGTTCCTCCAACCACTCTTCGAGTTTTCCGGTGCCTGCGCTGGCTGCGGAGAAACCCCCTATCTCAAGCTGCTCACCCAGCTCTTCGGCGACCGCATCCTCATCGCCAACGCCACCGGTTGCTCGTCCATTTACGGCGGCAATCTCCCCACCACCCCCTACACCTGCGATTCCAACCGACGAGGTCCCGCCTGGGCCAATTCTCTCTTCGAGGACAACGCTGAATTCGGTTTCGGCATGGCTGTCTCGGTCGAAAAACACCGCGAACGGGCCCTCGAGATGGTCCATCGCCTCGCCACCCCGATCGGTGATGCCCTCGTCGCCGGGATCAAGGCAATTTCCGCTGCCAGCGAGGCTGAAATCGCCGCCGCCCGCGAAACCGTTGAACGACTCCGCGAACGGCTTGCAACCATCAACGAACCCGCTGCAATCGAACTTCGCCGCAACGCCGACTACCTCGTCCCGAAACAGGTCTGGATCGTCGGTGGCGATGGCTGGGCCTATGACATCGGCTTCGGCGGTCTCGACCATGTCCTTTCGACCGGACGCAATGTCAACATCCTCATTCTCGACACCGAGGTCTATTCCAATACCGGCGGCCAGGCCTCCAAATCCACCCCGATGGGCGCGGTCGCCAAATTCGCCGCCGCCGGCAAGACCGTTGCGAAAAAGGATCTCGCCGTCCACGCGATGCAGTATGGCAATGTCTATGTCGCCCGGATCGCGATGGGCGCAAAGGATAATCAAACCTACAAGGCTCTCACCGAGGCCGCTTCCTACGACGGACCGTCCCTCATCATCGCCTATTCCCACTGTATCGCCCACGGCTACAACATGAATTACGGGCCCGACCAGCAGAAACTCGCCGTCGCCACCGGACACTGGCCCCTCCTCCGCTACGACCCCCGCAATCTCGCCGGGGGACAGTCTCCCCTCCAGTTGGACTCGCCCACCCCGCGTAAGCCGATCGGGGATTACATCGGCAACGAGGGTCGCTACCAGATTCTCCGCAATGCCGATCCCGAAAAGGCCGGCATCCTCGAGAAAATCGCCGACCGCACCGCCAAGGAACGGTATGCCAGCCTCAAGGCCCTCTCCGAACAACTCAGCCCCTCCGGCGACGACTCCATCAACGGAAAATCCTGAACCCACCCCCTGACACTATGAACCTTCAAACCGAATACCTCGGGCTAAGCCTTCCCCACCCCTTCATCGCCGGGGCCTCCCCCCTCATGGACCGCATCGATACCGTCCGGCGGCTCGAGGACGCCGGGGCCGCCGCCGTCGTCCTGCGATCGCTCTTTGCCGAACAATTGGAACACGAATACGAGGGAGTCTCGAACTTCATCGAATCCTACGAAGAATCCTATGCCGAGGCCACCAGCTACTTCCCCGGCAGCACCAGCTATGCGATCGGCCCCGGCCGCTACCTCGAACACCTCGCCAAGGTCAAGGAGGCTGTCAATATCCCCGTAATCGGATCGCTGAACGGCACCACCACCGGGACCTGGACCGAATTCGCCGCCCAAATCGAATCCGCCGGGGCCGATGCCCTCGAGCTGAATCTCTACCTCCACCCCGATTCCTTCCTCAAGTCCGGGGCCGAGATCGAAGCCGAATGCCTCCAGATCATCGAGGCCGTCCGCCGGGTTACCCGCATCCCCATCGCCGTAAAGCTCTCCCCGTTTTTTAGCTCGATCCCCCACTTCGCCCGGCAGGCCGTCACCGCCGGAGCCGATGCCCTCGTCCTTTTCAATCGCTACTATCAACCCTCAATTGACATCGACGAACTCGAGATCCGCCCCACCCTCCGCCTCTCCGATTCCGGCGAACTCCTCCTCCGCCTCCGCTGGATCAGCCTCCTCTACCAACGGGTCGAATGCCAGCTCGCCGTCACTGGCGGCGTCCACACCACCACCGACGCGATCCAGACCATCATGGCCGGGACCGATGCGATTCAACTTGTCTCGGTCCTCCTCCGCGAAGGCCCCGCTGCCCTTACCCGCCTCGTCAACGAACTGTCAACCTGGTTGGAGGAAAAGGAATATGATTCGATTCGCCAAATGCGTGGGAGCATGAGCGCAATCAACAGCCCCGACCCCGGTGCCCTCGAACGCTCCAACTACATTCAAATCCTCCAAACCTGGAAAGTCGACACCGCCCCCGCCTGGGCTTGAGTACCATCCCACTACCTCGGCACCGCAATCCAGCGCCTGCGGGACCTCCATTCACAAATCTCAAATCAACGGACTCCGCCCGAATCTCCCAAACCGATCTTGCGTTACCGGATCAATCCCCGCTGCTGCTCAATTCGATAAGCCTCGCGCGCATCGTCCTTCAGATGCTTCGCCCGCTCCATTAAATCAGTCAAAGCGAACGGTACGACAACCTCGTCCCCATCCACCAATACGGCAACGCCTTCCTCCCGTACGCGGAGGACAAAATACTCATTGTCCGCACTCAAACTGGCCTCTCCGACCCGCATCCGTTCGTACAAAACAGGCAACTCCGCATCCTCCAAAACCTTAACCCGCTCCGGCCAGAAAAACCGGTTTCCCACCACCTCTGCCTGCGTTACGGGTTTATCTGCACCCCCGATCATCAGCCCGAGCCCACCCGACCCACTGCTTTCTACCTCAAAGGTTCTCATCGAAACCATCTCCTCCCCGGACGCACTGGAATCGTCGCCATTACCGACCGCGATCTCCATATCCTCACCGCTGACCTCGCCCTGAACCGAATCCTCAACCTCCATCGCCACGTCCCGAGCCTCCGGTCCACCGGAATTTGCCGCCACCCGCGTCAATTTCCATCCCGCATACCAAACCCCGGCCGCACAGACGACCAGGAGCGACAGGATCGTCCAGCGATACCATCCATTCCGCCCGACAGCTTCCCGCCTCGCTTCCATATCAACATTAAATTTCATTTCACGCGGTCCATTGGTCGGTGCATCCACCGGGGGTGATTTTTCCGATAAGCCAAAAGCAACAACAGATGACTTGCGATCGGTATCGTAAGGAACTGAAAAACAATTGCCAGAAAAACCTTTAGCCCTGCCCGGTCCGCCCCGAGGTAAATTCCTACCGCCATCAGGATCAGGGTGATTCCCAACGTCATCGCCTTCCCCATCGCGTGTGAACGGCAGTGCAGATCCGGCAGACGAACCAGCCCGAAAGCCGCAATCAAAATCCAGATCGCCCCCGTTAGTAAGAGGAAAACAGTGACAATTTCGACCCCCATCTCAAACCAACTATCCATCGCTACCCTCCCCTCTCGCCTCATCCTGATCCCTTTCCGGTCTACCGTCCCTCTCGTCATCGGGAGGAAACACCTTGAAGGTTCGCTCCAAATAAAAAACAAAAGCAACCGTCCCGAAAAATCCCAGCAAACTGAAGACCAGGATCAGCTCCAGAAAATAGGTCGTTTTCCACCGAATCGAAAGAATTGCCATAAACGCAACCCCACAGATTGCCACCAGATCGAAACTCAGAATCCGGTCGAGGACGCTCGGGCCCTTCACCATCCGGTAAAGCGCCGCCAAAACCGCGATCACGAGCAGCCCTCCACTCACTATCGATACCGTATCAATCATCTCGAAAAGGCCAAAATAGCCGCCTTCAGGTTTCGATCAATAGATTCCCGAACCGCCGCCGGATCATCCGCGTCAAAGGCATGAATCACCATTGTCTGGAAATCCGGGCTGATCTCCACCGCAGTTGTTCCGGGGGTCAGGGTGATGCACTGCGACAGCAGGAAGACCTCCCACGGTCGCAGGCCATCAATGTTGTAGGTCAGGAAATTCGGGTGAATATCCTCCCGCTTCCGAAACAGCACCGCCTTTGCGATCACGAGGTTCGAAACCACGAACTCCCGCAAAAAAATTTTTAGGAACCGGAAAAACGCCAACACCCGGCGAGCGTATTCATGGCTCCCGAGGAGGTTCGGGAAAATCCCCAACATCACAAACCCAACCACCAGACCGGTTCCAAATCCGACCATCCCCGCCCCGGAGAGCGATTGCCAGATCACGGCGATCACCAAATTCATCACCAACGAGGGAATCATGGAGCCACCCCCTTCCCGCTTAGACTCAGCACCGCCCGAATATAGGATTCCTGGTCCATCGCCATCTCCGCCGCCGCCAGCGACACCCGCGCGACAAACTCCGCCCCGAACCCGATCCCGAGGGAGAGGATACAGAAACCAATTATGACCGCGGTCATCCCGATCCACCGACGGTCGTGCAACCGCACCGGGTGGTCATCCGGGGCATCCCGCCAAAACGCCGCCATCCATATCTTCAACATACTGTAGAGCGTCAGAATACCCGCAATCACCCCCAACCCGACGAGGATGAAATAATCCGCCCGTGCTTCCTCAAGGCCCAGCCGCGTACCCTCCACGAATATAAGATACTTCCCCCAGAAACCGCTCAGCGGCGGCACCCCGGCCAGCGAGAGGGCCTGAATCAGAAACCCAACCCCCAGAATCGGGACAGCCTTCCAGAGGCCACCCGTTCGGTCGAGGGAATCGGTCCCGTTTAAACACATCACGGTTCCCCCGACCAGAAAGAGGGTCGCCTTCACAATGATGTGGTGGATGATGTAAAAGATACAGGCCGCGATCGACAACGGCGTGAACAGCCCGATCGCCAATACCATGTATCCGATCTGACTGAGGATGTGATAGGACAGAATCCCCCTGATAAAATGACGCGAAATCGCCCCCAACACGCCGAATAACATTGTCAGTCCACCCGCCCAGGCCAGCAGCAGGTAGATCCCGTCCAGAGTGTGCGGCAACATCGTCGCGTAGGTCCGCAACAGCACATACACCCCGACCTTCGTCAACATCCCCGCGTACAGTGCCGCCAGCGATGCCGGAAGAATCGGATAACTATTCGGTAGCCAATAGTAGAGTGGGAAAATCCCCGCTTTGATCCCGAATACCATTCCCAACATCAAGCCGAGGTAGAGGACCCGCGGATCGTCTGCCATCCCCCCCGCCACCCGCGCAATGTCCGCCATGTTGAGAGTCCCGAAGATCGCGTAGGCAAATCCCACTGCGATCAAAAACAATGCGCTGCCCACGAGGTTGATCGCGAGATACGGAAAAGCCTGCCGAACATCCCAGTCATCCGCCTCGAAGGTCAGCAGGGCGTATGATGCTATCAACATGATCTCAAACGCCACGAAGAGATTGAAAAGGTCACCCGTGATGAAGGTCAGGTTGATCCCCGCAACCAAAAACTGCAGCAACGGCTGCCGCAGGGGATGCTCGATCAAGGGGGAAATCGATGCGTATCGGAAAAGAATACACCCCAACAGCATCAACGCCGAAAGGGTCAGCATGATCGCCGAAAGAAGATCGATCACCAGAACGATTCCCAGCGGCGGAGTCCATCCTCCTATCGCCAGAACCAGCGGCTCTCCCGATTCGTAGATCGAAAATAACAGGTAAAATGCCAAAACGACCTGCGCAATCACCGAGAGGAGAATCGAATCCCGTCGCCAGGGCGAAGAGGTCCGCCAAATCAACAGGATGATTGCGGTCAGGAACGGAATCAGGAAGGGCACCGCTGCGAGGTTCACGTACGCTCCTCCTTTCCGTCCACCGATTCCGCCTGCCCAGCGGATGAGTCAAAATCAGCTTCTTTTAACCCGACACCCGGCTCATCCGGCTGATCAATCTCCGGAAAGCTGCTCTCCGCAAACAGCTCGAACTGATTCGTCGTTCCGTGATCCAGGAAAATCCGATAAAGAAGTGTCACAAAATAGGCCGTCACCCCGAACCCGATCACGATTGCGGTCAGAATCAGTGCCTGCGGCACCGGATCGACCATCGTTCCGGCCGCCACCCCGATCGCAATCGGCGACTCCTTGTCATCCGGCGAACCCGACATTGCCAGCACGAATAGATTCGCCGCATTCGACAGGATCACCACTCCGAAGAGAATCCGCACAAAACTCCCCTCGAGGATCAGGTAGGTCGCTACAGCAAAGAGCAACCCGACCAAAATTGCCGTTTCAAGAACCATTCGATGCCTCCTCCTCTTCCATCGAATGCCCATCCTCAATCGGAGTTTCAAGGGGCGATGCGTAGTAGGCAACATCCGCATCCGACAATGCCCGCTGCCCCAAAGCCGAACGCCCGAAAACCGAAACCACCTTAACCGTGATCCCAATCACCACCATCAAAACCCCAACATCAAACAACAGGGTCGTCCCAACATGGACCTCTCCGAAAAACGGGAGATGCTTCAAATGGAACATCGTGTGCTCAAAAAAGACGTTCCCCGGAAAGATCGGAAACAGAGGCAACAGCGCCGCCACCACCGCCACCACCAACCCGAACGAGGCCAATCGCAGAGGATCCATCCGCAGGAATGACCCGGTCTCACCCACGCCCCGCGCCATCCCCAGCAAAATCAACCCGATGGACGACGCCAACCCGGCAATGAATCCACCCCCGGGATAGTTGTGACCCCGCAACAACAGATAGATCGCAAAGACATTCACAAGAAAAAACAACACCGTCGCCGCCGTCTGCAAGATGAATGAATTCGGACTCTTCATGACCGCTCCTCCTTCCCCTTAGGCTGGCTGTGGAATATCCCGAATCCCGGTGCCCCAAGTGCCCGCTGCCGACGCTCCCGCTCCGACCGCTTGTAACGAAAAAACAGGCCGATCGACCCCAGCACCGCGATCACCAGAACCGAAATCTCCCCAAGGGTATCAAACCCCCGAAAATCGACCAGAATCGTGTTTACCGCGTTCGTCCCCTCTGCCAGCCCCTTCGTCTGTTCAAGGATCGCCGTCCCCAGACGCGTCTCCGGCTCGACCGCATTCGCGATCAGAATCGTGAAGGTCACCACCGTCCCCAGCCCCAGCGACACCAACAGATTGAGAATGTTGCGTGGGCGCAGGCCGCGGTCCCGGTCCTCCCCGCTCTGCGCCGATTTCGGAAAACGCCCCAACAGCAACAGGATCAGAATCAACGTCGCCGACTCCACCAGGATCTGAGTCAGGGCAAGGTCCGGTGCCCGGTAGATCACAAACAGAAACGTCGTCAAATAGCCTGCCGTCGAAAGAAGAATCAACTGGCTCGTCCACTGCGTCAGAAAAACAACCCCGACACAGGCCAGCCCGATAATGATCGTCGCCATCACCCGCAGGAAATACCCGTCAAACGACCAATCAGCGATTTGGAAAGCAGCCCCCTCCCCATCCATGAAGGCCTGCACCAGAAAGCCCCCGCTCACCAGAACGATCGTTCCAACAATCACCAACAGATAATCCGGTGGACTTTCTGACCGCAGGAACCGCGTGATCCGGACCGTCGCCTCGTTGAATCCCTTCACAAAGGCTTCAAATCCAAGATCAAACCGCATCCAGGCCGGGATTTCCGCCCACCGCCAGTCTGCCGCCCGCCCGCGCGTGTAGAGCCACCATCCCGCCCCGAGCAGCCCGAGGCTGATCAAAAGGTCGATCGTCAAACCGTGCCACATCGCGAGGTGCCCTTCCCGCATATGCATCGCGGCGACATTCAACCCGTGGATCAAATGATCGGCCAACGGCAGGATCAAGCCCATCAAAACACTCAGTCCCGCTAAAATCGCCGGCGGTATTTGCAGAGCGAGGCTCGGTCGATGCAGGTGTTTGGCCGCTTCCTCCGGTACCGGACCAGCAAAGAGGTTAAACCAAAACCGGGCCGCAAAGGCCACTTTGAAAAAGGTTGCCAAACCCAGCAGTCCAAGCGCCACCCACGCAATCAGCGACCCGCCAAGGGCCACCTGGGTCATGTCCGCAAGAATCATCTCCTTCGACACAAATCCCATCGTCAGCGGCACTCCCGCCATCGAGGCGCACCCAATCGCCGCCGCCACCGCCGTCACCGGCATCGCCTGACGCAACCCGCCCAACTGCCGAATGTCCTTCAACCCCGTGCAGTGGGTCACGATCCCCGCGACCATAAAGAGACTCGCCTTGTAAAAAACGTGATCGAGAATGTGGTAAAAATCTCCGAACAACCCCGTCTGCGAACTCAGCCCGTACACCCCAATCAACGCCCCCAGCTGCGTCACCGTCGAATACGCCAGAATCGCTTTCAGTTGATTCGAACGCAGGGCCAGAAACGCTGCCCAGGCCATTGTTCCAAATCCCACCAGGGTCAGAACCGGATACCAGACTGCCGCCTCCGAAAAAACCGGGAACAATCGCGCCACCAGGAAAACCCCCAGCTTCACCATCGTCGCCGAATGCAGGTAGGCACTGACCGGCGTCGGTGCCTCCATCGCCCGCGGCAACCAGAAGTGGAAGGGAAACTGGGCCGATTTCCCAAAGGCCCCTACAAGGATCAGGAGCAGGAAGGCGTTTACCGCCCAGCCGTCGACCCCACCCGGCATCCCCCCCGCCAGGAGGGTCTCGAGCGAATACGTTCCCGCCAGAACCCCCACCCCGATGAACCCGACGAGGGTGAAAAGCCCCGTGAAGACCGTCACCAACAACGCCATCCGCGCCCCCACCCGCGAAGCCTCCTTGTCGTGAAGAAACCCGATCAGGAGGAACGAGGTGATTCCCGTCAGCTCCCAAAAGATGAAAAGCAGGATCAGGTTATCCGCAAAAACCGTCCCCAACATCGCCGCCATGAAAAGGACGAGATACGCATAGAACCGGTTCAACCCCGGCTCATCCCCGTCAAAGTATTGGGTCGCGTAGCAAAAGACGAGGATCCCGACCCCGCTGACAATCAGACCAAACAGGATCGACAAACCATCAACCAGGAACGACAGGGAAATTCCCAGACTAGGCACCCACGGCCACTCGACCACCACCGCCCCGGAATCTCCCCGCGACAAACCCGCCGCGACGATTGCCAGAAACGACAAGATCGGAAACGCCAGCGCAATCCAACCCACCTGCCGCCGCCACCGCGCCCCCACCGGCCCGAGCAACAACCCGCCGATCAAGGGCAAAAACAGCGCGACTGCGATCCATCCATCCATTTCCGCGAATGTAGAACCCATCCAGAACAGGGCAACCCCAAGTTTTCCAAAATTTCCACCCTTGTTACCCCGCCGTTGTCCCACCCCCTTCTGTAAAATGGCCGAAAAAGATGAACATTTGCACAGCATTTTGCCTCCTCCCGAGTGCCATTCAACGACGCGGCAGGCATATTCGGGTCAACGGTCCCTTCGGCCCCGTCGATGTCGTTCCTCTTCGAATGGAGCTGACCCGTTATCGCGGTTCCCGCCTGCGCAACGGTTCCGTCGCGATCTACGTTCGCCACATCCTCTCCGAACTCCGCCGCATTCTCGGCCCAACCCGATCATGGACCCTTCGTAACGGCACCACCCAGATTGACCACCCGGACACCTTTTACGAAGAATCCTTCGATCCCGACTGCCGCTCGCGCGACATCCTCCGCTCCCTCAACTTTCCCGCCGACGGCTGAGACCATTCACCAATCCGTCTTGTCGTTCGGCAGGGATTTTGCATCTTTAAATCAATCAAAAACTCACTCCGCCAGCTTCGCAACGCGTTCATTACCGGTTTCGCCCTCCTCCTGCCAATCGGGGTAACGATTATTGTCGCCAACTTCCTCCTCGATAAGATCGGCCTCCCGGCCTCCAACTTTATCTTCTTCTACCTCGACCCCGAAATTCGTAACCACCAGATCTTTCGCCCGGTTATCAATTTCCTCTCCCTCATCGTGGTCCTCATTTTGATCACCGGGCTCGGATTTTTCTCCCGCTACGTCCTCGGACGGATGTTCCTCTCTCTTATGGAACGAATCGTCGATCACGTCCCCGGGGTGAATGCGGTTTACCGCACCGTCAAACAAATCGTCGACACCTTCAGCAGCCAACAAAAGGCCGTTTTCCAAAAGTCCGTCCTGATCGAATACCCCCGCAAAGGGGTTTGGGTTCTCGGATTTCTGACCAGCGATGCCAAAGGGGAACCCCAGGAACGCACCGCCTCCAACATCAAGAACATCTTTGTCCCAACCACCCCGAATCCTACCAGCGGTTTTCTCCTCATGGTTCCCGACGAGGAGATCATTTATCTCGACATGTCCATCGGCGAGGGGATGAAGTTAATCATTTCCGGTGGGGCGGTGACACCCCCGTTTGCCCCCCAACCGGACCTGCATCCCGTTCCCGAGCTTGCCACCGGTTTCGGAACCCCAGACCTCCGCGCTGAACCCGTTGATTCTACCGAACGCAGACTTTGAACGTCCCGCCACCGCCCGTTCCGTGGTTCAGTTGGTCGCGGACACGTTTCGCGAAGGCGGCTGGCTCGAGACCGCCCTCGGGCTCGAACACCGCCCCCAACAGGAAAACATGGCCCGGCGGGTTGCCCACCACTTCGCCACCGATACCCCCATTCTCTTCGAGGCCGGCACCGGGGTCGGCAAAAGCCTCGCCTACCTCATTCCGGGGATCCTCTTCGCCGTTAGCGAGAATCGCCCCCTCATCGTCTCCAGCCACACCATCGCTCTCCAGGAACAGATTCTGGAAAAGGATCTCGGAATCTGCCGCGATCTCTTTCGCCGGATCCCCGATCTCCGCGACTTTGCCCGCTTCAAATCCGGCCTCCTCATCGGACGCGCCAACTACGTCTGCGCCAAGCGGCTCAAACGCTGCCTCCACGAACAGGCCGATCAGTTCGAAAAACCTGTCGGCGGGGAACTCGCCTCCCTCGACGCCTGGGCCCGCGAAACCGTCGAAGGCGTCCGCCAGGAACTAACTTTCGTCCCCACCCCCGAGGTTTGGGAGGCCGTCAATGCCGATGCCTCGGCCTGCAATCGTAAAGAATGTCCCGCCGAGGAATGTTTCTACCACCGCGCCCGCGCGAGGGTCGAACAAAGCCACGTCATCATCCTCAACCACAGCCTTCTCTTTTCCCTTCTCAACGCCGGAATGTCTCCCGGCGGCGAAACCCCCGGCATCCTCCTCCCCCACGACCGCGTTGTCCTCGACGAGGCTCACACCGTTCCCTCGATTGCCACCCGCCATCTCGGGATGGCCCTCAGCAGCTTCGGGCTGACCCGCTTTCTTCGTCGGCTCTACGCCCCCGAGAAAGACAAGGGTTTCCTCATGCGCCATGGCGATCTTCCCGCCCGCGAGGCCGTTTCGACTGCCCTCGAATACGCCGCCGAGTTCTTTGGCACCCTCGAACACGTCTGGCTCGCCAAACGGGACACCGTTCGCATCACCGAGCCGAACTGGTTTGACCACCCCCTCAAAAATCAGCTCGCCGAGGTCTTCAACCAGCTCAAGCGCCTGACCTCAAAAGTCCAGGACGACGCTCTTCTCGACGAATTTCATGATTTCGGTACCCTCGCCAACGGCTGGTTCCAAAAGCTCGCCAAGTTTCTCGCCGCCGACGACGAAACCCTTGTCTACTGGATCGAACGGACCGGACGGCGTATCCCGATCATCCACCTCAATACCGCCCCCCTCGAGGTCGGACCGCTCCTCCGCGAAATTCTCTTTGATTGCGACAACGCCCTCCTCCTGACCAGTGCTACCCTCGACACCGGCGACGACTGTGCCGGATTCAAGGATCGCGTCGGGGCCGGCCCCACCCCTCACGCCTGCGAATCCTCCCCCTTCGACTACGAGAATCAGGTCACCATCCGGATCGCCGTCGATGCCCCCGAACCCGGCTACAGCCGCGAACAACCCGCTCCCCACGTCACCTACTGGCATGAGGCCGTGACCCGCCTTGCCTCCGAAATCGACGGCGGCTCCCTCGTCCTTTTCACGAGCTTTCAAGACCTCAACGCCGTCCACCAGCTCTGCCAACGCGATGCCCGCCTCCGCGAGCGGGAATGCCTCGTCCAACGGGCCGGAACCAACCGCTCCCTTCTCCTCGACCAGTTCCGCAAACGCGGCAACGCCCTCCTCTTCGGGACCGAATCCTTCTGGACCGGGATCGACGTTCCCGGCCCCGCTCTCAGTCAGGTCATCATCACACGCTTACCGTTCGAAAACCCCAACCATCCGGTTGCCGAGGCCCGCAGCGAATACCTTCGCGCCCAGGGAGAGAATCCCTTTGTCGCGATGACCCTCCCCGAGGCCGTCCTTAAATTCCGCCAGGGCATCGGACGCCTCGTCCGTTCGTCCAGCGACACCGGCCGAATGGTCGTCCTCGACAGCCGTATCCTTCGCAAGCCCTACGGCAACCGTTTCATCTCAGTCCTCCCCAAAGACCGCTACGAACGCTTTACCCTCTAGCCCGCAAATCTCAAATATTCTCGAGAATCGCGTCGACCAGGCCGTACTCGATCGCCTCTTTCGCCGTCAGATAAAAGTCCCGATCAGTATCTTCACGAATCTTATCGAGCGATTGGCCACTCGCCTCAGCCAGAATCACGTTCAACTCGTCCCGTAAACGCTCCATCTCCATCGCCTGGATGTTAATGTCGACCGCCGGAGCGATGAAACGCCCCGAAATCAGAGGCTGGTGAATCAAAACGCGCGCATGCGGGTAGATCGTCCGCCGACCTTTGTCTGCCCCACAAAGGAGAATCGAACCCATACTCGCCGCCATCCCCGTGACGACCGCCCGGATTGGCGAGGTTATCAGCTTCATCGTATCGTAGGCCGCCATTCCGGCAGTCACCGAGCCACCCGGCGTATTGATGTAAAAAGTGATTTCCTCACCCGGCTTGTCCGCCTCGAGGTAGAGCAACTTCTCCGTCAGATCACGGGCGCTCTTGTCGTTGACTTCGCCCCAGAGGAAAATCTTTCGCTCCTCCAGAAACTTCTTCTGGATCATCGAACCAAAAGGCTCGTTCCCCTTCTTTTCCTTTTCGTCTTCTTTGTCCTCAAACAATGGATTCATAGCAATCGGTATGGATTCGGATCGGAGCTAAGTCAAACGCCGACCGCGTTGCCGACCGGTTCCAATCGCCCTCCCTCCAATCGCAATCCACGGTTGGTCCATCGCGCAAAGCCGGGATGGTGAGTCACCAGAACCAGCGCTGCCCCGCGCTCCGGGGCGACCTCCAGCAACATTCGCATCACGGTCTCAGCGGTCGCCTCGTCCAGATTTCCGGTCGGCTCGTCCGCGAGGACAACCGCCGGTTCGTTAATCAGCGCCCTCGCCACTGCCACCCGTTGCCGCTCCCCACCCGAAAGTTTCGACGGCATCTGATCCCGCCGCCCATCCAGACCCAACCGGTCCAACAAATCCCGCGCCCGATCGCGGATCCCCCCGCCGCCCTGCCCGGCGATCCGGGCCGCCAGCACCACGTTGTCCTCTGCCGTCAGTTCAGGAATCAGGTAGTAGGATTGAAATACCATCCCCAGCCACCGCCCCCGCAACCGCGCCGTTCGTCGGCCCGGACGCACCGGGACGGAGATCCCTCCCCACCACAGATCGCCCCCATCCCGCCGCTCCAATCCCGCGAGAACGTTCAAAAGCGTCGATTTACCACTCCCCGACTCCCCCCGGATGCTCACGCTCTCCCGTTTCGCGACCTCCAAATCAACCCCGCGCAAGACCTCCAATTCCCCCTGCGGCAGGCGGAACCGCTTCTCCAGACCGCGCACCGCGATCGCCGGACCCTCGTTCACCGCATTCATTCCGACCGCAATGCCTCCGCCGGATCCAGCGATGCCGCCCGCAATGCCGGGACCAACCCCCCAAGAGTTGAAAGAACCACTGAAAATCCCAAAATCAGAACAAAGTCTCCCCGATCATAACTCACCGGGATCTCGGAAAACATGTAATAGGTCCGGATCGCCGCCTCGCTCTGGGTCAAACCGGTAAAGGTATCGATGATCACCGATCGATTCTCGAGGGCCGCCAACGCGAGGGCAACCCCCAGCCCCGAACCGACCACCCCGATGATCATTCCCTGTAAACAAAAGGCCATGGCAATTCCCGCCCGCGTCGCTCCCATCGCCGCATAAAGTCCAATCTCACGGGTTTTTCGAACCACCGACATCATCAGCGATATCGAGATCGCAAACGCCGCCACCACCAGGATGAAGAGCATGATGAAGGTCATCATCGATTTCTCCAACTGCAAAACAAAGAGAAAATCCCGGTTCATTTCCAACCAGGTTATCGCCTCAAGCGGTCGCTCCAGTTCTGCGTTCAAACGGAAGGCAATCTCAGACGCTTGATCCCGGTCCTCCAGCCGCACCATCAGACCTCCAATCGCATCCCGGAACCCATATAGATCCTGCATCACCGACAAGGTCGTCACGATCACGTTGCTGTCTACTTCCTCCCATCCACTGCGGAGGATTCCCCGGACTTCCATCTCGCGCGGGAGGAGAATTTCTCCTTCCTGCAACTGGTTCAAGAGCAGCGGTGTGTAGATCTCCACATAAGATCCCACTCCCAGACCGAGACTCTGCGCCAGAGACACCCCCACGAAAACCGCTTCGTCATCAAGGTCATTCAACCTTCCCTCGATCAGATAATCTCCCAGCGGGATCACCCTCTCCTCCCGGTCCGGCTCCACCCCGATGATTCCCGGAAAACTCGGGCGGTTGTCGTATTGCATCAAGACCACCCCCTGCACAAAGGGCTCCACCGCGATCACCGCCGGCTCTTCCGCAACCCTCGCCGCGAGACCCTCCCACGAGTCCATCGGTCCACCGGTTTGAATCCGGATGTCCCCATTTGACGATGCGATGCTCCGGCGCAGTTCGTCTCCAAATCCATTCATGACACTCTGCACAATCAGCAGAACGGCCACCCCCAGCATCACCCCGACGACCGAGAGAACCCCGAAAAACGAAACCCACCGCCGCTGCGGAAACAACTGCCTCAGGGCAATCTTCAGAAACCAGGGCATCCCCCTCAGCCTCCCGAAAGATCCGCCCAATTCATCGTCACCACGAAGGACCAGGCAATCACCCCGTGCAGGAGCGAAAAGAAAACCGCTGCACTCGCCATGTCCTTCGAACGCTTTGCCAGCGGATGCGAACGCAAAGAGATGTAGTCGATCGCCGCCTCAATCGCCGAATTCAAAAGCTCGACGATTAAAATCAGGAGCAGTGCGCCGATCAGGTAAAGACGCTCGAACACGGGTATCGGCAGCAAAATCGCCAGCGGCACCAGAACGACCGACAACATTACTTCCTGTCGAAAAGCCTCCTCGTGCTTGAGGGTCGCCCCGATTCCCTCCATTGAATTCGACAGCGAGCGCTTCAGCCGCCGAATTCCCGAGATTTTGTGGGGATTGGTTTCGATCGAACGATTCATCGTGAATGAGATTGAAGACGATCTCAGACCCGTTTCGAACAAAACCGTGCCATCCGTTCCATCCCTTTTTCAATCACTTCGTCAGATGTGGCGTAACTGACACGAAACCCATCCGAATAGCCGAAACCAGCCCCCGGAACCACCGCTACCAGCTCTTCTTCCAACAAACGCGACGCAAAGGTGCCCGCATCCACTCCCAAATTCGCAAGATCCGCAAACAGATAGAACGCCCCGCTACTCAGCGGGCAACGAATCCCCTCTATGGCGTTCAGATGCTCCCAAACCAATCGCCTCCGCCGGTCGAAGACCGCCAGCATTCCCGCCACCGCCTCTCTCGCTGCCTCCCCGTTTTCCACCGCCGCGAGCGCTCCATACTGCGCAAAAGTCGTCGCGTTCGAGGTTGTCTGGCTCTGCAAACTTCCCACCGCCCGCGCAATCGCCGCCGGGGCCAGCAGCGTGCCCAGCCGCCAACCCGTCATTGCATAGGTCTTGCTGAATCCGCTGACCGTGATCGTCATCACTGCAGCATCGGCACCCAGAGAGGCGGGCGATACATGCTCTACCCCGTCATAGAGAAGATACTCGTAGATCTCGTCGCTCAGGATCAAAATCCCGTGTTGCAGACAGACCTCGACAATGGCCTCGATCTCCGAACGGTCGTAAACCACCCCCGTCGGATTGCTCGGGCTGTTAAAAATCAACATCCGCGTCCGCTCGGTCAATGAACTGCGGAGCTGCTCGGCGGTAATCTTGAAGCCGCTTTCCAGCGTCGCCGGGAGGACAACCGGGGACGCCCCCGATAATTTTACCATTTCGGGATAGCTAACCCAGTAGGGTGCCGGGATGATTACCTCGTCACCCGCCTGACAGGTCGCGAGGATTGCCAAATAACAACTGAACTTCCCCCCCGGACTGACGATAATATCCTCCCCGCGCGCAAAATCCATCCCCCGCTCCTCGCGGTAGCGCGCCGCCAATGCCGCCCTCAAGGCCGGTAACCCGTTCGATGGGGCATATTTCGTCGCACCTGCATCCAAGGCACGAATACAGGCATCCTTGATAAAGGCAGGAGTGTCAAAATCCGGCTCCCCCGCCCCAAAACCACAGACATCCTTCCCCTCGGCTTTCAGAGCCTTCGCTTTGGCATCAACCGCCAGCGTCGGGGAAGGGGAAACATTCAGAGCCCATTTCGAGAGCAGTTCAGAGGGTTTTTGAGATTCCATGTAAGAGCAAAGAAAACCCAAGCCTCAAACGGGTTTCCCGAAATGACAAGCAAGATAGAGAGGAAAGCCTGTCCTCAGGATTTCTTTGCTGTTTTCCTCGAAGCCACCTTTTTCGCCGCTGCTTTCTTGGCGACAGCTTTCTTGGCAACTGTTTTCTTCGCCGCTGCCTTTTTGACCGCCGCCTTCTTAACTGCTGCTTTCTTCGCTGGCGCTTTCTTGGCCGCTACCTTCTTGGCCGGAGCTTTCTTGGCCGCCACCTTCTTGGCCACCACTTTCTTGGCCGCCACCTTCTTGGCCGGAGCCTTCTTTACAGCCGCCTTTTTAACCACCTTTTTGGCGGCCTTCTTGGCGGGGGCGTTCTTCACTGCTTTCTTTGCCGCTTTTTTGGCGACTTTGGGAGTTGCTGCTTTTTTTGGCATTTTCCGAGTCTTGGTTAGTGTTTGGAACGCCTCGGGAGGCGTATCCGGGAGATCCTCGAGCGCAACGCGCAAATATTCTCCAAGACTGACCCCTACACGCGTCGCCTCAGATGCCAGGCGATCCCGTTGCGACTGGGAAATCCGCACCGAAAGTTGGTGCATCTCGGTTTTCGAAAACTGCTTCTTCGAGAGCTTCGCGGTCTCGATCGCGAAACGAACCGCATCACTGTAGGAATAGGATCCTGTCTTCAGATAACCGCGAATCTTCTTCAACAGAGATTCACTTAGTTCAAACGTGAGCGGTGATGAGTAAGCGTTTGCCATATACAAATCAGTGTTGAACGTGATTTGAGCGAACGTACGAAACTTGTCAATACATAAAAATTGACCAATCTCCCAAAAAGTGTAATTCTAGAACCACTCCAGAGATAGCTCGGTAAAAGGAAGCCGGATACGGTCGCGAGGCGCCGACCCTACTGCCATCAGGGTCGATGGCACAACCCCGCCCCCCAACATCACCAAACGGGTTCTCAAATCCGCATCGTAATCCCGCGCCTCCAACGTCCCGACCACCCAGGTTTCGTCGACCTCACGGAAAGAGACCGCCCGCAGCGACCGGACCACGTTTTCATCCGCCCCCAAATACTCGATCAGGAGCGGTGCATTGAACTGGCGATCCAGAACAACCCGAACACTCACAATACCCTTCGTTGCCAGAATTGCTTCCCACGCTTCCGGCGGCTCGAACCGAAACAGGTGGGAGGATCGCCCATTTACCCGCTCGGGTCCCTCATAGTAATATTCCTGCCAGTACAGGTAGGGCATCACGAGGTCAAAGGGAGTATGCGAAAACCCATCAACCAGCGGTTCTGTCCATCGCGAACGCTCCAGCTCCCGAAAAACATTCCCCGCTCCCGGTTCGGCAAACTCCACCCGCGCAGACTCCCCTCCCCGGATCCGCCACTCCCCCCGAACAATGTATCCATCGTCATTTCCGTCATCACCGTCCACGGGATCAATCTCCGATAACCGCATTATCGGCAATCCCGCCACCCGCGTTGTCTCGAGAATCCCGATCCTCCGCGCATCGTCCTTTCGACGGCGCTCGACCATCTCGAACATCAGAATCAGGTCAACCCCCGCATCGTAGTTCCGGATCGCTTGCAAACGTTCCTCCGCCGATGATTTATCGAGCGGCTTGATCACCGGATCCCGATGACGAAAACGTGAGGGCGGACCCGCCTCCGTCGCCATCGGCAAAAGAACCACCGCCGCCAGAACCCATCCAACCCAACGACGGCCGATCATCCCGCAAACCTCAGGACCCCGGCATCCGCGACCCGTCAGCCCCGGTTTCCGGTTCCGCTTCGGCCTCGGGAACATTGGCTTCAGTCTCGGAATCTCCCGCTCCATCCGTCCCTTCCGACACATCCGGCACTCCCGCGTTCCCCAACATACCCTCGCGGAGATCCAAAACCCCTGTTTCACCCTCAGGCGCGACCGTCTCCGGCCCGGCATTCTCGACCGGCTCCTCCGCCGGGGCATCCTCCGCCGGGGCCGTCCCCGTGATTTCCGGCAGTTCAAAAGTTTCTTCCATCTCCGCGCTCGAAATGACCGCCAGGTAGAGCCCCAGGCACAGGACGAAAAATACAATGATCGCCCGCGTCGTCCACCGGGTCAGAACATTCCCGGTTTCTCCACCAAAGGCCTGCTCGGCAGCGCCGCCCCCGAGCGCCGCCCCCATTCCCGAATTCGCATTCGGTCGCTGCATCAGAATCAGCAAGGTAATGAAGCCGCAGAGCAGGATGAGCCCGACGAAGAAAAGTCCGATAAGAAAACCAGCCATAACTTGAAAACCCGTTAGACTCTGTGTCGGATGGGACTATGACAAGCAGAAACTCGATCCGGGTTCTGCCCGCGATCCCCGCTTGACCCGTTTTCCAGCCCGCCTAGCGTTGACGAAACGTGCGACTATCGCTCAACACGACCAGGCCGCCAAATTGCTTCCTGCCAATCAACCCGTTACCTCAGCTCAAGATGAACTCCCAAACGCTCTTCGAAAAAATCATCGCCCGCGAGATCCCCGCCACCTTCGAACACGAGGACGACAAATGCGTCGCCATCCGCGACATTGATCCGCAGGCCCCCATTCACATCCTCATAATCCCCCGCGAACCCATCCCACGCCTCGGCGAAGCTCTCGCCCATCACGAATCCACCCTCGGACACTGCCTCCTCGTCGCCGCGCAACTGGCCCGCAAACTCGATCTCAACGACGGTTTCCGCATCGTCATCAACAACGGCCCTGATGGCGGCGAAGCCGTCCCCCACCTCCATCTCCACCTCCTCGGCGGGCGAAAAATGAAGTGGCCCCCTGGATGAAATTCACTTTTTTCACTCGCCACCGCTATTAGTCCCCCTCATCACTGAGCGCATGCGTATTGAAAAAGACTCCATGGGCGAGATGCAGGTTCCGGAGACCGCGCTTTACGGCGCCTCCACTCAACGGGCGGTCCTCAACTTCCCAATCAGCGGGCATCCGATGCCGCCTGCATTCATAAAAGGTCTCGGCCTCGTCAAACTGGCCTGTGCCACCGCCAACGAGGAACTCGGACGGCTCCCGACCGAAAAGGCCGACCTCATCCGTCGCGCCTGCGAAGAGGTCATGACCGGAGAACGCGACGCCGATTTTCCGGTCGATGTTTTCCAGACTGGCTCCGGAACCTCCTCGAACATGAACTTGAACGAGGTCGTCTCAAACCTCGCCTGCACCTACACCGGCAACCCGATCGGTTCAAAAAACCCGATCCACCCAAACGATGATGTCAATATGGGACAGTCCTCGAACGACATCGTCCCAACCGTTCTCCACGTCAGCACCGCCCTCGCAATCCGCGAAACCTTAATCCCCGCCCTGACCGCCCTCGCCGAAGGGATCGAGGCGAAAGCCGCTGCCTTTGCCTCGATCGTCAAGATCGGACGAACTCACCTCATGGACGCCACCCCCCTGACACTCGGGCAGGAATTCTCCGGCTATGCCGCCCAGGTTCGCAAGGGCATCGCCCGCGCCGAAAAGGCCATCGCGGTTCTCACCGAACTCGCCATCGGGGGCACCGCCGTTGGCACCGGGATCAACTGCCACCCCGAATTCCCCGGCAAGGTTGCCCGGATTCTCTCCGAAAAAACCGGCATCCCCTTCCGCGAGGCCGATAACCATTTCGAAGCCCAGGGCGGACGCGATGATGCCGTCGAGGTCGCCGGTCTTCTTTCAACCATCGCTGCCAGTTTGACGAAGGTCGCCAATGACATCCGCCTTCTCGGCTCCGGCCCTCGCAGCGGTCTCGGCGAGATCTCCCTCCCCGCCACCCAACCGGGGTCTTCCATCATGCCCGGAAAGGTCAACCCCGTCATGTCCGAGATGCTCGTCCAAGCCTCCATTTATTCCATTGGACTCTGCAACTCCGTTGTCACCGCCGGGCGCGACGGACACTTCGAACTCAACGTCACGATTCCTCTCATCGCCTACGCCCTCCAGGAATCCGTTACCGTCCTCGCCAATGGTGCCGCCACCTTCAACCAACGCTGCGTCGCCGGCATCGAAGCGAACGAAGAAACCTGCCGCGATCTCGTTAACCGCTCCCTCATGCTCGTCACCGCTCTCAACCCCTACATCGGCTACGACAACGCCGCGCGGGTCGCCAAAAAGGCCTTCGCCGAGAACAAAACCCTTCGCGAGGTCATCCTCGAGGAAAACCTCCTCGACCCCGAAACCCTCGAAAAGGCCCTCGACCCGATGGACATGATCGCCCCCAAAGGCTGAAAATCCCACCCCCTCGCCGGAGACCTCCCCGGAGATTGCCCCCACCCACCTCCATCCGGTCCCGCCCACCATGAATCCACCTCCGCCCAACCGCCCCTCGCCCTCCGCCTGGTCCACCGCCGAGGCCACCGAGGTCGCTGACTGCCGTGTTTTCACCGTTCACCGCCATCGTATGATCCGGGAACGGGACACCGTCGAGGGTAACTTCTACGTTATTCACGCTCCCGATTGGGTCATGGCCCTTCCGTTAACCCCCGATGACCAAATCGTTCTGGTCCGCCAATTCCGCTACGGCACCGAAGACTTTTCCTGGGAAGTCCCCGGCGGGATGGTCGATCCGGGCGAAGATCCCATCACCACCGCAGTCCGCGAACTTCGCGAGGAAACCGGCTACGAGGGCACCAACCCGCGCCTGATCGGGACCTGCAGCCCCAACCCGGCCATCCTCAACAACCGCTGCCACTTCGTTCGCATCGACGCCTGCCAATGCCTCCACCCCCACAGCCCCGACGAACACGAGGAACTTGAGATCCGCACCCTCCCGCTCGCAACCGCCCGCGAATGGGCCCGCAACGGAAAAATCCACCACGTCATGGCGATCACCGCACTTTTCCATCTCTTCGACTGAGCAGTCCACCCTCTCAACCCCAAAGTGCCAGCGAGCTTCCAGCTTGCTGACCACAGACTCCCCCCCTCAGGACAGGTCGACCCCCCTCCGAATTACCTCCCTTCGGATCTCCTCAAAGCGCACTTTGCCCATTTCGTTCCTCGGCAGTTCCTCCGAAACCAAAACCCTCCGCGGTCGTTTGTAGGCCGCAATCCGGCCCCGCAGGCAGTCAACGATTTCCGCGCCGCTCCGCCCACTCCGGTCCTCGATCCAAACCCCCACACGTTCTCCCCATTCCGGGTCCGGAACTGCCACCACCACCGCTTCCAATACACCCCCAAAAAGTTTCAGAGCTGCTTGAACTTCCTCCGGATCAACCTTTTCCCCACCCGACACGATCTGCCGCCGGATCCGCCCCACCACCCTCAGACGTTCGCCATCCCAAAGGCCTCGATCCCCCGTCCGCATCCATTCCCCGAACCGGTCCCCTCCCAAATAACGCAAAGCCCGCCCCAACCGCCCAACCTCGATCTCTCCATCCCGGCCTACCCGCAGGGTTCGTCCCGACAGGAGTCGGCCCCCACGACCGTCCGGATCGACCGCAACCATTCCACCCGTCTCGGTCATCCCATACGTCATCCAGACCTCCCCGACCCGCCTCCGCGCTTCCCTTAAAACCTCCTCCGCTACCGGCCCGCCCCCGACCACAAGAAGATCGATCCCGGCTGCTCCAACCGCCCCGTCCCGCAACCAGCGGACCAACTGGGTTCCCACCATCGAAACCATCCGACAACAGTCCGGCGACCCCGCCCGTTCGAACTCATCTCCGATCCTTCCACCACTCACCGCCGCCCGCACAAAGGGCATCAGACCGCTGACGTGATAGGCTGGCAATTCCGCCCTCACCCAGAGACGCTTCCCCCCGAGATATTCAACCAGACTCCCGGCGGCATCTCCGAGGGTGTTTTCCGTCTGCACCGCGAAGCGCATTTTGCCGCTGCTTCCGCCTGTCGCGATTGCGACCTCCCCCCGCTCCAATTCAACCCCACCTTGGAAGACCACCGTTCCGCCCTTGATCGATCCGTAGCAGCTCTTAAATGTATCCATTTCCTGGATACCTAATTCAGGGCTCAACAGAACTACCCCAACCCCACAGTTCCATCCCGCGACCAAACCCGCCACCGTCTCGAGGGAATCCCTCGACCGAACCACGAGGGCACCCCCAGACCCAGCCGCCTTCGCGCCCATAGCCTCCCAGGATACCCATGAACGCAGAAACCGATCTCGCCCATTCCGGTTCCCAAAGATCCCTCCCCTTCGCAAGGCTTCGACCCAACTAACCATAACGGACCAAACCTCATAACTTTCGCATCCGCAACACCTCCTCGCAAGACATCACACCAGCCCGGTTCGCACCATCCGAAGCCAGCTTCGCAAATCTCTGCGAAACCCCCACGCCACAGGCTTGTCTCAGATCCCATCCATCGTTGAACTGACTCC
>CAZFLQ010000016.1:1224-30135 GCA_964519935.1 uncultured Puniceicoccaceae bacterium | reverse complement strand
GTTCCCCCGCCGGTGAACGGTGTAAAGTCCTGAATATCAGCCCCGCCGTTCCACTCGTTGGGACGCCCAAAGGTGCTTTCGGAACCGTCGTCGTATCCGTTCACGACTGGCGGTCCGTCCGTCGCGGCAACCAACGGGGAAATCGTCGGGAGGGGATCTGCCTCCAGCTCAAAGACCTCGGTGGACCCGACCCCATCGGCGGGGGCGATGCCCTCACCGACCGGCCCGAAGACGGGATCACCAAAGGAATCGCGGATCAGCAACCAGGTATCTTTGCTCGAAAGGGCAACCCCGGAAACCTCACCAGACACCGAGTCAATCTCGTAGCCATTCGTCGCCAGATCGGTGTAGTCGATCAGCGAACCGTCCCCGATCCAGATGTTTGACCAAATCCAACCCTCGGAGGCGAGATTGTCTATCACCTCCCACTCCGTGTCGAGTCCTCCCTCAGCGGTGCGCTTTTCGGTAAAGGTGAGGATCGTTCCGCTCGGCACGGACTCCCAACGGCTGTCCTGGGACAACACGATCGTTTCCTCTGCCACAAAGGGGTAGCCGGCATTGTCTGCGATTTCAATCTGCCAGCCCCGCAGATCAACCGTCCCCGGTGTCCCGTCACCGACGACAACCAGCTCGAACCAATCGCCGCCGTTGCCATCGATCCGGCCAAAGACCGGGTCGGAGGCGGCCCCTTCGTCGTCGTCGGCTATGGCGTCGCCGCCGTTAAGGAAATTCCCCGAGTCAACGGCGTTGTATTCGTTGAGGATTACCGCAGCAGTCGCCGGATGAACGTAGATCGAAAAGGTTTTGGAAACCGAGGCGGTGCCATCGGATACCGTGAGGGTAACTTCCTGGATGCCGAGGTCGCTCGCGGTGGGGGTGCCCTCGAGGGTAGCACTGCCGTTACCGTGATCCGTGATCGACAACCAGGCCGGTCCACTGGTCAAAGAGATCACCAAACCCGAGGTCCCGTCAAAATCATCGGCCGTCACCGGAAACGAAAGGGCATCGCCCTGGCGTGCCCATCGCGGGGAGAGGAAATCAAAATAGGGAACGCTGTTCACCGCACCGATGGATGCATAGGCACTGAAGTCCTGCATGATCGTGCCCGCCGTCCAAACATTGGGTGCCCCAAAGGTACTGCTCGATCCATCGTTGTAGATGCCAGTAAAGGGATTCGCAGCAGGGGTCGGATCTTCCTCGAGTTTGAAAACCTCGGTTGAGCCGATCCCGTCATCGATGAACTCTTCACCGATCGGGCCGAAGACAAGGTTATCAGACGCATCCAATAAACGGATGCGTGTGTTACTATTGCTGATTGGAAAACCGTCTCCGAAATCGCTGGCGTTCTGGTCTACGTAGGCAGGATCGGTGACGAGGATATTTGACCACGCCCAGCCCCCGCCCGGAGTAACGTCGTTAAATCGGTTGATCCGGTGGATCCCGGTGTCGAGTCCACCTTGGTCGAAGCCATTCTCGGTAAAGGTGAGGATGGTACCGGCGCGAACTGAACTCCAGTAGCTATCTTGAGAGAGGACAATCGACTCGGGAGTGCCACCATCGTCGGTGATCTCAATTTTCCAACCACGCATGTCGACAGTCGACCCGGCGGTTCCATCTCCGACCACGACGAGTTCAAACCAGTCGCCCCCGTTCCCTTCAACCTCGCCCCAGAACGGATCCGAAGAATCCCCGCCATTGAGAAAATTGCCATCAGCAACCGCGTTGAACTCATTCACGATCACCGGGCTGGTTTCGTGGAAAACGTATAGGGTGAAGGTGAGCGTCGATGCGAGACCCCCATCGGAAACCTGCAGGGTGACCTCGTAACTTCCTTCGTCTCCCGGTTCGGGGTCGCCGATCAGGTCGTCCTCATTCACGTCGAAATTTTCAACCCGCAACCAGGACGGACCGCTGAGAATGGAAACCGTCAGGACATCGCCAGGGTTCGGGTCGGCAACGCTGAGAAAAGCGAAATACTCATCAAAATCCTCCGTCGCCTCCGTCATGAAGTCTTCGCTGTTCTCCGGGGCCCATGTAAAAATCGGGGCGGAGTTCGGATCGCCCGTAGCAAAGGCCTCAAAAATCTGAAAGCCCGCCGAAGTCGCGTTGGGTTGGCCGGGGCTGGACCCGTCGCTATCGGAGTAGTCGGCTCCGAAGGGGGAAATATTGGGAGCGGGATCGTCCTGAAGGGCAAAACGCTCGGAGCTCTTGATGCCGCCGTTCGAAAAGATGCCCTCCCCGGCGGGTCCAAAAACGCGGACGTCCGAAGCGTTGCGGACGGTTACCTTGGCATCGGCGTTCGAGACATTGAGTGCGCCCGTGGTCCCGGCTGAATCAAGGTAGGTGGAATCTCCAATCCAGAAACGCGCAGTCGCCCAACCAGCATTTTCGAGAAAATTGACAAAAGTGGGATTGGTGTCGAAGCCTCCTCCGGCATCATCCTGAGCGGCAAAAAGGAGGATGGTGCCGACCTGAACGGTTTCCCAGAACGGGTCGGTTGACAGGGTGATCTCGCTGATCCCGTTGTCGTCCTCCATCTCGATAACCCAACCCCGCAAATCAACCGTGGATCCGGCAGTACCGTCGCCGACCACGACGAACTCGAGCCAGCTATTGTCGGCATTGTACTCGTTGAGGATGATCGGAGAAGGGAAGGGGAAGACGTCGAGGGAGAATGCGAGTGAATCGGTCCCGTCGGAAGGATTGTCCGCGACCTCGAGCGCAACCGGATGGATGCCGACATCGGCGAGGGTTGGGGTGCCCTCGAGCAGGCCAGTGCCGTCGCCGTTGTCGGTTAGGCTAAGCCAGGCCGGCAAGGTGGGTGCGGTAATGGTGAGGACTCCGCCGTTGGCATCGCTGGCGGTGATGTTGAGGGAGAAAAGGTCTCCGGCGAGGATTTGGGCGTCGTCCTGAGCGACGGTGAAGATGGGGGCCGGACCGAGGGTGCGGAAGGCGAGAAAACTCTGAGCAGAGGACCCGCTGTTCCAGGTGTTGGGCGAGCCAAAGGTGCTCTCGGTGGTGTCGCTGTAGAGGGCAGAAATCGGAGTAATTGTAGGCGATGGGGACTCGCGGAGTTCAAGGGCTTCGCGGCTGTTGACCCCGCTGGCGTTGCCGACGCCTTCACCGGCTGGCCCGAAAACGATCGTACCCGCACCGTTCTTGATCGTGAATTGAGTGTTATCGTTGGCGACGGTAAGGGTGAGAGGCATACTGCTCGCGGCAGGATTCACGTAGGCGGCATCCCCGACATGAATATGGCTCCAGGACCATCCCTCGGAGTTTCGGTTGTCGACCTTGTCGATCTCGGTATCGAGTCCGCCGGCGGCAGTATTCTCTTGAGTGAAGGTGAGGATGGTGCCTGCGGGAACGGCGGTCCAGTAAGCATTGGTGGTCAGGACAACCGTGCTGTCACCTTCGTCGGTATCCGTGATCTCAATCGACCATTCCCGCATGTCGACGGTCGAGCCACTGGTGCCATCACCGACCACAACCAATTCAAACCAGTCACCGCCATTGCTGACGACCCGGCCGAAAAAGGTATCTGCTGCGGTGGAAGCGCCGAGGCCATCCTCGTCCAACCAGCGACCTTCGCGGACAGCGTTGTATTCGTTGAGAATGACCTCGGCTGCGGGAAGGCTGGGCAAGCCCCCAAAGAGAAAGATGACGGCAAGGCGCAGGCAGGGGTTGCTGAATTGTGAATTCATCTGTCCGGCATTCGGGAATTTGCCCAAAGTGTCAATTGACCAAATGTTACGATCTGGTGACAGCCGTTTCAAACCCGTCTACCGCCTCAGTCCTGATCCGATGTATCAGGTCCATCGTTCAAACCCAGACGCGCTCGTTCCTCCGAATCAATGAGGTGAAAAGCCTGAATCCGAAAGGAACCCGGGCGCCGGGGAGGGGCGAGAATAACCAGATTGCGCTCCCCGGCTCGGAAGGTCCAACGGTTTTGCAAGACCTTTCTGACACTGTCTCCACGCCGAACCGCCAAGCCGACGATAACCGGCTTTCCGAGTCTTTCATGAAGCGAGAACGGTCCGGAAAAACCGCGGTCAAGTTGGATCTCTACAATATCGAGAACCCCGACGAGTGAAGCGTTTGTAAAATTGAGGAACGAAACGGTATTATCGGGAATCCGGTCGAACGAATCCTCAATTATTTCCAGATTCACCCGTTTGTCATTCTCTTCCGCAGAGGCCGGGAGGACAAAAACCAGAAAGGACTTGCCGTCTTCGGGTGAGATCGACACCCGGCCGACTGGACTAAAGCCAGTCTCCGCCTCCGGGTCCGGTCTGAAAAAGATCAAAACCGGCGGACCCTCATAACGGTAGGTTGAGATGGACCGCTGAAAACGCCGAAATCCGAGGTTCGCGAACTCACCTGGGCGTTTCTCGTAGTGCAAATCCCGCAAAGCCTCCTCCCCCACCAGCGAATAGGTTCGAAAGCCAATCCTGACATTCTCAACCTCTCCATCGTCGGGCACTGCCATCAAGACGTGAGAGGCTGCTTTGACCCACAAAATCAAGACGAGAGTAATTCGATGTGTAACTGCAAACATTTGCCGGTTTCTGATAAGGTTTAAGGAATCCAACGGTAGTCGAGAATCCGGAACGCCCGTCCAAGGCGGGCATTGATCGGATTCAAAGCATCGGGTTCAGCATCCGGAGAATTGGATGCAGGATCTACATAGTCGAGTGAACGCATCACGGTGACTTCAAGGCGTCTCTCGATAACCTGACCCGAAAGGTTCGGAACCTCCGCAACCACCCGAATTCGGAAGGTATCACTTCGGCACGTCAGGAACGGAGCAATCGCCTCGAGAAGGTCTCCCTCCCGAATGTAAAGCGGGGATCCCTCGGTGATGCCTTTATTGATTTCGGATTCCCGGATCGCCGCCGAAATCAACCCACTGTCAATAAAATCAGCAAGCGAACGAAAAGGACCGTTGGCCGCTTGATACTCTCCGATCCGCCGGGAAAGAGACTTTGCAAGTCGCCCGAGGGCGATCGCACCATCGCCGCCCGTCTCTCCCAGCCATCGAAAACCCTGCCCAAAAAGCACTTCCTGCCTTCGTCGAAGATTCCCCTCGGCTGCGAGGTCCACATCCCGCAAGGGTGGATTCCTTTCCGGAAGTGGCGCACCACCATTGAAGGAATGACGGAAAAAAACCCTGTCGAGCCGTTCAGGATCGCCCGATGCACTTCCAGCACCCTGCTGGGCGAGACGACTACGCCATTCGGGAATACTCCGCGCCAAAACCGCTTGCCACGCTTTCGCGGAAGCCGAGTTTACGTTAAAACTTCCCTCAATCCAGGCCGCCTCCGCAAGGCCCGCATCACGCCCGAGATCTGCCATCTTTTTCGCACTATCCGGGCGCTCAATTCCGAGGGCCGCCAGGCGCGCTTCATCCAGTCGAATCCGCTGGTTTGGCAAGGGGGGCATCGGCTCCCTCTCTCCCCAAGTTCGCACCTGCGGATTTGCCTCACCCGGAATGTTGAGGAACTCGTCTCCATTCTGAGTCGTTCCCGTCAGGTAAAATTCATCGAACATCTGATTCCAGATTCCCCCGTTCTCCGACCCGATCGCGAAGGGCGGACTCCCCGCAATCGACAGATGGCGGAGGGCCGCAATCGAAACCGGCGGTCGGGTCGGATGGTCAAAGAGACGAAAGCTTCCAAAACGTCGCCCGCTTTCATTAAGCGAATTCGACCAGAAGGGGCTTTCCCCGTCGTCAATATCACTGAAGGCGGTTCCGCTCCGGACCGCCAGTTCGACATCGCTTTCAACAAAAAAGAGATCCGCGATGTCAGGATCAGCGAGGTCAATGACCGGATTGCGAATATCAACACGCTCCGAGAGCAAGCCGAGGATTCCTGGCAAATCATCCTCATTTTCAATCTTGAAATGGTAGGCAAACCGGTAATCCGCACGATTGTATTGACTACTCCTGGCGAGGTAGTATTCCGCCCCAGTGAGAGTCAGTTCAAAAGGGTCGAACGGGACATTCCGAAATTCCATCACCAGATCGCCCGGATAATCCTCAGGCCGAAGTCCATTTCGATCACTCGCACCCACGTAACGCTTCAATTGGATGTTCAGACGCGGGGCCACTGGTTTACCATCTGCATCGACACTGCGGATTCGGATCAAATGGTCCGCGCCGTAATCCGCCGGTTCAATTCCGCGACCCGGTGCCCATTCCGCCCACCACTCATCGGACTTCCGGTTCGTCAGCAAACGGGAAAGTCCGGTTCTGTCATCGCTGGCATCAGGTGATTCCCCGTGATAGACCTGACCCGCTTGGAGGGTCGCCCGAGGCGGTCGCCTCGCCGACGTTTCAAGGACAATTTCCAAATTGTAGGAAAGCTCCTCAATCCGGTTTGTGGTATTGGCGTTTCTGATTCTCGGGAACGGATCCGTGTTCACGATGAAACTCCGCAGCGGCGGTTCGCTAAAATCCGAACCGGGGCTGTAAAGTGATACCTCAAGGTGTTGCGTCCCGGTCACATTGACGAAGAACAAGCCGTTGTTGTATTCCCTGCTGTGGATCCGGAGGGGAAATGCGTAGGGGTTCCAGAGCTGGAACCCGCCATAATACCGCAGCCGGTGTTGACCGTCGCGTCCCTCGTTGAAGATCGCCGCGTAGATCTTCATCTCGGTGATGATCGGCAGGATACTGTCCACCAACGTTCCCTCAATTTCCGGAAAAAGCGGCATATCGCGGTTGTTCGGGGAAAGTGCGGACCATCTGGCCGGATAAACGGTCTGGATCGTTGGATCGACCTCGCCCTTGCGGAGCGCAAAGGTATTCGGCCACGACCAATGACCTTCGGGATTAAGGAAGCGGTCCAGAACTTCGATACTGGGTTCACTGAAACCACCCGCCGACGCGAGAGCAGGACGACCGGTCGTGAGGTTTCGTTTCAACCCCCCTTCCGGACGGGTTAACAGTCCCATCGCCAGCGGCGTCAGATCGTGGTATTGCAGGTTAGGGGCCGAATTCACTGCAATCAACGGATACTGCTGACGATGGCGAACTCTTTCAATCGTAGTGATCTCGAGATTGTCGAAATCGTCTTCTTCAAAGAAGACCTCATGACGCGGCCGCCCCGCTTGGAGCTGCGTGAACACAAATCCATCGGAGGTTTGCTCCGGCACCAGCACGCGCGGCTCACCTTCCGTCGGTCGCGATCGGTCAGGGACCGCAAAAGAGGCCTTTACCCCTTCGTCTGCGATCCACCAGGCAATCCGTCCTCCCTCGCCATCGGCAGGAATCCAGCCCGCCTCGACCCGCGACTCCAATTCACCAGGAACCGGAGACAGTCTGTCGGTCCAGTCCGAAACAGTGCCCCCCGCGCCCGCTTGATCTCCCCCCGAAACCAGCCACAGACCCGTCCCACCATCGAACCCCCGCAACCAGTGGGCGGTCCGCGTTCCGTCATTTGCATCCGAAATCATTGAAACCGAAGGGTCTGCCCCCATCGCCTGCTGCAATTCCCCGAGGGCGATTTTTACCCCAAAGTCTACCGCCAGCCTCGCTCGTAATATCTCGGATTGCGACCGCGACACATCTATCTGTGAGCGGGTCAGCGATGTCAGCGCCAAAACCGAAAGGAGGACAACCGCAAGCAAACCAAGTGTGACAATCAGGGCGAAACCATCCTCCCGCAAGGTCAGCACGCTTTCCCGCCGACCCACCCCTCTGCTATTCGTGCCCATACCTATCTGTGATGAAATTTTTCCAAAATCTTAAAGCCAAAGTGCCGCCGAAAACGTGACAATCGAGTTACAGTCGGTCCGTAAGGTTGCCACTGGCCTACAGATCTCACCGCCCCTCGCCGAGAAAGGCCGGAGGCCTGTGAGATGTGTCGGCTAGACAATCCTCCACCTCGATTGTATCGCCAGGAGGACACCACTACTGAGAAAAACCGTCAGCGTTGCCATCACCATCGCGCTGGACAGGTTGCCCTGATCGAATTCGTTGAATAGATAGCTGCCGATTGTAACCACTCCCGGAGGAAGCAGGATGACCGATGCGACCCAGTCCCGCATGCAGACCACAAAAGTCAATGCCCATGCGACAAAAAGAGAAGGTCGCAGCAGGGGAAAGATGATCGACCAAAGGATTCGTAAACGGCTGGCCCCAAGGGATTCGGCGGCGTCTTCAAGATTTTTCCCAATCTGACTCATCCCGGCGCTTCCATAGCGGAGAGCATCGCTCTGATAGAGCGCGAGGTAGGCCAAAAACAAAATCCAGATCGTGCCATAGATTTCAAAAAGTACCCAGGGGGCATTCCAGGCCATGATGAAAGCGATCGCCACAACAATGTTGGGAACGACCCGCGGCAACAATCCGACGGCATCCGCGAAGCGGCTCCCGCGCCCCGGAAAACGATGGATCGCGTAGGCCGCTACCCCGCCGATAAGGCTACAAACGGTGGCCACGCCGATGCTCAGAACGAGGGATGTCCTGAGTGCCTCCACGCCGCGACTGTCAGGCGCAAAAAAATCGATATAGTTCCCAATTGTCAGATCCGGGACCGCCCCCGCATTCCAATTCCCGACCAGACTCGCCAACCCTATCGCCGCGTTCGGGATACCGACCCCGATGAAAAATAGAAACCCGAAAAATGCCCATCCGAGAACCTTCTGGGTCCGGCTCAAACTCCGCTCGCGAACCGCCCCCACCCGGGAGCGAACGAGGGACTGACGCGCAAGGATTCGACGACTGATCGACACGAGAAGAATCGCGATCACGCAGAGAAGTCCAGAAAGTGCAGTCGCCAACGGAAAATCCAGCGGCCAACTCGTGACGAGATGATAAATCTCGGCCGGCAGGAGTGGCAGGTTGGCCCGCGGGCCCATAATCGCGGGGACCCCGAAATTCGCGATTGCCTCAAGAAAAACGAGAATCCCGGCATTCAGGATCGCGGGCAACAAAAGCGGTAGCAGAATCCACCGAATGACCTGACTCCGGGAAGCTCCCAGACAGGAAGCAGCATCCTCGAGTCGGTTCGGCAAGGTTCGAAGAACCGCCTCGGTCGCCAGCGCCACCGCCCCGAAAGAGACCACCGCCATCACAAAGGTAACACCCCAGAAACCGAAAAAAAGGTCCCGTATCCACGAAGGCAATCCCCCGGAAACGGTATCGCCAAACCCTCCCTCCTGCATGACCAGAATGTACGCGAGGGCGTTGATGTAAGCCGGTGCCATCACCGGGATCAAAACGATGATCCGCGCGAGAGGTTTCCCCGGTAGGTTGGTTCGGGCCAACAACCAACCCGCCGGCACACCGAGAATCCAGGATACGATGGTCGTCGCCCCTGCCCAGAGAACGGAATTCAAAATCATACCGAGAATATTCCCGGTCTGAAACATTCGCAGATAACCTTGACCAAATCCCGTTAGCGATCCTTCGCCGAGATGGGGAAAGAGACTTTGCAGGAAAAGATACCCGACTGGATAACCGACCGTAAACAAAACAAAACTGATCCCCAACCAGAGCGGCCAGCGTCGCAGGATCTGCTGTAATTGACCCTTCATACAAGCCGTCAGTCAATCGTTGCCCGCTCAATTTCGGCCTGAAAACGGCGGAGAACCTCCGGCATGATCTCGAGACCTTTTGCAATGTCCTGCGGCATGATCTTGATCAAAGCGGTATCCATCCGCACCGCTGCGATCGGTACATCCGTTCGCGCCGGGATCAGAAGCGCATCCGCGACCGCCTCCTGGACGGTTTTCGAAAAATAGAAGTCAACAAACATCTCGGCGGTTTCTTTCCGCGAACTCGAGGCGAGGATCGCGATCGGACGATTGATCCGAGGGGAACCACTCGGCGGGTAGTACATCCGGAGGGGTTCGCCTTTCTCGATCTGGCGGTAGACAAGGTAATCAACCGCCGCAAAAACCGCGTCAAACGCCCCCGTGTTTAAACCACCGAGTGCCTGATTGTTTGCCCCTGAAATCGCGAGACCCGCGCGGCGAGCATTCAGAAAATGATCCCAACCGGAAACTGGATTTTTCTCAAAGTAAGCAAGGACAAAATCGGCGGCCGATCCTGACTGGCTCGGGGAGGGCATCACCGCACGTCCCGCGAAACTTCCATCGTAGAAGCTCTCCCAATCCAATCCCTCGGGTTCCACGCTTCCAGAAAGGGCAATCCCCACGATGGCTGACCCTGTTGTGTGGTAGTAACCATCAGGGTCATGAAGTTCTGCCGGTGTCTTCGCCGCATTCGGCGGTCGGTATTCATGCAGAAGGGTTTCCTTTTTCAACGCTTCGGCCGCGACTTGACTCGCGAACAGCACGACATCGGCCTGCGGGTTACGTTTTTCCGCCTCGATTTTTGCCATCAGACTGCCGGTGGTCGCACTCGTCAGAAGGACCGGAATTCCCGTCTCGAGCGTAAAGGCCTCCACGGCAACTTCAGCAAGAGGTCGCGGCCCGGACATGTAAACAACGAGGGATCCTTGTTCCGAATCGTCGCGGTTGGGACCGCAGCCAGTCAGATGAATAGCAGCCGCTGCCATCAGTCCGGTTATTAGCAAAGATCGTAGGTCTCGCCCATTCATTTTCAGTTTGTTTTTCATTCTTTGGTGTAATGGATTGCAGAGGGATCCAGTTCGATCAGGACGGGTGCGCCTGAAGGGAAAGACTGATCGGCAACTCCCTTCAGAAACAAACCGGCATCGGTACGACAATCGATTTCGAAACGCTCTCCTTGGTATTTGCTTCGCAAGGCAATTCCGGGAAACTTCACCCAGCCTCGATCAGACGGCGATGCCTCCGATTCTCCCGAAAGAACATTCACCCGTGAGGATCTCAGGATAGCCCAGGCCATGCCACTCCCCGTGGCTCCGCGACGCAGCAACCATTTCATTCCGGGAAGGCCGAGTTCGAGGACGTTCCCAACCCCCAGAAACCGCGCGATCTTGCTGGTTGCAGGTCGTCGATAGAGGGTGGTTGGTTCATCGATCTGCACAATCCTCCCCACATCCATTACGGCTACACGCGATGCAATCGTAAGGGCCTCAGTCTGGTCGTGGGTAACATAGAGGGCAGTCATTCCGAAATTCTGGATCAATCCAGCAATCTCGTCTCGCAGCTCCTCCCGCAAGACCGCATCGAGGGCACTTAGGGGTTCGTCGAGAAGCAGCAATCGAGGTTCAACAACGAGAGCCCGCGCAATCGCCACCCGCTGCTGTTGACCACCGGAAAGAGATGCCGGAGACCGTTCGCCAAAACCGCGCAATCCGACCCTTTCCAACATTTCCGCCGCGCGATGCTCCCGGTCAGCGCGCCGGATCCCCCTTAGCTTGAGCCCGAAAGCAACGTTCTCCCCCACCGTCATGTGCGGCCAGAGGCTAAAATCCTGAAATACCATTGAGAAACCCCGTTCGCGGATCGGCAACGAGATTCCCTTGGACGGGTCGTCGAGAACCCGCCCGTCGCAGACAACTTTGCCCAGATCACAGCATAGCAATCCGGAAATGATATTGAGCAACGTCGTTTTCCCACATCCCGAAGAACCCAGAAGTGCGATACAACCACCCTCTTCGAGATCAAAAGATACATCGTTCAGGACCGGTGTCGCACCAAAGCTCTTCGAAACTTGAGAACAGTGAAGGAATTCACCCATCGTCAGGAGGCAAAAGAAATCGCCCGAACCGAACAACCCTTTCAAGTGTAACGAATCCGTGACTTGGGGCTAAGTTCCCACGGACTGTCTTGCCAAGGTCGGCCCATTCAAGACTTGGATCTTTTTATGGTCTTCACTCGCTGGTCTCTCCTCGTTGTCTTCCTCACAACCGTAAACGCTCTTCTCGCGGGCACTGACACGGTTTACTACGGGTTTGAAACCGAGGGTGACGGATACAGCAGTGGCCAGGCGGGTATCGCCCTCGCCAAAGTTGATCCATCAACCGGAGAATTCAAAGAAACCCGCATCCTGTTCGATATCGCGGGTCCATCCTATCCCGACAAGATCCGATTATCCGCCAGCGGGAAATTCCTCGGAGCCACCCTGCTCGGCGAGGACGGCGGCTATGTCATCCACACGATCGGGAGTGATGCCCCACCCAAATGGATCCATCTGGGATTTGAGCCCGACGAACACCGTCCGTTTGGGGACTCGTTTGTGATCGGTGGATCGAAAGGCAATCTTGTCATGATCGATGGTGATTCCGCCCGGATCACCAACCATTGGAACTCCCGCCTCAAACTCGACCCTACCGGTCACCGCGTCGAGGACATTCGGATTTGGCCGGAGATTGGCAAGGCAGCCCTCAGCTTCCAAAAGGATAGCAGCAAGGGCAAGCACCTCGGAAGTCGATTCGTTTGGATCGATCTTCCAAATTTCGACCAATGGATCGATCTCCCTCTACCCCGGACACGCCCGGACCTTCATATCACGGGGAATTTAAAAGAGGCTGGACCGAACCCCGAGGTGATTAAGATTGAGCCATCCGAAAACACCCTCGTCCTCACCCTCGATCTCTATGGAGCGCTTTGGATCGCCGATCTCGACGCCAGCCTCGAGGGTAAATGGCAGAACGAGACATCCATTCCGACCGCTCCGGACACATCGTGGGGCAATACCTTCCCGGACCGGGTCGGTCGCTTTGTTCATGGAGGTAAAATCCATTATCTCGTTATCAATAGCGGGGAAGGCAGCGGATACGGTATCTTCCGGTTGCATGATCGCCGTTTCGTAGGCTTTCAGGATGGGACCACAGGTGCTGAAGAGCCGATCTACTTTCCAGACTTCGCCCGTCTTGCAACGGTTGTTTCCGGGAAGATCAAGGTACGGGGTGCAGGTGAATTGAACAAATTTTTCGAACCGTCACCTATCCTGAGAATTTTTCGGATCGATGAATGGAAAGGCGAGGGCCCAATCCCCGAGACCATGATTGATCTTCCCGGATACGGAACTCGCATCGTCGCACTTTCACCCCATTCGCCAGTCGCCGTCCTTGCAGTCGATCATGAGGGCTATTCGGCTAGCCCCGCATCGCTCATGTCGATCAACGTGGACACCGGTGAGATCCTCGATCAGATCGAATCTCCCGGCCGCATCACGTGTCTGAGTTCCGCAACCCAATAGACGATCTTCCCACCTTCGCCCGCATTGCGACGTATCCTTTCCGTAACCGTCTGGAATTAGCCTTTAAGATGATCACCCGCTCCCGTTAGGTTCCCAGCCGTGGATGAAACAATTGATTTGGATGTCGCCATCATTGGCGGCGGGTTTGGTGGGGTCTATTGCGGCAAGGCCCTCTCACGCGCCGCCCGCCGGGGCGAACTCAAGGTTGGGATCATTTCGGACCAGAATTACATGACCTTCCAGCCGATGCTGGCCGAGGTCGCCGGCGCCTCCCTCGCCCCACGCCATGTCGTCAACCCCCTCCGTCTCCTCTGTCCCGGTCTTCGAATCCTCCGCGCACGGGTTGACGTAATTGACCCCAGGGCCCGCGAACTGACGATCGTCTCTGGTCGCTCGAAACGCCCGAAGGTCGTTCGCTACCGTCAAATCGTCCTCGCCCCCGGCGCCGTCATCGACCTCTCCCGCGTCCCCGGGATGTCCGAACACGCCCTCCTCATGCAGACCGTCGGGGACGCCATGGTCCTGCGGGCGCGGATCATCAATCGGTTCGAGGAGGCCAGTCTCGAGAATGACCCCGAGATCCGCCGACGACTTCTCACCTTTGCCGTGGTCGGCGGTGGCTACTCCGGGGTCGAGACCGCCGGGCAGATTCTCGACATGTATGCGTCGATGCGAAAATACTACCCGGTCATCCAGCCCGAGGACTTTTCCGTCATCCTTGTCCACAGCCGCGAGCGGATTCTTCCGACAATGAGCGAGGATCTCGCCCTCTACGCGCAGCAGAAGCTCGAAAAACGCGGTTTAAAGCTCGTCCTCGGGAAACGCGTTAAGGCTGTTACCGCGTCGCGAATCCGGCTCAGCGATGACAGCGCGATTGAAGTCTCCAATGTGATTTCAACTGTCGGCAATGCCGCCCACCCGCTGATCCGCAAATTTTGCGCTGTTACCGGGCTTCCCGAAGAACGTGGGATCATCATTACCGACGAATGCCTCCGCGTGCCCGGAATCGAGGGCGTCTGGGCACTCGGCGATGCCGCCGCCAATCCCCTCCACAAAACCAAGGGCGAATACTGCGCACCGACCGCTCAGTTCGCGATGCGCCACGGCACCCTTTGCGGCCAGAACATCCTCCGCGTTCATCGCGGCGAACAACCGCAGCCCTTCACCTTTACCGGTCTCGGCGAACTCGCCACCATCGGACACCGTACCGCCGTTGCCAATGTCATGGGGATTAACATCTCCGGTTTTATCGCCTGGTTCATGTGGCGAAGTATCTACCTCTTCAAACTACCGGGGATCGAACGCAAGCTGCGGGTCATGATCGAGTGGACTCTCGACCTCTTCTTCCCCCGCGATACCGCCCTCCTCAATCCCCGTTACACCCGCCTCTACCGGAAAATGTTCCTCGAGCCGGGCGACCCCCTGACCGTCCCGGGCGAGCCGGCCTCATTCCTCTACCTCGTCAAATCCGGAGAGGTCACGGTCAGTGAGAACGGCCAAGTCTTTCGCCGCGTTCGCGAGGGCCAGTATTTTGGCGAACGCGCCCTTCTCAATTCAGGATTCTACGAATACGAGGCCATCGCCAGCGAACCGACCGAGGTCCTCGCTTTCAGCGGCGAGGTCGTCGTCCCCCTCCTCAAGGAAAGCCGCCGCCTCCGCGGGGTCGTCGGACGGACATCCCGACTCGAGGATCCCAAGCAGGAGTTCTACCGTCTCCGCCGTTACCTTCGTCCCGAATTCGCCGATAAGCCCGCCCGCGATCTTATGGTTGGCAACGTCACCACCCTGACCGCGAAATGCCCCATCCGCGAGGCCCTCGCCACCTGCACCGCAGAAAAACACAGCCACTATCCAGTCGTTGACCGCGATCAGAAAATTATTGGAATCATCGCCCGCGAGGATGTGTACGAGGGACTCAAAGAAATTGCCCACGACCTTGACCAGCCGCTTCCTCTCCACTCTGTCGACACCTGCCCGGTGGTCACGGCAGATACCAGCGGCAGCGACATCCTCCTCCAGATGATCCTCGACGGTTCCCAACAGGCCCTCGTGATCGACGAGGCTAAGAGGCTGATCGGAACCCTCTCCCTCTTTGACCTGATCGAGATCAGGGACTAGTCCGCAAATCTCAGGGGTTTTCGTCGCGAAGGGCCCTTGACAGACGCGGATCAATACCTTCGTGCACCGCCGAGACGGGATTGCACAATGTCGCCCTCGCTCCGGGTGATGTCCATCACGGCCTCCCAACCATAGGACTCCGTCTCCCGTGTGCCCATCCGTAACATCGGGATATCACCCCGGAAATGGTCCACGCCCAGCCGCAGATCGCCCGGTCGACCCTGGAACCGGAAAACCTCTCCCGCCCGCAGGGTTCGTCGAAAACGCTCGATTTGCTCAGCCGCCCTTCCTCCCGCCGCACCCGGATTTCCGGTCAGTTTGGCCTCGTAAACCACCACCGCCCTTGATGCCTCGACATCAACCACAACCAGGTCCAGCTCCCCGACCGTTCGCCCTTCGTGGTTGAAGTACTGAACACTCGGCACCACCGCGTACTGCGGCGCCGGGAACCGACGCTTCAGTTCCAGATAACCAATCGCCTCCAGCACCGAACCTACTTTTCCATAGTCAAAATCAAGATCCCGAATCTCCCGAACATACGATTCCAGTACCCGCTCCCGATCAGGATCGGGAGGCAAAACAAAGGACAACTCCTCGATCAGGACTCCGGTGGATTCTATCCGATCTTCGGCCGGCTTGATTACCCGCATTCCCACGACCGCGACCAGAATTCCCGCCGCAAAGACCAACCCGAAAATGAACGCTTTATTCATACTAACGTGACTTTTCCGGTTTTTTAGGCACTCATCTCAAATCGGTCGAGGACCATCTCCTTCGACGCAGATTCGTAACATCTCGCAACATCCGAACGGGCATCAAAGATGCGAACTCAATCCTCTCTTCTACCGCCTCGCCCGCCGGAGGGCCTCGCTCAGATCGGCGATCAGATCCGCCTCCGCCTCCAGTCCGGGCGACAAGCGGATCAGGTGCGGCGTCAGCCCCATTCCCGTGCGCTCTTCCTCGGTCAGAGAATGGTGACTCATGTGCCAGGGAATCTCGACCAACGATTCGACCCCGCCCAGACTGACTGCCAATTGGAAAACCCGCAGGGTGCGCACGAGGACAAGCGCATCGACCCTCGCCGGATCGACCTCAAAGCTCAGCATCGCCCCCGGCCCGGATTGCTGGCGTTCCGCAATTTCGGCCCCCGGATGATCGGACAGACCGGGAAAATGTACTCGCCTGACCCCCTCGGCACCGACCAGTGAGTTCGCTACCGCAACCGCATTCCGCTGATGGACCTCCATCCGCGGAAACAACGTCCGCACCCCGCGATGGACCAGAAACGCATCAAAGGCCGCCTGCCCGCTTCCAATTGATGTAATGAGCTTTCGGATACGCTCAGCAATCTCTCCCTCCCGGCTAACAATCGCCCCACCAATCACGTCCGAATGCCCATTCAGAAATTTCGTCGTCGCATGCACGACGATATCCGCCCCCAGTTCGAGGGGGCGCTGTATGGCCGGGGTCAAAAAGGTGTTGTCCACTACGAGGAGAGCCCCGGGAACCGATTTTGATATCTCCGCCACCGCCGCGATGTCGGTGATTTTCATCAAGGGATTGCTGGGGGTCTCAACCCAGAACATCCGGGTCCGGTCGGTGATCGCCCCGCGCACCGCTCCCGGGTCTGCCATGTCGACAAAGGAAAACCGGATCCCCATCCGTGAAAGCACCCCCGTGAAGAGCCGATAGGTGCCCGCGTAGGCGTCATCGGCACAGATCACATGGTCCCCTGATTCGAGGAGGAGCAGGACCGTGTGAATCGCGCTCATCCCGCTGGCCGTCGCGTAAGCAGCCACCCCTCCCTCGAGTGCCGCGAGGCTGTCCTGAAGACTTTGCCGCGTCGGATTGTTGCACCGGGCGTAGTCGATCTCCGGAACCTCCAGCGGATCGGTCCACCGAAAGGTCGATGAGGTGTAGATCGGTGGCGTCACCGACCCGAATACACCGTCCGGGTAGGCACCCTCGTGCACCGCGCGGGTCGGCGGCAGGAAATCGGAGAAAGATGGATCGGCATGAGTCATGAAAAACCCGAAAACATAGCCCACAAGACCGAAAACCTCCAGCCTAAATAGCCCCTACCCAGACCCTTCCAGCGCGCCCCCCGGCATCTTCCGACGCCATTCACGCTCGACTCGACACCGACAACCCTCCAATCCTCGACTTCATGGCAGTAAACCTTTTCTTGAACGGCAGCCGGGGCCGGATGGGGCAAGCGATCCGCGATGCGGTTGCCGATGACTCTGCGGTTCAGCTCCGCGCGGCGGCCGATCTCGGCGATGATACCGCCGCTCTTCTCGGGGGCTGTGATGTCGCCATCGATTTCAGCTTTCACGAGGCGACCGCACCACTCGCGCAACTCTGCGCCGGGCGGCAAATCCCTCTCGTGATCGGAACCACCGGCCACACCCCGCCGGAGAAGGAATCGATCTCCGCCGCCGGCTCCGCGATTCCGATCATCTGGGCCGGGAATTACTCGATCGGGGTGAACCTCCTCATCCATCTCGTCGGCGAGGCCGCTGCGAAACTCCCCCGCCGATATCAAACTGAGGTCTTTGAAGCTCACCACCAGTTCAAACAGGATGCCCCCAGCGGAACCGCTGAAAACCTGATCGAGGCGATTCTCGCCGCTCGCGGTCTTTCCCGCGATGTTCTCCGTCACGGACGCGAAGGCATCACCGGAGAGCGGACACCGGAGGAAATCGGTGTTCACGCTCTCCGCGCGGCCGACATCGTCGGCGAACATACCGTCTGGTTCGCCGGGGCGGGAGAACGGATCGAACTGACCCACCGCGCAACCGATCGGCGCATCTTTGCCGAAGGCGCGATTCACGCCGCCAAATGGCTTTGCGAACACCCGCATTCCCCCGGCATCTACTCGATGCGGGATGTCCTTGGTCTGACCTGAAAACATGATCGCGTTTATCGAAGGAAAGCTCGAGGCGCTTGACCCCCTCGGGGCAATCATCAACGCCAACGGGGTCGGCTACGCCCTCCGGATCCCCCTCAACACCGCCGCCAGCCTCCCCGCGATCGGCGACACCGTCCGGCTTCACACCGCCCATGTCGTCCGCGAGGATGCGGAGGAACTTTACGGGTTTCATCGCCCTGAGGATCGTGATACCTTCCGCCGGATCACCCAACGCGTTTCCGGGGTCGGCCCCCGTCTCGCAATTGCCATCCTCAGCCACTTTGACACCGCCGCCCTCCAGCAACTGGTTGACGCTGGTGACGCCACCGGGCTTTCCAAATGCCCGGGGATCGGCAAGAAAACCGCCGAACGGATCATTGTTGATCTCCGGGGTGCCTTTCCCACCCAGACCCCGACGTCAAACGCGGACGGCACCAGCACCCAGCCCCCCGCCGCCGGTTCCAGCGATACCGAGGACGCCGTCCTCGCCCTCGTTGCCCTCGGCTATCGGGAGGCCGATGCCCGCAAATCCGTTGACCGCGCACGCGCCACGTCAAAGGAGCCCCTCGGCCTCGACGCCCTCATCCGCGCCGCCCTGAAGTGATTGTATCCAGTACCATGACCGGACGTATCGTCGTCGATGTCGGCAGTAACACCATCAAGGTATTGGGCCTGCCCGCTGATTTTCCCCGGTCCCCTGCCTTTCAGAAAACAATCGAGGTCCGTATCAGCGAGGGCATGACCGGTGAGCCCCCGGAACTCAGTTCCACCGCCGCTGCCCGCGGGGTCCGCGCCGTCGAAGACCTCCTCGCAGCCGCCCGCGATATCGTCGGGACCCCGGCGAAGATTCGGATCGTTGGCACCAGTGCCCTCCGCGATGCCGCCAATCGGGAGATCTTTTGCCAGGCCGTCCTCGAACGGACCGGCGAGGCCGTCGAGATTCTCAGCGGCGAGGACGAGGCAGCTGCGATCGCCCGCGGGATCACCGCCGACCCGTTGGTCGGGACGGCCCCCGACTTTGTTTTACTCGATCTCGGAGGCGGCAGCCTTGAGGTGATTGTCCGCGAGCGCGGTCTCGTCACCGAGGCGATCAGCCTGAACCTCGGGGCGGTCCGAATGCTCCGCCAGTTTCCGACGACCCCGAACGGGGTCCAACCAGCGGGCAACCGCGAGGCAATCCGCCAAAAGGTCGCCGCCCTCATCGCACCCACCCCGATCCCGGCCGCCCTCGCCAATACTCCGATGCTCATCGGTGCCGGAGGTGCCTTTACAATCACCCGGGCCATCTTCGCCCACCGCCTCGGGATTGATTTTGAGGAGCATCCCGGTCTCCTTGCGATCCGCGATCTCACCAACTTTACGAACGAATGCAACGCCCTCCCCCTCGCACGCCGAATCGAAATTCCCGGTCTGCCGGCGACCCGCGCCGACATTCTACCGATAGCCCTCGATATCATCCTCGAGGTCGCCCACCGCGCGCCCGTCGACGCGATCCACCATTCGACCTATAACCTTCGGTGGGGAATCGCCCTCGCGATGGGCGGAGATCTCTCAGAATCCGGGATCGTCCCCGACAGCTGAACGGAGCGGACGGGTCAGGGAATCCTTCATCTTGTCGAGGATCCCGTTGATGAACCGTTTGCTCTCCTCGCTCGAATAGGTCTTCCCCAGCTCGATCGCCTCGTTGATCGTAACCACCGGCGGGATGTCGGTCCGGAAGAGCAGTTCGTAGATCGCCAGACGCAAAATCGCCAGATCGACCCGCGCAATCCGGTGGAAATCCCAGTTGCGGGCGAGCTCGCGGATCTTCGCATCGACTGGATCGAGGTTGTCAAGAGTCCCGCGAACAAGATCCTCGGCATAAACGTAATAGTTTCTTGGATACGAACGGTTTTCGAAAAAGGTATAAATTGCATCCGCCCGAACCTCCGACGGATTCAGGTCCCAACTGTAGAGAAACTGCATCGCGGCGATGCGGTTCTCGCGGCGGCGGGAAGGCTTTTTTTCTGCCGGTGCCGCTTCACCCTCACTCATCTTCGGAAACTCCCCCGAGAGTTATTGCCAGACCAGCCATCTCCAGCGCGGCCGACGCAAAGGCGGACCCGCGATCCAGATCACCGAGGCAGCGCACCTCAGCCTGGTCAATCGTTTCACAAACAACGATTCCGTTAATGATCGGCAAACTCAGATCAATCGCGAGGGTGTGCAGCATCAGTGCAGTCGAGTTTCCAATCACCTCATGGTGGGTCGTATCTCCCGCGATGACTACGCCCAGGCCAATAACCGCATCCGGTGTTTCGTCCCCAACTGCCTCCGTCACCATCGCGATTGCCTGCGGGATCTCGTTCGATCCGGGAACACGGACGACCTCAATATCCGACGAATCCACCCCACTGCGAATCAGACGTTCAACCGCCCTCTCGATCATGGCATCAACAAACCGACCGTTGAAACGGGCCGCTACAATCAGGATTCTCAGGCCATCACCGTCAAAATCAAAAGAAGCTGGGGAATCCACACTCATCATTACGGAATCCCATTTAACCGCCCCTTTCACAAACGAAAAAGACCGGCGTCGCGTTTTTCTTCAGCTCGGGCCGCTAGGCGACGCGAATCGCCGCGGAACGATCCATCGCCTCGGTGCGATACCCAAACTGCGAAAAGACCACCCGTTCATCGTCGTCCACATCGCGATACCGCTCGATCTCCACCCATCTCCCAACAGCACTGCTACCCTCCTCGACAGGTTCGACGAGGATAGAGAAGGAAGCCCCTGGGAAGCCCCGCTTCGAGGCCTCCGCGACGGCCAGATTCTCTGCCCTCTGGAAATCACGCGCCACAACCGCAACCGTCCCGGCTACACCCGTCCAATCCGGATGCGGTACGAAAACGTACAGATTTACGCGTGCTTTTCCATTCATCTGGGAATCGAGATCAATGGAAAACACGGAAAATGCAAATCAGACTCAAAAAAGACCACCGAGGGGGTTCTTCTTCTTTTCCCCGGAATCGCCACTACCGCCACCTCCAAGGCCCGGAACAAGACCACCGAGGCCCTTCTTTTTCTCCTCCGGTGCGGCCTCCTCTTCCTCTTCCGTTGCAACTTCCTCCTCAGCCGTCGAGGAAGATTCCTCTGACTCGCTGGACTCGCTTTCCGAAGATTCAGCCGAATCATCCGGCCCGGCGGCTTTCTTCCCCCCGAGGATTCCCCCGATTCCCCCGCCGAGAGCCTTCTTCGGGTCCTTAATGATCGACGAAGACGGGGATTCCCGACCGTCCTCAGCCTTTTCCCCGCCGCCAAGAACCCCTTCGAGGGACTTTTTCGATGCCTCCAGATCGAGGTTCCCTGACTTGGCATCCTCGATCAGTTTGGCCTGTTGCTTTTTCGCCTCCTCCTGAAGCGCTGCGCTCTTTGCCTCGGCTTCCGCCTTCAAGGCCTCCGCCTCCTGTTTAACCGCCTCAGCCTGCGCCGCAGCCTGTTCCTTGACCGCCTCAACCTGGGCCTCAGCCTCCGCCTTTAGCTTTTCCGCTTCGGCCTTCAGCGCCTCCGCCGGCGCACCCAGCAGCGTGGTTCGAATGCTTGCCGCAAGGGCCTCGGCAAAGGAAATCTTCGGTTCCATCACCGTCCCGCCGACCGGGACGACAACTGACAAGGCAGCCGGGACCGCCCGAGCCGGAATATCAAAGCCCTCCCCGAACTTCGGGTTCGCAATATGCACGACCATTTCACTGCGATCCGAGAACACCCCGCTCACCGCCGCCAGTTGGAGGCGAAGATCAATCATCCCGTCGGAGAGGTTGATATCTTTTGAAAAGGCCCGGAGAACCTTCATCTCGAGACTCTCAATCTGCCCGTTCAACTCAAACGTCGGTGCCGTCGGATCGCTCAGGGGGGCAACCTTGCCCGCCAGATTCATCACAAAAAGCTCTTTGTTGCCGGATAGATTCCCGGTGATCTTGAACCGCCCGGTCTTCATTGCGGGGTCACCGACCGTCCCGATCCCATCCGCCTCGACCTTCAGATCGACCCCGAGGTTAAAGGGGTCTTTGCCCTCCCGCTCCTGCGTAAATGCGAGCGCCGAGGTCAGGAGAAAGCGCTCCAGCATGAACGGAGGCAATTCGGTTGGGGGCGCCGGCTCCTCCGTCGTGGGGGGGACTTCCTCAGCCGGAGGTGGCGTTTCCTCAATCGGCTTTTCGGCCGGCTGAAGATTGGCCAGAAGAGCCTCGAGGTTCAGGCTGCCGTCCGCCTTGCGAATGAGATACAGGTTCGATTCCTCCACCCGAATCTCATCAATCGTGATCTGCTGCTTCAGGATCAGATCCGCCAGATTGATCTGGTTGAGGGCGCTGGTTAGCGTAAACAGATGCGGGGTTTGATTAAAGCCCTCCGGATTTCCCAACCGAATCCCGTCAACCGACAGTCGCCCCAAGAGAATCTGAACCGCGAGATCATCGATCTCAAGGGTTGTTCCGAGCTTTTCTTCAATCATCGGGCGGGCCTTCTCAAAGGCCGGTTTCAGACCTTTCGAGAGAAACCAGTTCAGACCAAAGGCCCCAACCACGACAACTAAAACAAAAACGAGAGCGAGACGGATCAGAATCTTCATGGGAGCCTCTATTGAACGCCATCCCGCGTCCACCTCAAGCCGTAAAAATCGAGCCCCTCGATGACAGTTCTGTTACAACCGATCCGCTATCCGACAATCCGTTCCTGATCTACCAAATGACCTCGACTCGATACCGAACCGGGCGAAAACCGCGTGGATATTCTTTCGGGAAATACTTTTCGTCCGGATTTTGACCGATCTCGGGATTTCCCCATTCCTTTCCCACTGGTTCGTCTTCAGTCCACTCCACCGTGTAGGAAAAACCCGCTTTAAGACTGGCGATAAACAGTTCCTCGTCCACCTTTTGCGAAAGCCCCATCGCCGCCACCAAACGGGCTTTCTCATCACCGTCCCCATAAAAGCCCATCGGAATCAAAATAGATTCAATCGCCGTCGGGGGCGCATCCGTAAACTTCACCAACTTCGCATCGATTTTTGCTAATTCGGCCTCGAGACGTTTTACCTGCCTCTCGTCCAACTTGGCCCCGGAATCGCCGGTCGCAAAGGGGAGATCGTTGTCCATAGCATGCGAAGCTCTCGAGAGATCCTCTCGAATCGTGGCCGCCCGCTCCTCGAGACCCACGCGGGTTTCAATCGTCCGTTGCAACGTACGGTCAACCTCAAGAAGTCTCGAAAGATCGGCATAAACTGTCGCCCGGCTGGTCTGACCCTCCGCATTCGTGACATTCGAAATCCGGTAGACCGTACGGGTGACTCGATCCTCCTTCACATACGCAAAGACGGGAAGATCACGGTCCTTTACCGATGCATTGAGCGCCTCGAAAATCTTCGCTAGTTCCTCCCGCGTTTCCGGCTCGTAGGCCAGATCAACCCGCGAAACATGGAACACCGATTCGCGCACGATGTCCTGCCCGTTCCCTAATCCCGCGATCAGGGAACATCCAGCAAGAACTGCCCAAACTGATTTCATCGATTTCAATCCGCTGTACCGGTTTGCCATTCGTAGACCGGGGCGGCCTCGCCCGAGTCCACCTTCCGACGATCACCGCGATGCCACCAGTAGAAAACCGGACTCGCGATAAAGATCGAGGAAAAAGTTCCCGTCACGACACCGATCAGAAACACAAGGGCGAAATCCTGAATCACCCCTGCCGCAAAGATCCAAAGAAGGAGCGAGGCCGTAAACGTTGTCACCGAGGTCAGGAGGGTTCGCGACAACACCCGGTTGATCGAATAGTTAACGACCCGGGCAAGGTTCCATTCCGGATGCAACTCCAGCTCTTCGCGCATCCGGTCAAAGGCCACGATCGTATCGTTGATCGAATACCCCATAATCATCAGAACTGCCGCAATCATCGGGGCAGTAAACTCACCTCCGAGAAGAACAAACAACCCGATCGACATCAACACGTCGTGGATTGTCGCGACCAGCGCGCCAACCCCGAACCCAACCTCGAACCGCAAAGCCACGTAGAGCAACATCGCAACAAGTCCCGTCGCCACTGCGAGGATCGCCATCCGGGTTATATCCTTGCTGACCGAGGCCCCGATCTTGGTCTGCCCGATCAACTCGAACCCCGCATCCGGAAAGGCCTCCGCAAGGGTATCGAAAACAGCCTCTCCCTGACCACTCTCAGTCTGAATCTTCAATCGGGGATTTCCGCCCGTCAAATCAGTCTGGAGGGTTGCCTGAACCTCCCCAAAGCCCGCCGCCGCCGCCGCCCCGTCAACCGCCGCGATTCCGGGGTTATCCGTAAAGTTCAAAACAATCTCATCCCCCCCGACAAAGTCGATCCCGAGGATGTCCTTGCCTTTGATCCCGATCGAAACCGCTCCGAAAATCACCAACAACCAAGAGGCCGCAAACGCCGGCCCCCTCAGCTTGAGAAAATCAATCGAGGTCTCGGGAAACAGGCTGAGGAGGAGGATTCGCTTAACCCCAACCCTCACGACCGCCAGCTCGATCAACAAGCGGGTTAAGACCAGAGCACAGAAGACCGACGCTCCAATCCCGATTGCGAGAGTCAGTCCAAAGCCCTTGACCGGGCCCTCCCCGAGGTAGAAGAGAATCAGCGCCGTGATCAATGTCGTCACGTTCGCGTCGACGATCGTCGAGAACACCTTGTCAAAACCAGCCGTCAGGGCGTTTTTCAACGACTTTCCAGCCCTCAGTTCCTCGCGGATCCGCTCGAGAATCAGAATATTCGCGTCCACCGCCATCCCGACCGTCAAAACCAGCGCCGCCACCCCCGGCAAGGTCAGGGTCGCCCCGATACTCGCGAGAATCCCAACCACTATCAGAACGTTCGCCCCCACCGAAAAGAGCGCCAACGCCCCACCGAGGCCATAGTAGGCCACCATCAGGAGGATAACCGCCCCGATCCCGAAGATCCCTGCCTCGACACTCTTTGTCCGTGCATCCGCCGCCAGCGAGGGACCAACCTCAGACATGTCGGCCAGCTCCAGCTCGGTCGCGAGAGGATTGTTCAACACATTCGAAAGCTCGATCGCATCCCGCAGGGAAAAACGTCCGGAAATCTCTGCCCCACCCCGAATCCGTTTCTGCACCGTCGGGGCGGAGTAGAGCTTGCCATCGAGAACAATCGCCAACTGCCCGACATCTCCGGGACGGTTCTGCTCTGCTATCCGCCCGGTTACATCCGCAAAGATAAGATCCCCATCACCCGTAAAGTCCATCACCACCCGGTAGGAACCCGTCTCGTTCATGGTCGGCCGCGCCGAGTTAACAATCTCCCCGGTTGCCTCCGGCAGAATCCGCACCCAGTAGGGAATCTCCCTCAATTCTCCCGTCTCGGGACTCTCTTCTTCAACGTAAAGCGTCTCATACCCCCGCGGCGGTCGCACCCCCTCACGGTAGGGCTCCCGCGATACCAGCCGGAACTCCAGTCTGGCTGGCTTGCGCAACTGATTTAAAACCTCCGGATTCTCACGGATGTTTTCGCCCGGCAACTGGATTTCGACGGCATCGTCGGAAACCGGTCGGATCAGGGGCTCGCTGACCCCGAGACCATTGATCCGATCGTTCATGATCGACGCTACCTGGGCGATTTCCTCCTGCTTTTCGCGAGTTGACTTTTCGACCAGCTCCTCACCCGCAATTTTCAGGGTAAACGACACCCCACCGGCCAAATCCAGCCCAAGCCGCAATCGGCTGCGCGAGGACCGCAGCATCTCCCGCATCAGGGCGGCATTCCGCTCCCGCAGGTTCGGAATCCCCCGCGCATCGATCTGCGGAAAGAAACCCGTCAAATCGATCGTCCGCTCGTTCGCTGTTTCGCGGATCGCGAGATAAAGGGAATCGCGCTCTCCCCCCTCCAGCTGCGAACGCGCCTCGTTGATGAGCTCCCCAAGGATCTCCGTATCGGCGGTAGCCTCCGCCACCATGTAGGCCCCTAGCTCGCGATCTTCCAACGGAAAAAGATTGAGGGCAGCCCACACCAGGACTGCCAGCGAGGCCAAAAGACGGGTAATCGTTCCGTTACTCATTCGAAAAAATTTGAAAATCGTAGTCCCTGAAACCGGATTTCAGACCGGTCCGTAGATAAATTCTGCCCAAGTCCGACCGTCTCAGCCGTCGTCGCTCAGCCGATTTTGCACAAAGGCACGTCCCACCTCGATCCGGGTGTTCTCGGCGACCTTTACCGTTACCCGGTCTTCCTTCACATTCGTGACAACACCGAAGATGCCCCCGACGGTCTGGACCTTGTCCCCGGTCTTGAGCGACTTGACCATCGCATCGTGGGCTTTTTGGCGTTTCCGCTGTGGCATCAGGATCAGAAAATAAAACCCGACAAACATCAGGATGATCGGGAGAAACATCCCCAACGGATTCGGGGCCGGCGGCTGGGGTGCCTGGGCGAGGATTTGAGTGGTCAGTTCAATCATGTCAAAAAGTCGAAACCGACGAGCAAAGAACTGCATCTGCCCAAAGGCAAGAGGGAAGATACCGGACCGGCAAAATGGTCACATCAAAGGATCATGTCGCTATCCCTTGGAACTCCGGCGTCCCAGTTCCTCACGCAAAGCCTTCAAGTCATCCTCGAGACGGCCGATAATTTCATCGAGCGGTTCGACTTCCCGTGTCTCCACCTTCGGGATCGAAAGCTCCTGCATCGTCGACACGATGATTCCGATAAACAGATTCAGGATCGTAAAGGTCGCGATCACGATAAAAGGAACGAAAAACAACCAGGCAAAGGGATGAACCTCCATCACCGGGCGCACGATCCCCATCGACCAGCTCTCCAGGGTCATGATCTGAAACAGGGTGTAGAGGCTTTCCCCGAGGGTTCCAAACCACTCTGGATGGGTCTCCCCGAACAGGGTTGTTGCCAATACCCCGCAGGTGTAGAAAAAAATCGCCATCACCGCAACGACCCCCAACAAGCCCGGAATCGAGTGCAAAAAGGCCGCCACAACCTTTCGCAACTGGGGCACCATCGTGAACAGGCGCAGAATCCGGAAAACCCGCAAACTGCGCAGGACCGCAAACGGCCCGCTCCCTGGGATCAACGCCACCGCCACCACAAAAAAGTCAAAATTGTTCCAACCATTCCGGAAAAAAGACCCGCGGTAGGCATAAAACTTGATCGCAATTTCGACCAGAAAGACCACCAGACAGAGGCGGTCAATCAACTTCAGAGTTGTCCCGATCGAGGCCATGATCGAGGCACTCGTTTCCAGCCCCATAACAAGCGCATTTAACAAAATTACCCCGATAACAAACCCCTGTACCGGCGTCGACTCAATCAAGGTCGAAGCCCTCCGGCGACGGTCTGACGCCCCGTTACCCGCTAGCATACGTTGTAGGTCTTCCTCACTCATTGGCACCATCGTTGTCTCGAAATAGCCGCCAAACTCAAGCCTTCCCGCTCGGATTCGGCCGCACCAGCGGTGGTGCTTTCTGGTTCCGCAACTGAATCCCGACGGCAACCGGGCAGCCCCGCAAAAACTCCCCCGCCGACAACATTCGCCCCCCCGGACGTTGCAGACGCGTCAAACCAAGAACCCCTCCGCCCGTCGCAACCCGCAGCCCCGACGAATCCGCACCCACAAGGACACCGGGAGGGGATTCGGGAAAAGCCCCCTCCGCCACCTCCGCACTTCCAACCTTGATTCGGAGGATTTCCCCATCAATTCCCGGCAGATCAAACCAGCACCCCGGCCAGCCCGCAAAGGCCCGCACCCGTCGTTCCAGATCGACTGCCGTCATTTCAAAATCGAGCCCCCCATCCTCCTTCGTCAAACGCCGCACATAGCTTGCCGCCGCCTCATCCTGCGGTACGAACGGTAACGACCGCCCCCGGATTGCCTCCCAGTTTTTCTCCAGACAACGTACCGCCACATCCGCCAACTGTGCCCGCAACACCGGCCCGGTTACACCGTCCCCTATCGCCACCCGCTCAACCGCCGCGACCGGACCCGCATCCATACGCCGTACCACCTGCATCAGGGAAACCCCTGTTTCCGCATCGCCCTCCGCAATTGCCGTCTCAACCGGCGAAGCCCCCCGGTATCGCGGCAGGATCGACCCATGGAAATTCAAGAGATAGCCCTCAAAAACCGCCAGCAGCTCCCGTCCCAGAATATGCCCATAGGCAAACACGAACCCCGTCCGGTACTTATCCCGACGGAGCCCTTCGACCAATGCCCCATCCGGCTTTGTGGGTTGCAGGACTTCCAACCCCAGCTCCACCGCCGCCGCCTTGACCGCATTGGCCCTCAACTGCTTGCCCCGCCCCGCCCGCGCATCGGGCGAGGTCACCACGAGAATCCGCCCCACCCCCGCACACCCCGCCAACCACCGCAAAACCGGTATCGCAATCGGATCCGACGCAAAAAACACCACTCCCTCACAATCATCCATCCCTCGAATCGAAACCCCATTCCCACCCCCCTTTCAACCCCCAATCCGACCAACACGACTGTCCGGATACCATCCTGTGCCTGCCGCCACCCAGGAAAAACCTCCGATTTCTCGGAATTCAAGTTGCGGCAGCTCGCAATTCGGATGAAGATCCTAATATGGCTGACGAATCACACACCAAAACCTGGCCGGAACTTGCGGCCGCTCTCTACGACAAACTAACGGGGCGAAACGCCGAGATTACCTACGAATTCGACTCCATGGAGGTCTGGGTTCCCAGTGGCACCGGTGAGGATGCCGAGCATGCCAAGTGGAAACTGAATGG
>CAZFLQ010000016.1:0-1124 GCA_964519935.1 uncultured Puniceicoccaceae bacterium | reverse complement strand
TCGAACTCGCCAGCGAGAGGATGGTCGCGGGCACTCCGATAATGGTCGCGCCCGGTTTCCTCGTAAAACTGCAAATTGGGTGCGCCCCTTCGGTCGCGCCGGTGCCGCAGGAAATCCGGATACAGCCCCGTTAAAAACAGACTTCGATCCCCGCCAAAACAATGCAATCGGTAGGCATCATATCCGTTTGCAACGATCAAAGCCTCCTGTAGATCGATCTCGTAACCAAAGAGTTCCGGTCCACCCGTGGTCCCCGCTTCCTCGCGGACAAACCCCTGTAAACGCTCCGCCAAATAGTCCGCGACCTCCCGGTCGTCGAGCCCCGTCTCCCGCAGACAGTGTCGGAGGACCACGTAGAGAAAGAACCGCGCGGAAACTTTCGAAACGGAGGCGGGATCGAGCAATTCAGACAAGAGACAAGGATGATCAAAGATCCGGTCCGCCTCTCCCGCGTCCCCCAGAAGACGCCAAATTCCCGAATCAGCTACCTCCCCATCGCCGCCCACCAACGCCCCCACCACAAATTCAAAATCATCCCGCGTAAACCGTTCCCGTGCGCTGACTGACTTCAGATACATATCACCTCCTCGTGATTGAGACTAATCGGGAAGATACCCCGAAAACCAGATAGATGCAAAGCGATTTCCGCGCCAATTCCTCACCCCCTCGCTTAACTTGACTCCATCCATTTAATTCCTGATAACCCTAGTTGGAGTAAATCCCTGAAATCACCCAGGCATCTCATATCCATATCAACCTTTTTTTCATGCGGGAGTAGCTCAGTTGGATAGAGCATCGGCCTTCTAAGCCGGTGGTCGTGGGTTCGAATCCCACCTCCCGTACCATTTTCACCCTATGCTGCGATTCTACTATAAGTGGAAACACAACCGGTCCCGCAAGGCGGGGACCTACCGGTTCGTCGAGACCGATCGCAGTAATATCGGTTCGTCCCTCAGCAGCTACATGGCGGAAACGTCCTTCAGCCGCGGAACGACCTCGGGCCGTTTCGACAGCCACCGCCGCCGTCGTCGTCGCATCCGATGGATCGTTCTCGCGATCGGGGTTATCTCCTTCACGGTCTGGGTCATTTACGAGAGCGTCCACGCCCTCCGGATCTTCGGCAG
>CAZFLQ010000015.1:0-30398 GCA_964519935.1 uncultured Puniceicoccaceae bacterium | reverse complement strand
AGTCGAGTCGGCGTCATGGGAGAAGGTGCAAAATCATGAAACATTGGGCTGACCCTTAATCCCTCTTAATCCCTTTCCGTTCAGACACTTATGGTTATTTGACTCAACTAACTTCCGGCTTAAAATTCTCCTGAATGACGTCCCCGGTGCTACCACAACACCGGGATCTTTGGGTACCAAAAAACCCGCCTTGAGCAGGTACATTAAAGGAATGGTGGAGCCGAACGGGATCGAACCGACGACCTCCACAATGCCATTGTGGCGCTCTTCCAACTGAGCTACGGCCCCCAACAAACCTTAAAGAAAGCCATTTCTGGCTTCCTGAGTCAAGAAAAACCTCACCGGTTCTCGATCGGGACAAACGACCGAAGGTTCGATCCCTGATAAATTTGCCGCGGCCGGTGGATCCGGCTTTTCGTATTCATCGCGATTTCCCGCCAATTCGCTATCCACCCCGGCATCCGCCCAATCGCAAACATCACCGTGAAAAACTCCGTCGAGATTCCCGCCGCCTTCAAAATCAACCCGCTGTAGAAATCGACGTTCGGATAGAGGTTGCGTTCGATGAAATAGGAGTCGTTCAGAGCCGCATCTTCCAGCCGCCGCGCAATGTCCAACAACGGATCCAACCGCCCCATCTTTGCGAAAATCCCCTCGGCAACCTTCCCCAGAATTTTCGCCCGCGGGTCGTAGTTTTTGTATACCCGGTGCCCAAAACCCATCAACTTGCGCTTCCCGCTTTTCGCCGCCTCGATAAACCGCGACCCATCGTCCCCATCGTTGTGGATGGACTCCAGCATCTCGATCACCGCCGCATTCGCCCCTCCGTGATACGGACCCCAAAGGGCACTGACCCCGGCTGAGACCGAGGCAAAGAGATTAGCCCCCCCCGAGGCAACCATCCGCACCGTCGATGTGCTGCAATTCTGCTCGTGGTCCGCATGCAACAACAGGAACAGATCAATCGCATCGGCCAACCCGTATTCATCGACAAATCGATGGTACGGTTCCGAAAACATCATGTGCAGAAAGTTCTCACAATACCGCAGGTCCTTCCGCGGATAAATGAAAGGCTGACCGTTTTTCATCCGGAACGCCATCGCCGCCAGTGTCCGCACCTTTGAGATCAGGAGACCGACCGACTCGTCAAAATGCTCCAGGTCCGTATCCCGGTCATTCGTCGTCATCTCCGGATAATAGCACCCCAATGAATTCAGCATCGCCGACAGGATCGCCATTGGGTGCGAATGGGTCGGAAACCCGTCGTAGTGATTGCGCATCTGCTCGTGCACAAAGGCGTTCCGCCGCACACTTCCCCGAAAGGCCTTCGATTGATCCTCCGTCGGCAGCTCCCCGTAGATAACTAGATAGGCTGTCTCCAGAAAGGTTGACCGCTCCGCCAGCTCCTCAATCGCGTAACCCCGGTGTCGGAGGATGCCCTCTTCCCCATCAATATAGGATATCGAACTCTCGCACGACCCCGTGTTCCCGTATCCCTCATCAAAGGTGATGTAGCCCGTTGAACTCCGCAAGGTACGAAAATCAATCGCCCGCTCGTTTTCCGTTCCGACCATAATCGGGAATTCGAGATGCTTGCCGTCGAGGTGAAGAGTCGCTTTATCGCTCATGGTGAGGGAGGTTCAGGGAGTTGCCAAAGCTGCATGATTCAGAAAGTTGCGATAGATTTGCAATCCCTTAGCCTGACTTTTTTCCGGATGGAACTGGGTCGCAAAGCAATTTCCCGAGGCTATCGCCGAGACAAAGCAGTCATCCCCGTAGGTCGTCCGACCCCACACAATCGCATCGTCGTCGGACGCTACCCTATAACTGTGGACAAAATAGAAAGACTCGTCCATCCGGCCAAGTCCGTCCCCGAGGGGGCATTCCTTTACAAATTGAACATCGTTCCAGCCCATGTGGGGAACCTTCAGCCCCGACCCCGCCGGAAATCGAAAACGCGAAACCCTCCCCGGAAAAATCCCCAAACCGGGCGTGTCGCCCTCCTCGCTGAAATCAAACAACGCCTGCAACCCCAGACAAATCCCGAGGAAAGGACGATCCGCCGCGATCCAATCCCGGATCAGACAATCCCAACCCTTTGCCTCCAACTCCCGCACCGTATCCACAATCGCTCCTTGCCCCGGGAAAATCAGACCGGCCACATCCCTGACCTCGGTCGGCGAATCGACCAGCCGGGCAACCCCGCCGACCGCCTCGACCGCCCGTGCCACACTCCGCAGATTGCCCATCCCGTAGTCGAGAATCGCGACCGTTGTTTCCGCCTTACTCATCTCTGCCCAGCATTCGGATTCCCGCCCCTACCTCAATCCCCAAACACGCCCCCCGTCCAATCTCCCACCCGGAAATCACCGCTTGCATCCTCCGCCCGTTTTGGCGAAGCCTTTTCTCATGTTCGCTGTCGCCCATGCCGCTGCCCTGCAGGGGATCGATGCCCGGCCCGTCCAGGTCGAGGTCAACTACGGGGAAGAGGGAAAACCTGACCTCGTTCTCGTCGGTCTCCCCGATGCCGCCGTCAAGGAATCGCGCGACCGGGTATGCTCCGCCCTCGAAAACAGCGGATTCCGACGCCCTGACCGCCACACCACCATCAATCTTGCCCCCGGCGATCTCCGCAAAGAGGGCCCCTGCTTTGATCTCCCCATCGCCCTCGCCCTTCTTGTCGCCTGTGGTAAGGTCGAACTCCCCCGCCTCAACCGCTTCACGATCGTCGGCGAACTCGGCCTCTCCGGCCACACCCGGCCAATTAAGGGTGCCCTTTCGATGGCGATCCTCGCGCGGGACAGCGATCACGAGGGCATCATCCTGCCGGTCGGAAATATCGACGAGGCCTCCCTCGTCGGCGATATCCCCGTCTACGGCGTTCGCTCCCTCACCGATGCGATCGCCTTCCTCTCCGGCGAAACCACCATCGAACCCGCCCAACCGGACCGGAGCGCCTTTCGCCGCCTCCCCGAACCGAACGCCTATCAGGTCGATTTTTCCGAAATCAAGGGACAGGAATCCGTGCGCCGCGCCGTCGAAATCGCCGTCGCCGGATCCCACAACCTCCTCGTCATCGGCCCTCCCGGGTCCGGAAAATCCATGATCGCCAAGCGCATCCCAACGATCATGCCGGAACCCGGTCCAGAGGAGTTTCTCGAAATCCTCCGCATCCAGTCCGCCGCCGGTGCCACCCTCGACCCGGACCGGTTTGCCTACCAGCGCCCGTTTCGCTCCCCCCATCACACCATCAGCGACGTCGGTCTCCTCGGAGGCGGCTCGATTCCCGGCCCCGGGGAAATATCCCTCGCCCACAACGGCGTCCTCTTTCTTGACGAATTGCCGGAATTCCGTCGTTCCACTCTCGAGGTTCTCCGTCAACCGCTCGAAGACGGTCGCGTTACCATCTCGCGCAGTGCCGGAAAGATCACCCTGCCCTGCTCCTTCATGCTCGTCGCCGCCATGAACCCGACCCCCGACGGCTACGATGGCTCCGACGGACGGACCACCCGCAGTACCCCGGCCCAGATTCAGCGCTATCGCTCCCGCATCAGCGGCCCCCTCCTCGATCGCATTGACATCCACATCGAGGCACCCGCCCTCGCAATTGACGACCTTCAAAACGCAAAACCGGGCGAATCATCGGCCGCCATTCGCGAACGGGTCCTCGCCTGCCGACACCGCCAGTCCGAACGGTTCGCCGGGACCCCGACAACCTGCAACGCGCGGATGAACCATCGCCAGTTACACCAATACGTCGAACTGTCTCCGCCCCTCGCCCAACTCCTCCGTCACGCCATGGAGGAACTCAACCTTTCCGCCCGCGCCTACGACCGGATTCTCCGGGTCAGCCGGACGATTGCGGATCTCGCTGGCAGCGAGGCGGTCGAATCCCCCCACCTCCTCGAGGCAATCCAATATCGAAACCTTGATCGATCTGTCTTTTTGTAAAACATCCGCTAAGTAACCCCCTGCGGTTGCCGCTTAAAGCCCTGTTTTTGAGGATCTTTGCTGGCATTTGTTGGCGTTTTTACTTATCATCGCAGTATCTTGGATCAGCGGGTCAGTCAATTCTCGATGACCTCCATTCAGCCGTGATGTATCTAGACGAGGTATCTTCTCTCCAACCGGGGATGGAATTGGATCGCTTCACGGTGTCCAGCTTCATCGGCAAAGGTGGGCTCGGGGAGGTCTACGAGGTCGTCGACGAGGCCGATAGCTCGGTCCACGCCGTCAAGGTCATGCCCAAGGCCTCCCTCGAGACCGATGATCCCGAATTTCGCGAGATCCTCCTGAAAAGCCTTCAGGAGATCAAGGACCCCTTCCTCCTCCCCCTGCACGACTTTGGCGACGAAGAGGTCTTCTTCTGGATGCGATCCGATTTTGTCGCACCCCACGAGGCTTTTCGCGCCCGCACGGTCTGGGAATACGCCCGCCGCTTTCAAGGACGGCTTCCGGAATCGATGGTCCGTGGGATCATCGCCCAGACCCTCCGCGCCCTTCACTCCCTTCATGAGGCGGGGATCGCCCACGCCAATCTCAAACCCGAAAATCTCCTTTTCGCCGCCGATGGATCGATCCGCCTCTCCGACGCCGGCCACGTCCTCACCGTCGGCCACTCCTGGGATGATTTTCACCTGCCGAAGGACGGGACCCTCCAGAATGCGACCCCCTTCGACCCCCTCCCGGGCTTCAGCCGCGCTCTGCCGTCCTTGCTCCGGACCTTCGAATATTTTGCCCCCGAACGCGAGGAAGGTCGCACCGCCGGCGATCCGATCTGCGACATCTATTCGGTCGGTCTGATCACCTACCACCTCCTGACCGGACGCACCCGCCCCATCCTTCGTAAACCTGCCAGCCAAATCATCCCCGAAATCAACCCCGCGTGGGATGCCTGGATCCAGAGAGCCACCGCCTACGAACGCGAAGAACGCTTTCACACCGTTGCCGAAATGGCTCGCGATCTTCCCGAATCGACCGGGCGCGCCGACTCGATGATCGAAGAGGGTTTTATCTCCGAATCGAAAGTCTTCTACGCCCCCAAACCCCGTTCCCTGATCTACGACCCCGAACCCGATTTCAACAACACCGGTACCCCCACCGAACACGGCAACCCCAAGTCCCACCTCACCCTTTCAAAACCAAAGCCGAGGGCCGATTCGCCACCGCCCTCCCCTAACCCGACGACACCCGGTGTCGCCCCTGCTTCCGCAACTGCTGCGGTCCAGACCGCCACCGATGACCGTCGCGCCTCGATTAACGCGATTGCCGACACCGTTGATGTCATTGCTGGCGGGCCGACACGACCCGATGGGTTCGGGACCGCCCCCATTCCCGCCGGAATCAGTGCTCTCCCCGCTCCCGACCCAGGAGAAATCCACATCCCCGATTCCAAACTCGGCTTCTTCCTGAAATTCGGTGCCCTCGCCGCCCTCCTCGTCGCGAGCGGATTCGCCGCCGCCTACTTCATCCTCAATCCATCTTCAGCGCCGCAAGAGTCCACCCTCGGATCGCCCGCCGCCGAGACCGCCCCCGCAATCGCCGAGCCAAAACCTGAAATCCCCGTCCTGACTGGTCGCGTCACCCTCTTTACCTACCGCGGTGGTGACTTCATTGTGCAAATCCGCCCTGAAAACCGCCCCAAGGAAGAGGTCACCCTTCAGGTTACCGCGACATTCTTCGAAAGCCTTCGCGTCGGACAGACCGTGCAGGTCTTCGAAAGACACCTCGCCCCCGGCTCACCCCGTACTTTCTAACCCCCCTGGATTCCTCAACCTCGACAGCAGGATCCCCATCCCCAAGGATTGCGCCCCATGAACCGCATCGCCTGGGCCTTTCTCCTCCTGATTCTCAGCGCCTGGCTGGCCTGGACCCTTTCGGGGATGCGGACCCGGGTTGACGCTATCAACACGGTTCTCCGTGCCGATCAGGACGCCCTCGAGACCATCACCCGGCAATGGATTGAGTTTCATCAATCTCCCACCGAACGCGCCTCACTCGCCTCGGACCTCTCGATCAATCACCTCGCTGCACGAACCGGAATCGACATCGCGGCTTTCGAAAGAACCCACATCGTGCTCATCCTCCACCCCGACGGGTTCCCACCGGACCGCGCCGTCCCGATCGGATGGACCGAAGGTCTTGAACCGGACGGCTACTGGTCCCGCAGTCCCTACCCCGGCGGCGGATTCCTCCTCCTCTCCGACGGCACAGTCGCCTTTCGCGACGGCGGAAGGGACGTCGAATACCTTCTCCGCACTCCCGACGGGGCGGAAACCCCCGACCCCCTCAAAGCCGTCGGCCCCCGCGCAATCGCGATCACTTCACCCCGGTCGCAACGAGGGTCTCGAAGAACGGCTCCACCGACTCCTTCCCTGCCGAAACCACCTCCACCTGCTGAAAACCGGCTTCCCTGAGATAGCGATGCAACGCATTTTCGGCAAAACCCAGCCAACGATCCGCGTACAGCTCGCGGGCCCGCTCAAACTGATGCTCCGCGAGGTCCAGAACCACAATCCGCCCGCCCTCAGCCAGTAGGCGATGGGCCTCCGCTACCGCGACTTCCGGATGCTCCGCATGGTGCAGTGCCTGGCTCAGAATCGCCAGATCGGCCGACGCATCCGGCAAGGGGACCGCTTCAATATCCCCGAGAACATAACGCAGGTTTCCCAGCCCGTTTTGCTCCGCGAGGGCCGTTCCAACCTCGACCATCCGCCGGCTTTTATCGACGCAGACGACCGAGGCCGCCCGCCGCGCCAAAAGGCCCGAAATCAGACCTTCGCCCGCCCCCAGATCAATCACCCGGATCTCCGGGACGAGGCGGAGCAAAAGGTGACTGATTCCCTCCCATGTCCTCCCCGGACAGTAATCCTTGTCCAGCCGCCCCGCAATCGAATCAAAATACTGCATCGATAACTCACGCCGCCGGTCGAGCACCCGGCCCAAATTCACGCAGTCCTCTTCGATCTGCGGATCGCCCTCCAGTCCGTCGAGGGCAGCCCGCAACAACCTCCCCGCCGCCGGTTCGAGGCGTTGGTTCAACGCGTAATAGGCCCGCTTCCCATCCCGACGATCCGTCAAGAGGTCTCCCTGACGCAACAAACCGAGATGCGAGGAGATCCGTGACTGCCCCATTCCAAGAATGTCCTGCAACTCCGCAACCGAAAGCTCTTCCCGCGAGACCAGGGCGAGAATCCGCACACGGGTCGGGTCCGCCAGCAGACGGAGCGATTCCCAGGTTACCGAAACCGCCGCCATTGTCCGCCCTTCAAATTCCCGGTTCGGGTTAGAGCACCCCGTCGACCCAACGCTCGATCGAAACGATCTCCCATTGTTCGCGGACACCCGCGATATCCGTTTCGACCGCCGCCCCCGTCGATTTCGACAGCAGGCTCTGCCCCAAGGGGGTCAGGTAAGACAGGACATTTCGCTCCGGATCACTATCCCAGGCCCCCAAAATCGCATACTTGACTGTCTTTCCAGAAGATCCCTCCTTGAGACCGACAACCGACCCAACCGATACCTTGTCGAGCCCGGCATCTGCGAAATCGGTCACCCGTGCCCGCCCGAGATCCCGCTCCAGATCCGCCCGGCGCGCCATAAAGGTGTCCTGATCCTGACGCGCCATCTTGTATTCGGAATTCTCCTTCAAATCCCCGTGCTCTTTCGCGATCTCGATCGCTTTCTTGTTCTCGGGAATCTTCACGTTGATCAATTCCTCCAACTCGGCCCGCGCCCGATCAAAGCTCTCCTTCGAAACGGTCAGGGACTGGTCCTTTTCCTCAACCTCCTGCGCATCGCGGTCAACCAGACTCTGGATCGACGGGAACTTGCGGATAAAGCGGGCGATCAGCGATTTTTTCGTCAGATCGTCAAAGCCCTGATTCAGCAAGAGGGCCTGCGCGAGGTCACGGGCGTTTTCCTGACTGCCCTTATCCAGCAGCTCCGGAATGAGCTCGTGGTCGTCGCTCAATGCATCGGCGAGGGGAATCCGGCGATTCCCCGCATTCTGCAGGGATTCCATGTCGATCGCATAAAAAACCGCGTTCAGGAGCCGCGGCATCATCAGCGGCTGGACCAGCTTTGCATACTTCTGCGAACGCCGATTCTTCAAAACCCAGAGCAGGATCGGACCCCGCATCGTCTGCTCCAGCAACCAACGCTGGAAACAGGTCGCGACGACCTCACCCTTCCCCCGGTCATGCAAAAACGAAATGCATTCGGACGTAAATTTACCCTCTGAATGCCGGAGCAATTTGATAACAATCTCTTCCCATCGATCAGGGTAAACCCTCGTCAGGAGATCAAGGAACCGCTGGTAGTAGGCATTCGGGAGGTCTGCCGCCAGTTGATCCAACCGGTCGGCCGATTCCTCAATCACCGAAAACGAGGTCGGTTCAAGGGCTTCCACATCCAGTTCCGTCGAATCATCCCGCGCGAGGTCATTCCGCACCCAGATACCGTGCAAGCGGTCTGCCTGCGAAAGCATCCGCGTGTCCTGAATCGCCTGCGTCAGGGTCTTCAATACCTCGTTCAGATCTTTCTTCAGTTCGGTCTTGTCCCGCGAAAGCTGGAACAACTTTTCCGCAAAGAGAATTTTTTGCTTCGACTGCTTTGTCGCATAAAAACCTTCCAAAATCTCTTCTTCCGGCGTGATTTCCTCTTCTCGCAGAAGGTAAGGTTCGGTCTTCTTCGCCGGGACGGCGATCCGCGGCTCTTTCACCAACAGCTTCTTCGTATCCGTCCACCAGCGCTTGCGCTTTTTCTCCGCCGGGATCAGAAAGCCCAAAATCCGCTCGATCTCAATCGCGGTCGCCGACCCCTCCGGCTTTTCCTCCAGAATCGCGATCACGATCTCTACCGCCCGCTTGTCAATCATCTCCTGCACTGCCGTTGGATCCTCACGGCTCCGAACCAGAATGTGGGCCGGGTCGAGAACTTCCAACTTGTCCACACAAAAGGCCGGGGCCATTGGATGCTGCTTGCGACCTTCCTCGAAATCGATAATCAACCGACCGTTCGCCGCATCGTAGGCGATAATCTTCCCGAACCCCCAGCTGCGGTGAATGCAATAGGCACCCGGTACCATCTTTTCGAGGATCTCACGGGAGCTCTCCAATCGCTTGTCACCCGCCACCAATGCGTCAATTGCCTCAGCATCCATACGTTCTGTCTTCCTTTTCGCTCACTCGGTTCAATTTCAAAAACGATAATCATTGCCGGAAGGAACCTGAATGACAACAGTTTTCGATTCGACGACCGGCGGGTCCTCTTTCAGAAATCAGCCAACTCTGCCACCGCCCACTTGCCGGAATATCCTTCCCCCCCCGGTTTCTTCCCCTTCAACTGAGCCCATGGCTGCCACCACGCTCTCTCCCACCCAGGTTCTGATCCATGGTCTCCGGCTTTGGCTCGAGGACCGTGCGCGTTTCGAGCATATCGAAGAATGCCTTCGGCGCGATCTCGATCCGATCCCATCCAGTGTTCGTGCCGTTCTCCAAACCGCCATCCGCGAACATGGCCGGATCGGGTTTCTCCTCCGGCCCCGGATTGAAAAACCTCCCCACGCAATCGTTCGCGCCGCCCTCCATGCCGCCCTTGCCGAGACCTTTCTCCGGACCGAAACCTCCCCCGCACCGATCATTCACCACTGGGTCGATTTCGTCCGTCAAACCCGCTCGTTGCCCGAATCCCGCTTCGCCAACGCAATTCTCCGCGGATGCCTCCGCGATCTGCCAAACCTTTCCGGCAATCCCGAATGGCTTCGCGCCTCACACCCCCTCGAATGGATCCGCCACTGGGAATCCTTTCTCAAACCCGCCGATCTCAATACCCTCCTCGAATGGGACCAACGGGTGCCACCAACCTATCTCCGCTGGCTCGACTCCCGGACAGAACCGCCTCCCGCGCTCTCGCCAACCCAATACCCCGCCTACCTCATCTGCCCACCCGAATTGACCCCCATGATCGGCGACTGGTATCGCGAGGGTCTCGCCATCGTTCAGGACCCCGCTCAACGGCACCCGGCCGAGCTCGCGATTGCCGAACAGGCCTCCACGATCCTCGATGCCTGCGCCGCCCCCGGCGGGAAATCCATCGCCATCGCTGCCAATTCGCGAGCCCCCCTCCAGATCGTCGCAAACGACATCCCCGGGCCCCGCCAGATCAAACTCGCGACCGACCTCGCCGCCCTTCCCTTCCGTCACATCAAGCCGGCCGAACATGACTTTCGAACCCCACCCCCATCCGATTGGGTGGGCCGCTTTGACGTCGTCCTCGCCGACGTCCCCTGCTCCAATACCGGTGTGTTTCGCCGCCACCCCGATGCAAAATGGCGTCACCACCCTGAACAACTCCGCTCCCAAACCCGACTCCAGCACCGCATCCTCGAAAACACCGCAACATGTGTGCGCCCCGGTGGGCTTCTTATTTACAGCACCTGTAGCATCGAACCATCCGAAAACAGGACAATTGTCGATGATTTTTGTATCCAAAATTTGGATACAAAATTTTTGATCGAAAAAGAACTTCACTCATCCCCCTGGACCGACCAGATCGACGGCGGTGCCACCTTCGCCCTCCGCCGCCAGATCCGCTAGTGTCCTTTAACCCAAATTCCGATCCCCTCACGCCGGACGTTTCCCGAAATCTTTCCTTTGGGTCGATTCTTTCCCAGCAATGTTTCTCTCCCCGTTGGCTGCGCCAAAACGGGCTAAAAATCACCTGGCGCTCTAAACTGTATCCCTCCGGACGACGCGCTTCGCTCCTCAATTTCCTGACCCCAACCACCCCCAAATGGAACGGTATCACCTTACATTCCACGGTCGGAGCGGGCCAACCCCACGATCTCTGAAGGCCGTTTGGATTTGGTAGGCCGACTGGGACTCGAACCCAGAACCAATTGCTTAAAAGGCAACTGCTCTAACCAATTGAGCTATCGGCCCTCCGAGAAACCCAACAGAAAAGCCACCTGCCGCCTCCAACGCAAGCAAAACCCTTTCCCTCAAAAACCAACGGCCAGCAAAACCAACCCGATAACCACCCGATACCAGGCAAAAAGCGCCAGCCCGTGCCTCGAAAGATAGCCCACCAGCCATCTGACCGCAAGCGCAGCCGAAACTGTTGCCACAAGTATCCCGAAAAGGATCGGCCCAATTGGCAAAGCCTCCAGCAACGTTCCCCCCATCTGCATCGTCCGATACCCACTTGCCGCCGTCAGGGTGATGAACCCCAGCAAAAAGCTGAACTCCGCCGCCCGCGCCGGACTCAGCCCAACGACATACCCCCCGACAATCGTCATCATACTCCGGCTCGTCCCCGGCCACATTGCCACACACTGCAAAAATCCCACCACCAGACACTGCCGGACGTTCAAATCCGGCAAATCCGGCCCCACGTCGGCCTCAATCGGAGCACCACCCGACTGCCGTTTCCGCCACGCCTCAACCCCCAGCATTAAAACCGCCCCCGCCAAAAGCGCCGCTACGACCGGCCCGACCCCAAAGAGATACGACTCAATCAGATCATCGAGCAACAGTCCCAGAACTGCCGCCGGCAAGAATGCCACGATCAGGTTTCGCGCCAATCGAACCTTCGCCGGATCAAATCGGCCAGCCCGCTCCCGCCACGCCGGGACAACCCTACCCGCAATCCCCAAACCCAACCCGATCCCCCCGACAGCCGCGCCCGTCAGACGCTGAAAATACAAAAGGGCCACTGCCAGAATCGCCCCACCCTGAATGATGATCGCATATCCGTCGGCGGCCTTCCGTAATGTAAAGGGTTCCGCCACACCGCCATCCCCTGCCACCATCAAGACCGTCCCATCCCGGCCCCTCAACGGCAGATCCACATCCAGCCCCAACCAGCGGTTGGCCAGAATCAGATGCCCCGTCGACGATACCGGCAAATATTCCGTGATCCCCTCAACCATCCCCAAAACGAACGCATCACCCCACGTAATCGCCGTCGGACGACCCACCTCCGGCTCGGACAACGCCTCAACCTGACCGAAAACCCCATTCCCAAATCCCGACGAGAGCATCAGCCCAATAACCGCGCGCAGAAAAATTCGGGACAGGATTCTCATCGGGGATCACTAGACGAAAAATCCCCGACCCCGCGCAACGCGAAAAGCGGACCCTTCCAACGCCCCTCCGAATCTAAACGGGACTTCACCCGACCGAATTCCGCAACCGCCCGATCCGGTCTATCTCCATCTCGACGATGTCTCCACGTTTCAAATACACTGGCGGCGTTCGCGCGACCCCGACGCCCTCGGGCGTTCCCGTCAGAATCAACGTGCCCGCCGCCAACGTGGTCGAGACGCTCAGAAACTCAATCAACCGGGCCACCCCGAACAACATGTCGCCCGTATTCGAATCCTGCATCCGTTCACCGTTGATCGAGGTCCGCACACCCAACAGCTGGGGATCGGGGATCTCATCCGCCGTCACCATCCACGGCCCCAGGGGGCAAAAAGTATCGAAGGTCTTCGCCCGGCAAAACTGTCCACCCCCACGGGCGGTCTGCCAATTCCGCGCACTGACATCATTTCCAATCGTGTAACCGGCGACCACCTCAAGGGCGTCATCCTCCGAAACATCGCGACAGTCACGCCCGATGACCACCCCCAGCTCGACTTCGTAGTCCACCGTTCGCGTCGCCGACTCCGGCGGGAGGAGAATGGTTCCCTCCGGATCCAGCACCGCCGTCGGTGCCTTCATGAAAACAACCGGAAACTCCGGGATTGGTTTTCCCGTCTCGCGGGCATGCTCCGCGTAGTTCATCCCGATGCAATAGATCGCCGGTGGCACCACTGGCGCGAGCAGACGTCCCTCGACCTCCAGCCCCGTCAGAACGGGCCCTCGCAGCGGATTCCCCTCAACACGCCGCCACTTATCGCTCCCCGCCATCCGTCCGACCGCGACGATCCCCCCGTCGGCCAACTCCATTCTACCAATCTGCATTCCCTTGATCCTGACTCCTGACCCACTACGAATTCACCCCAGCCGATTCAGCATCACCCGATGCATCGACGGAACCGTTGCCAGAATCGATTTCCCGGTGGCCGCATCCTCGCCCTCCCAATCGGTGATCACCCCCCCCGCCCCCTCAATTACCGGGATCAGGGCCATCTTATCCCAGAGGGCAAGATTCGGATCCAACATCACATCCGCCCAGCCCGTCGCCACCTGCATATAACCGAAACAATCCCCCCAGGACCGATACAACTTTGCCTCCGCCGCGATCGCGTCCCAGCGCTCCCCACCCGCCGCTTTCCGGATCAAATGAGGATCCGTCACCAGCAGAGTCGCCGCATCGAGACGCTCGCAATCCCGGCAACGGATCGCTTTTCCGTTCAAGGTCGTCGTCTCCCCGTCCCCGATCAGGAGCCATCCGAGGTTCGGCTGATGAATCGCCCCGAGCAGCGGGCGATTGTCCCGCATCAAGGCAATCAGGGTTCCGTAAAGCGGCACGGCACTCGCATACGACTTCGTCCCGTCAATCGGATCGAGTACCCAGACATATTCCGCCTCCGTCCGCACACTGCCATACTCCTCCCCGATGATCCCGTGCTCAGGATATTTGGCCTCAATCATCGACCGGATCAATTCCTCCGACTCGCGATCCCCCCGCGTGACCGGCGTTTCGTCGGCCTTCTCCTCTCTCCCCAAATCCGCCGTCGCAAAATAACGCAGGGCGACCTTACCACTGCGATGCGCCATTTCCTCGATGAATGCCTTCAGTTCGTTCAAGTCCATCGGCCATCACTGCACCACCGGGGCTTCCCGAAAGCGATTCAAAAAACACCCTCACCCTCGGACCGACTCCGGTCTCGACGATGCGATCGGATTCCCCCAAATTCATCCCTCATGCGGATTGGATTTTACGGGGGTTCCTTTGACCCGATTCACCTCGGGCATCTCATTCTCGCCCAAGAGGCCCGCATCGCCGCCGCCCTCGACCGGATTATCCTCATCCCCGCCGCCCGCGCCCCCTTGCGGGATGCCCCTCCCGCCACCGACCCGCGCATTCGGCTCGATCTCTGCAAACGGGCCACCGCCGACCTCACCTACATCGAGGTCTCCGATTTCGAGGTCGGCCGCCAGACAACCACCTTTACCTGCGAAACGGTCGACCATTTCGCGCGGCAGCATCCCTCCGACGATCTCTTCTGGATCCTCGGCGCCGATCAGTTCGAAAAACTCCATCTCTGGAAAAACCCGGATTTCCTGACCTCAAAACTTACCTTTCTCGTCGCCCGCCGCAATACCGACGAGATCCACCCACCCCCGCTTTCCGATCTCCGCTCCCAACTCCTCCCCCCCCGCCGCATCGACATCACCTCGACCGAAATCCGCCACCGCATCCCCCTCAACCAACCCTGGGAAGCCCTCGTCCCCGCCCCCGTCGCGACCGCTATCCACACCCTCGCCCTCTACCGCCCCCCATCCAGAAATCCCAAACGGTAATCGGTATCGTAATCGCCAGTCCCGAATACCCTACAGTCCGGACCGATTCGTGCCCCCCATAAAAACCACCCCAACCCCGACAGAATCCATTTGCCTCTTACCCACCCCCGAAACCATCCTTACCCGACTCCTAGAATGACCGACGCACCGATTCCCGAGGAAACCCTTCTCCATCTCTCCAAAGCCGTTTCTGCCCTTGACGACCGGAAGGCCGAAGACCTGCGGGTACTTGACGTCCGCGAAACCTCCTCGATCACCGATTTCCTGATCGTTGCGACTGGCAACTCGCCACCCCACCTCCGCGCCCTCCGCTCCGCCGTTACCGAACAGATTCCCTACAACACCTTCCGTGCAAGGGGTGCCCCCAACGAGGTCGACAGCGGCTGGACCGTTGTCGATGCCTACGACATCGTCGTTCACCTCTTTACCAACGAACAACGCGATTATTACAGCCTCGAAAACCTCTGGAAAGATGCCCCCGAGGTGGCCCGCTCCGAGTTGCCACCACCCCCTGATTCGACCGCAACCGAAACCCCGACAGGATAGCCCTCCCTTCCCTTCTGTTTTTCCGTCCTTCGGAACCCGTCTCCAGGAGAATTTGTGAGACAGGACACTAAAATGGGTGCCCAAACATCGCGACAGTCTGCACCGCCTCGTCTGACACCGCCACCCCGATCCGCACCACCGCCTTGCGGATCATGAATCTGAGGTCAAAGCCAACATCGTATTTCATGTCCGTGTACAACTCACTCAGGTCATATTCGTCGGCCACCCGCCCGGCCTCCGCAAATAGCCCGATCTGCCACCAGTCCATTCCGACCATGTCGTCGAAATCCGCCACCGCAAACGGAGACCACTCCGGAATCACCCGGTATTCAGCCGAGTAATAGACCACCGACCGGCCATTGAAACGTGCCGTCGGATACCCCCGCATCCGGTCCAATCCCCCAAGGGTTGCACCCGTGAAATAAGGCGGTCGATTCTCCGCCACCAGGAATGCCGCCCCCTCGACTGGCACCTCCTCCCAGGTAAAGGAATGGCCTGTCCAAAAGTTCAGTCCGATCACCTGCTGCCGCAACCACCCCGTCGAACCAAGTGAAAAATACTTCGCCAGCTCGAGCTCACCAAAAGTCCAGGCCTTTGATTCCCCGAGGCCACCCCAGTCCCGCGTCAGACCGATCTTCTGATAACTGCCCCGCGATGGATTTGAGCGAAAATCCCGGTTGTCGTATTCGACGGCCAACTGAAAATTCAACGTTTCAAAGGTAAACGAATCCCCCAGCGCCGGGATCGAGACGTCCTGCGAACGGTAATAGGGACGGAAAAGGATCGAAGTCATCCCGGATTCGAGGGGATTCCAAACGTCTCCCCCGGAGGCCCCCTCAACGAGCATCCCGCGGTTGACAACATAGGTGTTCAAGGGGCTCTCGCGCCGCCCTCCGAGCGGAAGAACGTACCGAAACTGAGCCTGCACCCACTCTCCGCTCGCGGACTCTCGAAAAAAATTGTCCGGATCGGAGTCATGGCTTCCCGCCCGTGCCGGGTCCGCCAGAAAGTCCTCGTTACCCGGAACGTAAACCCTGAGATTGGTGTAGTGCGAAAAAACCCCCATCGGATCCACGAACAACCGCTCCGAAACCAGCCCCGGGTACCCTACCCCTCCGACCACAACATTCCAGCTCTCGTTCGAGCTTCCCGTCACCGCCGCGTAGGTTACGGTGTGCGGATTGGGCCATCCAACCCCGCCGCCACCGATCCCGATCGCGGTTTCCCAGGTTTCGGTGTTAAAAATGTAGGGAATCGCCAGCCAGCTCGGCGTCGCCGGAAGATCTTTTTTCGCTTGAGAAACCGTCCGGTCCTGCGCACCCAGCGGTGACACTGAAAGCAACGCGATCACTGCCAACCCGCAAATCGGGGCGACCGGACCAACCCGCACGGGCAACCATCGAACCGCCGTCCGACAGCACCTGCCTAACCACGCGCTCAATAGCCCACTGCCCCCAGCTCGATATTCCGGGTAATCCGGCGGCTCAGGTCATTCACCCATGCCTCTGGAACTCTCCGCTTTTCCCGCCTCCCATCATAGGTCAAAGAGTAGGATTCGATATACCCCTCAACTGCCGTGCCATCAAAAACGAGGGTCAATATCGCCTCGTAGGCGAAACTCTTGCGGTAAAGCTGGATCAATCCGGTTGTGTCCCCCTGCGAAACGCTCCGGGTTTCCCAATTTGTCGTAAACACCGCATTCTGAATCGCCTGCTGAATCTGCAGGCGGGTCATGCCCTCCGGTGCCCGGATCTGGAGCACGATCGGACCATACTGCCCCTCCGATGGACCATCCAAAGAATCATTCGGATCGGCCGGAACCGTTTGGCACCCAGTGCTGACAAAGAAAATGAGGGCAGAGAACAAGGCTACGAACGCTTTCATGATTGCAGAAGAGTACCACCCAAACATCATTCAAAGGCAAGAAATCAATCCCCTGTTATCACCCCCGGCGAATCATCCTCTAACTTCGGACAACCATGCGTAAAATCTTCCTCATCGTGGCCTGCGGCTGGATCCTCAGCGGTCTCGCTCTCCAGTTTTTCAATCCCTTCCGCCCTTCTCCGCCCGAGCCCCGCGCACCCCATCTCGCAAACATGGTCCCCTCCAGCCTCCCCGGATGGTCTGTCGAGGAGATGGAACTCGGTCCGACCGAATCGGTTGCCGAGGCCTCCATCCGGATCCTCCAGTTCGATGACTTTATCTATCGGCGCTACAGCCGCGGCACTCAATTTTTCGAAATCTATGTCGCCTACTGGGGTGCCAACAAGATGCCCCTCCAAAAAGTCGCCTCGCATACCCCCGACCGCTGCTGGACCGAGAACGGCTGGAAAGTCGCCGACATGCAAAGTTCCTTTCCCCTCACCGCCGAACAAGCCCCCCTTAAACCTGCCAAATGGCGGATTTTCGATCTCGGCTCAACCCGCCAGCACGTCATTTACTGGCACGTCGTCGGTGACGAACTTTACGACTACGGCAACCGTTTCAACGCCGCTCCCCATCCCGTCAAATGGCTCCGCGACGCCTTCCGCTGGAGCTTCGGGGGCTCCGCCGAACAGTATTTCATCCGCGTCAACGGGAACATCCCGATTCAGGATCTCCTCGAAGATCCCGCTTTTCGCACCGCCCTCGAATCCCTTCGCCCCCTCGGTCTCGACCCCGATCAGGATGTCCCCGGGCCAACCACCTGACCCCGAATCGGGCTTGCTTTCCCCCCGTGGGTTGATCGTATCAGAAAGTCATGGACAAATATCTCGTCGAGTTTCTGGGGACGTTTTTTCTGGTCTTCACCGTCTGCGTCGCAGCTGTTTTCGGCAACGCTGGTGACTTCGCCCCGATTGCGATCGGGATGGTCCTTGCAATCATGATCTACGGCGGCGGCCACATCTCCGGGGGGCACTTTAATCCTGCCGTCTCGCTCGGTGTAACCCTGCGGGGAAAATCCTCCTGGACCGACCTTGGTCCCTACATCGGGGCACAGCTACTGGCTGCGGTCGTCGCCGTTTTTATCGCCAAGGCCGCCGTTCCCGGTGTTGCCGTCGAGGCCGCTGACCTGTCCGGAAAGTTCATTCCGATCCTGATCTCGGAATTCCTCTTCACCTTCGCCCTCGTCTGGACCGTCCTCAATACCGCCACCGCCAAGGCAACTGCCGGTAATTCGAACTACGGTCTCTGCATTGGAGGGATCGTCATGGTGGGGGCCTTTACGGTGGGTGGGATTTCTCTCGGCGCCTTTAATCCCGCCGTCACCCTCGGGTTGGTCGTGGTTGGGAAACTCCCTGCTACCCAGATCGTCGTCTACGTTCTCGCACAGCTGATTGCGGGTGCCGCTGCCGCCTTTGCTTTCCGGGGTCTGGTCAAAGACCAGGGGTAGGATTCCATCCCGGGGATGGTCACGCGCATTCGCAGCACACTTCTAATCCCGCTGTCGGATGCGGAATGCGTTTGTATCGATGATGGCATTCTGGCTTTCGACACTTCCGGAACCATCCTCTACTGCGGCCCACAAAAACGGTTTTTCGCTCCCCCGAATCAACCCTCACTCGAGATTGCGGCCCGTGACTCAATCCTCCTTCCCGGATTTTACGATCTCCACTTTCACTGGGTTCAGGACCGGGTTCGGCTCGCCGGTAAAGCATCCCTTCTCAACTGGTTGCAGGAACACACCTTTCCGGCCGAAGCACGCTTCGCCTCCGTCGCCTACGCCCGTCAAGAGGCAGCCGGATTCTGGCCCCTGGTAGCCGGACAGGGGGTCGTCGGCGGGGCGGTCTACGCATCCACCCATTTCGATGCCCTCCAACCCGCCTTCGAACAGGCCGGCGGCGACTTTCGAATCGGAAATGTGCTCATGACAATGAATGCCCCCTCCGGTTTGATGACGCATCCCGATGCTGCCATCGCCAGCGTGAAACAGGGGATCAGCGACTGGGGAGACCGCTATATCACGTCCCCGCGCTTTGCCCTCATGACCGATCCCGGGACCATGCGCCTCGCCGCGCAACTCGCCCACCGCCAGGGCGGTTTCCTCCAGACCCACCTCAGTGAATCCCGCGCCGAAATCCGCTCGGTTCTCGAGACCTACCGGAAACTGCCCGGATTCGAGGATGTCAAAACCTACACGGAGATTTACGATCGTTGCGGTCTCCTCGGACCCCGATCCATTTTCGGACACGGCATTCACCTTTCCGACCCCGAGCGTCAGCGCCTTGCCGCCACCGCCTCGATCATCGCCCACTGCCCTACCTCCAACGCCCCGGTCGAAGAACTTGGGCTCGGGTCCGGCCTTTTTGATTTTCAGGCCGCCGATGCCGCCGGTCTCCGATGGGGCCTTGCCAGCGATATCGGGGCCGGTCCCTATCTCAGCCCGTTCGACGTGATGCGCTCCTTCGTCGAGCAAAACCACCGCGCCGGTCGTACCTCGGCAACCTACTGCCGCGCCCTTTACCGATCCACGGTTGGCAATGCCGAACTGCTCGGCTACCAATCCGGTCTCGCCAGTGGCAAACCCGCAAACTTCGTTCTCGTCAACAAACCGACGCCTACCCCCCAGCCCAGAACCGCCGAGAACTGGCTTGAAGCACTTCACCACCCCCTCGCCCACGACCGCAGCCGCTCCGAGAACCTTGTCCAACAAACCTGGTATCAAGGAAAACAAATCTTCCCCTGAACCCACCGCGCCCCTCCGCATTGCGCCCTTGCACGGATCACCACTTTGCCTTTACGTCATTGCACAGTTGCTGCGCAAAAACGCCGACCTCCCGTCATGCTCGATACCACCACCATCACCTCAACCAGTGCCGCCTTTGTCGCCGGGCTCGTTACCAGCATCCACTGCGTTGGGATGTGCGGACCGCTCGCCTGCGCCTTTGGAAAGGGCCACGACGACGGCGGCCGCTACGCATCCCTCGCCGTCTACCACACCACCCGAATCCTCTCCTACGGCTTGATCGGTGCCCTCGCCGGGTTCATCGGACAGGCCCCCCTGTCATGGTTCCACGATTCCGCTGCGCACTACCTGCCCTGGGTCCTCGTGGTCTTCTTTTTGCTCATCGCTTTCGGTTTGGAGAATCGCATCCCAAAGCCCGCCTTCGTCAGTCGCTGGCTCTTCAAGATCCGTCTCCGGACCAGCAAAATGAATCGCTACGCCTCCGCCTCGGTTCTCGGCCTCGCCACCCCCGCGATGCCCTGCGGCCCGCTCTATCTGGTTTTTGCGGTCGCCATGACAACCGGCTCCGCCCTCCGTGGATTCGAATTCCTGATCGCCTTTGCCCTCGGCACTCTCCCCCTTGTTGGTGCCTTTCACGCCGGCGTCATCGGGTTTCGCGAACGCCTCAATCCGGTCTGGATGAACCGTCTCCAACGCTCCCTCGCCCTCCTCGTGGCATTGATGTTTGCCCTCCGTCTGACAATCGGCTCGTCGAAGGTGGAGGCCGCCGAGACCAATCCTGACGGAACCCCCGCGCCGATGGAGGCCGCATGCCCGATGTGTCATTGATCGCGCTTTCCGGTTGGGTCGTCGAAACCTTTGGCGGGGCCGATCTCAACCGGGCGTTCCTGCTCGTTACCTTCCTTCCGGTTCCCTTCTGGATTCTTCTGATCGGGTTTCCCTCCGCCCGAATCACCAAAAACCTCAGTCACCCGCTTTTCATTCCCACCCTCCTGTCGCCGATCTGGTTTTTCCTCGTCTACGCTCTCTTCGACACAACCGGATTTCCACCCCTTGCCGATTTCGGGTTCCGCTCGATGAAAGGGTTTGTCAGCCATCCGCTCGTCTTTCTCGTCGCATGGGCTCACCTCCAGATCTTCAACCTCTTTACCGGTATGGTGATCTACCGGGAAGCCCAGCGTGTCGGTATTCGTCCATCCCTTGAACTCGCCCTCTGCTGGATCCTCGGCCCCTGCGGCCTCCTCGTCTTCGCCCTCCGCGCCGGGATCAAAAAGACCTTTAGTTGATGTCGAACCACCGCCCCTGCGATCACTGTGGAACGCCCTTTGTCCCCCGCAATCCGGACGACCGGTTCTGCTGCAACGGCTGCGCCTACGTGTACCGGATGCTCCGGGAGGAGGGTTTCGACCAGTTCTACGATTTCAAAGCCGGGGTCATCCAACCCGTCGGGTCCCGCGCGTTTTCCGAACCCGATTGGTCGCGGATCGAACCCGCCATCGAGCGCGCCGAGGCCGCCGCCCAGGCTACCGGATCCGATACCGCGCGGGCCGCCTTTCGAATCGAGGGAATATCCTGCATCGGTTGCGTCTGGCTGGTCGAACGGCTCTTTCATCGTATCCCCGGAGGCATCCGCATCAACATCGACGCCCAGTCGTCCCGGATTGAGCTGAACTGGCGGGTCGGGGTCTTCGATACCCGCGCCTTCATCGAGGCAATCTCCCCCTACGGCTACCTTCTTGCCCCCGTCGGGGATGCCCCCGATGCCTCCGAAAGCCGCGCCCTCGGGGTTCGCATCGGGCTGACCGGGGCGTTCGCGATGAACACCATGCTCTTCACCCTCCCGGTCTATCTCGGGATGGAGTCGACCTTTCCCTTCGCCCGGCTGTTCTCGATGGTCGCCCTCGCCAGCGCAACGTTCTCCATCATCCTCGGCGGCTCCTACTTCATTGTCCGCGCCTTCCGCGCCCTCCGCGACCGCTACCTCCACGCCGATGTCCCCATCGCCCTCGGGCTGGTCATCGCCTACGGGGGATCCCTCCTCGGGTGGCTGCTGGACCGCGAGGATCTCCAATACTTCGATTTTGTATCCATTTTTTCATTTCTGATGCTCGCCGGGCGCTGGGCTCAGGAAGCGGCGATCGAGCGAAACCGTCGTCTCCTCCTCGAGGAAGATGTCCGCGAACAGACCGTTCTTCTTCTCAATCCTCCCGCGACAACCACCCGCCGTCCTGTTGGCGAGATCACCGCCGGCGACCGCTATCGCGCCGAGACCCATCTCCTCGTCCCGGTCGAATCCCGGATCGATGCGGGATCCGTCGAATGCAGTCTCGAATCGATCAACGGCGAGAGCCTCCCACGGGTTTTTGTCGCGGGTGACCGGGTCCCCGCTGGCGCCCGTGTTCTCAATGCAGTCGATGCTGCTCTCGAGGCACTCGAACCCTGGGAGGCTTCCCTCCTCGCCCGCCTGACCGCGCCGTCCGCCGAATCAGATGCCGGACGACGCTGGATCGACCGGCTGATCCGCCCGTATACCGCCATCGTCCTCGTCCTCGCCGCCATCGGCGGTTTCGCCTGGGGGGTTCAAACCGACTGGGTCCGCGGTGCGGCCGTCGCCATTAGCATTTTGGTCGTCTCCTGTCCCTGCGCCCTCGGGGTCTCCCTGCCCCTCGCCGGACAGCTCGCCCTCAGCCGACTGCGGCGCGATGGGGTCTTCGTCCGGCGGATCGATCTTCTCGCCCGAATCCGCAAGGTCCGCCGGGTGGTCTTTGACAAGACCGGGACCCTCACCCTCGAGAGACTGCGCCTGCGCAACCGCGATACCCTTGTCAGCCTTCCGCCCGGGGACGTCGCAATCCTCCTCGCGATGACCACCCGCAGCCTCCATCCGGTTGCCCGCTCGCTCCGCGAAGAGCTTCTCGCCCTCGGGGTTCATACCGACCGACCCGGGGACACCAGCCAGTTCAACGAGGTCCCTGGATGCGGAGTTGAACTCCAGATCGGAGACCGGATTTGGCGTCTCGGACGGGCCGACTGGGCCGCCGGATCGACTGAATCCGGAGAGGCCACCGTCTTCGCCCGCAGCAACGCCATCCTTGCCCGGTTCGAATTCGGCGAAGAGGTTCGCGAGGATGTTGCCCCCGCCCTCAACCGGCTCCGCCATAGCGGCCTTACCCTCTCCATCCTCAGCGGCGATCACCCGGATCGGGTCGGGCGCTTGAACACCGCCCTCGGCAACACCTTCGACACCGCCCTTGGCGGCCTTTCCCCGGATGACAAGGCCGACTGGATCTCCGCCCATGACCCCGATGCGATTCTCATGATCGGCGACGGGCTCAATGACCGCCTCGCCTTCGACAAGGCTGGGTGTCGCGGTTCACCGATTGTCGAACAGGGTGCCCTCCGCTCTGCCACCGACTTCCTCTTTTCAGGCTTCTCGCTCGAACCGATCCCCCGCCTCTTCGCCCAGGCCCGACGCTATCGCGCAACCTTCGCCGCGATCCTCGTCGCCGCCGTTCTCTACAACATTTTTGCGGTCACCCTTTGCCTCGCCGGGAAAATGAACCCCCTCCTCGCCGCCATCCTCATGCCCGCGAATTCCCTCTTTTCTCTCGCCCTCGCCTCCCGTGCCGGAAGACAGGCTTGATTCCCCCGCCCAACCCTTTTTCTAATACAGGTTTTTCTTTTCCACACGTCCAACTATGTCAGAACGCCACGAATTCCAAGCCGAGGTCAAACAGGTCCTCGATATCGTCATCCACTCGCTCTACACGGATCGCGAGATCTTTCTACGCGAACTCGTGTCGAACGCCTCCGATGCACTTGAAAAGCTGCGGCATCGCCGGCTCGCCGGGGAGGCTATCACCGACGACAACCTTCCCCTCGAGATCAACATCTCGACCGACGATCAGGCCGGAACCGTCACGATCCAGGATTTCGGGATCGGGATGAACCGCGAGGATCTGGTCGAGAATCTCGGGACGATCGCCCACTCTGGCTCAAAGGCTTTCCTCGAGGCCCTCAAGGCCAGCGGCGGCAAGAACGAAAACCTCATCGGTCAATTCGGGGTCGGCTTTTACAGTGCCTTCATGGTGGCCGATGCGGTGACTGTCTACACCTGCCCGGCCACCCCGGATGAAGGCCACTGGAAATGGACCAGCGACGGTTCCGGGGCCTACGAAATCGAACCCAGTGAGGGACAACGCCGCGGGGTCAAGGTCGTCGTCAAACTGCGCGAGGACTGCAAGGAATTTTCGCAGAAATCCCGCGTCGAGGGCATCCTCAAGCAATACTCCTCCTTCGTCCCCTTCCCGATCAATCTCAACGGCGAAAAGCTTAATACGGTCGAGGCAATCTGGCTGAAGAACAAATCCGAGATCACCGACGATCAATACAAGGAGTTCTATAAATTCCAGGCCAACGCCTGGGACGAACCCCGTTTTTGGCTCCACTTCAACGCCGACGCCCCCATCACGATCCATTCGGTCCTTTTCGTCCCGCAGGAAAATACCGAGAAATTCGGCTTTGGCCGATTCGAGCCCGGGGTCTCCCTTTACTGCCGCAAAATTCTGATCGAGCGCAAGCCCGACAACCTCCTCCCGGAATGGCTCCGCTTCCTCCGCGGGGTCGTCGACAGTGCCGACCTCCCGCTCAACATCTCGCGCGAATCGATGCAGGACAGCGCCTTAATCCAAAAACTCGGCACGGTCCTGACGAAACGCTTCATCAAAGAGGTTGCCACCATCGCCTCGAAAGAACCTGAAAAATTCGAGGAATTCTACAAGACCTTCCACACCTTTATTAAGGAGGGAGTTGTCTCCGATCCGACCAACCGGGAGGCCCTCGCCAAGCTCCTCCGCTACGAATCCTCGATCACCGAAAAGGGAAAGACCACCTCCCTTGCCGACTATGTCTCCCGCATGGGTGAGGGGAAAAAGGCAATATACTTCCTCTCCGGTGCCAACCGCGAGGCAATCGAAACCGGCCCCTACATCGAGGGTCTTCGCGCCTCCGGCCTCGAGGTCCTCTACCTCTACGATCCGATTGACGAGTTCGTCATGAACCACCTCCGCGAATTCGATGGCAAACAGCTCCAGTCCGCCGACGGTGCCGATCTCGAACTCGAAGAGGTCGTCGACGACGGCACCCGCGGCGAAGCCCTCGACCGCGAGGCGACCGAATCGCTTTGCAAATACATCAAGGAATCCCTCGGAGACCGGGTCGGCGCAGTCCGCCCCTCAAAACGTCTCGTCGACAACCCGGCGGTGGTTTTGAATACCGACAAGTTCGCCTCCGCCCAAATGCGGCGCATTCTCAAATCAATGCAACAGGATGCCGACCTTCCCGAGACTCCCGCCGATCTCGAGATTAACCCGCGCCATCCCCTGATTCGGAACCTCGCCAACCTCCGCGACCGGGATGGCGACCTCGCTGCCCTCGTCGCCGGGCAGATTTTCGACAACGCCCGCGCCGCCGCCGGCCTCGTCGAGGATCCCTCAACCATGGTCAAGCGCACCTACGAACTGCTCGAACGGGTCACCCGCTGATCCGGATGAGCAACGCGCCCCTCATCTCCGGTCTCCGCTGGTCCGGGCGCTCCCATCCCGGACGGGTCCGCCGCAACAACGAGGACGCCTTCCTCGCCTGCGTCCTCAATGCCGACGAAGTCCGCCTCCTCGGCAAGGACGGCGAGGCCGGGTTCGAGGAGGGCGACTTCATTTTTGCGGTCAGCGACGGGATGGGCGGTGCCAATGCCGGGGAGTTCGCCAGCAAGATCGCCGTCGATAAAATCAGTCGCGTCCTCCCCGCCCACTACCGCGAGGAGGGGAAAAGCGTCCGCCGCAACGCCGAGGGTCTTCTCCGCGAGGTCGTCGACGGGATTCACGGGGAAATGCGCCGGATGGCCTTCCACTACGAGGAATGCCGGGGAATGGGTGCCACCCTCAGTCTCTGCTGGATCAGCCCCGGACGAATGGTCTTCGCCCACGTCGGCGACAGCCGGATCTACTACCTCCCGATCCGCCGCCCGCGCCGCCAGTTGTCAGAAGATCATTCTTACGTCGGTCGACTTTTCCTCAAGGGACAGCTCAACGAACGCGAGGCCCGCAACCACCCCCAGCGACACGTTCTCGACATGAGCCTCGGAGGAAACCACGAGAAGGTCACCCCCCAACTCGGCTTCGTCGTACCGATCCCCGCCGACACCTTTGTCCTCACCACCGACGGGGTCCAGGACGGCGTTTTCGACAACAATCTCGAAAATATGATCCGCACCCCGAGCCATCTCATCTGCGACCTGCCGCCCGCCGAAAGACTTGTCCGCGAGGCCCTCACGGCCTCCGGGCGCGACAACATCACCGCTGTCGTGGTCGAGTGTTACTGAGGCGTTTGCCGCGCCCGCCGCCGCTCGACAGCTTGCCCCCCAACGATCGCGAGTCCGTAGAGGACCAGAAGCGGTGCCGCCACAAAGAGGAACGAGACCGGATCACCCCCCGGCGAGATCAGGGCCGCCGCAATCAGGATCACCACGAAAATCGCCCGCCAGTTTTCCGTCATCACGCGCGTTTCAAGCAACTCGAGATAAACCAGGACCGTGACAAGCAAGGGCAACTCAAATACCATCCCCGCCAAAAGCGATCCCCACACCACGAGGGCATAGTAATCCGAGGGCGACCAGATTTCCTGAAAGCCGAGCAGCTCATTGAAATACACGGAGGCCTTCAGCGCCGCCGGCAGGACCACCCCAAAGGAAAAGCCCGCCCCGACGATAAACGAAAACATCGCCAGGACCAACACCGGCAAGAGCGACCGCCGCTCCTTTGGGGTCAGACCAGGTAAGACAAACCCTGCGACAAAATAGAGAATGAAGGGCAAACTCAGCGCGAGACCCCCGAGAAAGATCACCTGAATGATGACCGAGAACACATCAAACGGACTGCGCGTCCGCAAGACATCCATCGACCGTTCCGGAGAGCCCATCGCAACATCCAGCGGCCAGCGCAAGGCCGCCGTCAAATCGGGGAGAAATCCCACGATCAGACCGGCCGCAACCACGAAAGCGAGGACCGACTTCATGATCACCCACCGCAAATCCTCGAGGTGTTCCCACAGGGTCATTTCCCCTTTTTCGGGCTCTGCGGTCCCCGATGTCTCTTCCAGTTCAGTCGTCACGGGAAAAATCTAACGATTCAACTGGAATCCTCCGCAATCCTTATTCTATGCTCCGCTTTTCAACCTTGATTGCAGGCGTACCCAAACCGGAGCGCAGGCGGTCATCCACGATCCAAAAACCCACACACCTATGCCAGCGAAGAAATCGACTCGGAAGCAGGTCGCCAAGAAGGCAACCCGCAAACAAACCGCAGCGAAACCCGCCGTTTCCAAAGCCGTTTACAGCTTTGGTGCCACGACGGATGGAGACGCCTCGATGCGTAACCTCCTCGGCGGAAAAGGGGCCAACCTCGCCGAAATGGCGCGGATCGGTCTTCCCGTTCCTCCCGGATTCACGATCACAACCGAAGTTTGTACCCACTTTTACAAGAACGGTCGCCAATACCCGGCCAGCCTCGCTAAAGAGGTCAAGGCCGCCGTCACCCTGATTGAAAAGGAGACCGGCAAAGAGTTTGGGGGCGCGTCAAACCCCCTCCTCGTTTCGGTTCGATCCGGTGCCCGCGAGTCGATGCCCGGGATGATGGACACGATCCTCAACCTCGGCCTGAATGACAATACCGTCGAGGCCCTCGCCGAACTCTCCGGCAACCGTCGTTTCGCCTACGACTGCTACCGCCGCTTTATCGGGATGTATGGTGATGTCGTCATGGGTGTTCAGCCCCGCTCAGAGAACGATCATGAACCCTTCGATCATACCCTTGACAAACTCAAGGAAGAGGTCGGGGTCTCTGCCGACAACGATCTGACCGATGAACACCTTGTCGAACTTACCAATCGCTACAAGAAGCTGATCCTCGACCGAACCGGCACAACCTTCCCCCAGGATGCCTACGAGCAGCTCTGGGGTGCCGTCGGTGCCGTCTTCGGTAGCTGGCAAAACGAACGGGCAACCCTTTACCGCCAAAAGTACAGCATCCCCGCCGAGTGGGGCACCGCCGTCAACGTCCAGGCGATGGTCTTCGGCAACATGGGTGATGACTGCGCCACCGGTGTCGCCTTTACCCGTGACCCCGCCAATGGCGAAAAGGTCTTCTATGGCGAATACCTCATTAACGCCCAGGGCGAAGACGTTGTCGCCGGGATCCGCACCCCGAAGGCAATTGCCCACCTCGCCGAGGAAATGCCCAAGGCTCACGCCGAGCTGGTCGCGGTTTGCAAAAAGCTCGAGCGCCATTTCCGCGACATGCAGGACTTCGAGTTCACCGTCGAGGACCGGAAACTTTACATGCTCCAGACCCGTAACGGCAAACGGACTGGCCTCGCCGCCGTCCGCATCGCCGTCGAAATGGTCAACGAGCGTCTCATGAACCAACAGACCGCGATCAAGAAGATCCCCGCCGATTCCATCTCCAGCCTCCTCGTTCCGATCTTTGACGAAAAGGCGCTCAAGAAGGTTGCTCCGCTCTCGAAGGGTCTCCCCGCCGGACCAGGTGCCGCCTCCGGCAAGATCTGCTTTAGTGCCGATCTCGCCGAACACGTCACCGAGCGCGGTGGCAAGGCTGTCCTCTGCCGCGTCGAGACCACCCCCGAAGACCTCCGCGGGATGATCGCATCCGAGGGGATCCTCACCGCCCGTGGCGGGGTCAGCTCCCACGCCGCCCTCGTCGCCCGCCAGATGAACAAGGTTTGCGTCTGCGGTGCTTCCGAGGTCGTTATCGACTACAGCGCAAAGACCCTCACGATCGGAAAGACCGTTCTTCAGGAAGGTGACGACATCTCGATCGACGGTACCACCGGGGAGATCTTTGCCGGTTACGTCGATACCGCCCCCTCCGAGGTCGTTCAGGTCCTCGACGGCAAGATGAAGGCCGACAAGAGCTACACCTATCAGCTCTTCGAAACCGTCATGGGTTGGGCCGACAAGTTCCGCAAGCTCGGGGTCCGCACCAACGCCGACAATCCGACCCAATCGAAGATGGCCGTCAATCTCGGTGCCGAGGGAATCGGACTCTGCCGAACCGAACATATGTTCTTCGAAGGCGACCGGATCACCTTCATGCGACAGATGATTCTCGCCGAGACCGAGTCCGACCGCCGCGCCGCCCTCAAGAAACTCCTCCCCTTCCAGCGGAAGGACTTTACCGGGATCTTCAAGGCGATGGGAGGACTTCCCGTGACCATCCGTTTGCTCGATCCGCCTCTCCACGAGTTCCTTCCCCACGACGCCACTGCCGTCAACTCCCTCGCCGATTCACTCGGGGTTTCGTCCGAGGTTGTCTCCAGCCGGGTCAAGGCACTCCACGAACAGAATCCGATGCTCGGACACCGCGGCTGTCGTCTCGGGATCTCCTATCCCGAAATCACCGAAATGCAGGCTCGCGCCATCTTCGAAGCTGCTGCCGCTTGCTACAAGCTGAAGACGCCGATCGAGGTTGTTCCCGAGGTTATGGTTCCGCTCGTTGGTTTCGCCGACGAACTCAAAAACCAGGTCGAAATCATTCACCGCGTCGCCGCCGAGGTCATGGCCGCTAAAGGCGTTGAGTTCAAGTATCTCGTCGGGACAATGATTGAAATCCCCCGCGGGGCCGTCACCGCCGACGAAATCGCCGAAACGGCCGAATTCTTCAGCTTCGGGACGAACGACCTCACCCAGACGACCCTCGGGATGAGCCGTGACGATGCCGGGTCCTTCCTCGGCAAATACAAGGACCTCGACATCCTTCCGCAAAACCCCTTCGCCTCGATCGACCAGACCGGCGTCGGCAGTCTCGTCCGGATCGGTGCCGAAAAGGGCCGTGCCGCCCGCAGCAACCTCAAGCTTGGGATCTGCGGCGAACACGGTGGCGACCCCGCCTCGATCAAGTTCTTCCACAGCGTCGGACTGGACTACGTCAGCTGCTCGCCGCCCCGCGTCCCCGTCGCGCGTCTCGCCGCCGCCCAGGCCGCCCTCGCCTAACCAGGACGTCATAGAGGACCCCTTGCAAAAGCTCCGACCCCGCTGGGTCGGAGCTTTTTTTTGGGAATTGCAGGGATTCTGCTCGCAGACTTGAACCCACCTTGCCCCCCCGCCATGAAACAGCTCCAGACATCCTGACCTATCCTCGGAACTACAGCGATTGCGACGGAGTGCCGAGGACGTCAGACAACCCTGATTCCGCGATTGGAGAAGACGACCGCAAATGCGTTCGCCCGCCCACCGTCCCCTCCAGCCGGGCATTTCCCGCGCCAGAGCCCCGCTATGGAGAAGGGATTTGCAATCCCTTTCCTCGGCCCCGCACACTCCGGATCTGGATATCGAGGCCTGGCTTCATGATCGAAGGGTCGGCCTAACGATTGAAAATTGCGGCCTGTTGGCGAGGAAAGAATGAATCTCACGCCCACCCGCTAAGCGGGTTCAAGACCCAAAGACCCAAAGATGAAAGAGACGGAGCATCGACCATGAGGGACTGAATCAAGACAATGATCCATGGTCCTGAGAATCTAAACCTTGGGGTCTTTGGGGCTTTGCGTGGGCTCAAACAGAACGGCCAACCAGGCGGGCCGTTATGGGTGCCTGGTTGGGCGAAATCGATTCGCGTTCCCCTGATTCGAGACCCGATAGCGAT
>CAZFLQ010000014.1:17969-30499 GCA_964519935.1 uncultured Puniceicoccaceae bacterium | reverse complement strand
TCCTTGTGCCGGATGATGTAAGTTCGCTTCCCTTGCGATTCGAAATAGGTTCGGGTCACCAACTCACACATCAAACCCATCAAAACCGAGATCACACTGATCCCCCCAAGCATCACGACGATTGTCGGCAGGGGTGTCTGATCCAAATGAATCCCGTCAACGATCTTCAACCAGAACATCCAGAGCATGAAAAAGGCCGATAACCCCGCACAAATCATCCCGAAACCTCCAAAAACGTAGATCGGTTTCGATGCGTAAACGTGTAGAAACTTCACCACGATCAGATCGAGGATCACCTTGAAAACCCGCTCGAGGCCGTAGCTGCTCTTACCGTGAATCCGGGGATGGTGATCGACCTCAATCTCCGCTACCTTCGCCCCCTGCCAGGATGCGTAGATCGGGATGAAACGGTGCATTTCCCCATACAGCCGGACTCCTTTCAAAACTTCCTTCCGGTAGGCCTTCAGGGAACAGCCGTAGTCGTGCAGGGAAACTCCCGAAATCTTCGAAATGATTCGGTTCGCGACCCGACTGACCATCACCCGGCGGATCTTCTTGTCCTGCCGCTTCTTCCGCCACCCGGAGACCACATCGTAGCCCTCCTCGATTTTCCCCAGCATCCGCTGAATATCCGCCGGATCGTTTTGGAGATCCCCATCCATCGGTACGATCACGTCTCCCGTCGCGGCGTCAAAACCCGCCTGCATCGCCGCCGTCTGACCAAAATTCCGGCGGAAATGTATCGCCACGTAACGGGCATCCTCCGCCACAATCGCATCCATTAATTCCGCGCTCCGATCCGAACTCCCGTCGTTCACGAGAATACACTCCCACCGATAGGGGACATCGGCGAGGACAGCGTCCAGCTTTTCGCGCAACAACGGGATGTTGTCCTCCTCGTTATAAATCGGAATGACAATCGTGATACTCTCAAAGGAAGGGTTTGCGTTCGTAAGCTCGGACATAAGACAGGTAAAACCCCAAACTCAATCACCCCCCGACCAAAATGTGAAGCCCCCTATTCACCCCCTCCACCCCTACTTAAACCACAAATCCACCAGCCGGTTGAGGTCCTCCTCGCCGCTGTATTCGATCACAATCTTTCCCTTCTTCGCCCCGTGCTTGATCGCCACCGGCGCGTGAAAGCGTTTCTCCAACCTTCGTTGTAGATCCCGCAGGGCCGTTTCCGTCTCGTCCCCCTCCTTTCCGCCCGATGCCCCCGCGTTCGTTCCAATTGCCCCTTTTCGGCGACCCCTTACACAATTCTCTGCCTCCCGGACGCTCATCCCGACTTCAACAATCCGCCGCGCCAACAACAGTCGTTGGGTCTCGTCCTCCATCCCCAGCAGCACCTTGGCGTGGCCCACCGACAGCCGTCCGGTCGTGATGTACCCCTGAATCTCCCGGCTCAGGCCCAGCAACCGCAAGGCATTCGCAACCCCCGGTCGGCTCTTCCCAACTCGCTCCGCCGCCGCCTCCTGGGTCAGGTCAAAATCGCGGATCAAACTCGCGTAGCCAAGGGCTTCTTCAATCGGATTGAGCTGCTCCCGCTGTAAATTCTCAATCAGGGCGAGACTCGCCGACGATGCATCCGAGGCTTCAATGATCCGTGCCGGGATCGACGACGCCCCGAGGCTTTGAAAAGCCCGCCAGCGCCGTTCCCCCGCGATCAATTGATAGGTTTCCCCAACCGCCCGGACAACAATCGGTTGGAGGAGTCCCTCCGCCCGGATACTCTCCGCCAACTCGGCCACCGCCTCCGCCCGAATGTCACGACGCGGCTGATACGGGCTCGGCTCAATCTTTTCAACCGGGATCTCCCGGTACCCCGGCGCCATTGGCAGAGAGGTTTCCGCGACTCCCCCGGCTGTTTTTTTCGGTTTCGCCGCGTCAACCCGTTTGACCGGACTCACCGCTGACTTTCCATCCGAAGCCGCGACCGGAGCGCCCCCCTTTAAAATACCGCTCAGGCCGCGACCGAGCCTCTGTTTACCATTCGACATTCCGCGCATCAAAAACGATGCGATCCCGAAAGCAAAGTTCATTCGATCTTGGCAATCCGCAAAAGGAATCAATGATGCATCGGATGTCCGCGCCCGTTTTCACCATTGCTAACCAAAAGGGAGGGGTCGGTAAAACGACTACCGCCGTTAACCTCGCCGCCGGAATCGCCTCCCGCTCAATCGATGTCCTCCTCATCGACCTCGACCCCCAGGCGAACGCCACCAGCACCCTCGGCTTTGAGAAAACTCCCGGGGGCAGTCTCTATGGCCCCCTCATCGGCGAGGGCGAGGTAACCGAAAAGGTCATCGAGACCGGCCGCGACAACCTCTTTCTCCTCCCTTCGGAACTCGACCTTGCCGCCGTCGAAATCGAACTCAGCCAGATCGAGAACTACCTCGGACGTCTCCGGACCCTCATCGGCGAACTCAACGAGGCCTTCGACTTTGGTGCCATCATCCTCGACTGCCCGCCCGCTCTTGGTCTCCTTTCGATGAACGGATTGGCCGCCGCCAACTACCTCTTGATCGCTCTGCAAACCGAATACCTCGCGATGGAGGGCCTCGGACAGATTCTCGGCGCGGTCGAACAGATCCAATCCACCGGGGTAAATCCAAATCTCGAGGTCGGTGGCATTCTCCTCACGATGTTCGACATCCGGACCAACTTGTCGAATCAAGTCCACAAAGAGGTCCGGGAACACTTCGGCAAACAGGTCTTCGAAACCGTCATCCCCCGCTCCATCCGCCTCAGCGAGGCCCCCAGTTTCGGCAAAACGATTTTTGAATACGAACCCCTCAGCCCCGGTGCCGACGCCTACCGAAAGCTGTCGCACGAGGTCATCCGCCGCTTCAAGCTCAATGCCCGCTAACAGTGGAGATCCACCCGCCGACCCGAGTCGGCTTGAGACCGTCATCGGCTACACTTTCCGCCACCACGCCTACCTCGACCTCGCCCTCACCCACCCCGGGAAAACCCACCAGAAAGTCGATCCCGCCAACAATCAGCGACTTGAATTCCTCGGCGATGCCGTTCTTCAAATCCTCACCAGCGAGGCCCTCTATCGGCGTTTCCCCGAAGACCGCGAGGGCGAGCTGACCCGCAAACGGGCCACCCTTGTCAATGCGTCCCATCTCGCGGATATCGGGCGCCAAATAGAACTTGCTACGTATTTGGATTTTGGACACATTTCTGAAAACCTGACCGACCGCGCCCTCCGTTCGGCCGTCGCCGATGCCTGCGAGGCCCTTTTCGGGGCGGTCTTTCTCGATGGCGGCCTTCCCGCCGCCCGCACCGTCTTTCAAAAACTTTTTGATCTCGAAACCATCCCCCGGGCCCTTGATTCCAACCCCAAGGGAACCCTTCAGGAATGGCAACAGGCAAACCTCCCCGACCAGTGCGTCGAGTATTTGATAACAGACATCTCCGGCCCTGACCACGCCCCGGTCTTCACCGCCGAGGTCGCCGTCGGCGGACAGCGACTCGGTACCGGAAGTGGCTCAAGCAAGAAAATTGCCGAATCCCTCGCCGCCGGAGCTGCTCTGGATCGGCTTCTGGCTGACGATTAGGAAAAGTTTTCGAAACCTCACCCTTTCTGCTTGCCAACCTATCGGGTCCTCGGATCATCATACCTTTCGTGACTTAACGGGCGCGTTGCCAGAATTAAGAACACTAATCGAAACAAGGAATAAGCATGCCGACAAAAATCGGAATCAATGGATTTGGCCGTATCGGCCGACTCGTCTTCCGCGCGATCGTGGACCAGGGGCTCTTCGGAAAGGATGTCGAAGTGGTCGCCATCAATGACCTCGTCCCGGCCGACAATCTCGCCTACCTTCTCAAATATGACTCCATTCAGGGTCGTTTCAACGGTACCGTCGAGGCACCCGACGACGACACCTTGATCGTCAATGGCAAGACCATCAAGTCTCTCTCTGTTCGTGAGGGTCCCGCTGCCCTCGGATGGGGTGATCTCGGGGTCGACATCGTCATCGAATCAACCGGACTCTTTGTTCAGGACACCCTCGCTCAGGGTCACATCGACGCCGGTGCCAAAAAGGTTATCATTTCCGCACCCGGCAAGGGTGACGGGGTCAAGACCGTTGTCCTCGGGGTTAACGACGACACCCTCGATGCCTCTCACAACATCATTTCAAACGCCAGTTGCACGACCAACTGTCTCGCCCCCATCACCAAGGTTGTCCTCGACAACTACGGTATCGTCGAGGGCCTCATGACGACAGTCCACAGCTACACCGCGACCCAGAAAACCGTCGACGGCCCCAGCCGCAAGGACTGGAAGGGCGGACGCAGCGCGGCCATCAACATCATTCCGTCCACCACCGGTGCCGCCAAGGCCGTCGGCCTGGTTATCCCCGAGGTTCAGGGCAAGCTCACCGGGATGGCCTTCCGCGTTCCCACCCCGACCGTCTCGGTTGTCGACTTGACCGTCAAAACGGAAAAAGCCACCTCCTACGCCGACATCTGCGCGAAGATGAAGGAAGCCAGCGAAGGCTCCCTCAAGGGAATCCTCGGCTACACCGAAGACGAGGTTGTCAGCAGCGACTTCATCCACGATCCCCTCAGCTCGATCTTCGATGCGGGCTCCGGCGTCGGACTCAACGACACCTTCTTCAAGCTCGTATCCTGGTACGACAACGAATGGGGTTACAGCAATCGCTGCGTCCAGCTCCTCCAAAAGGTGGCCTCGTTCCTCTGAGGCGGAAATCCCGTCATCGGGAACACCCGCTTCATCCATGAATCCTTGACCGAAGCCGCCCGGAACCCCTGGGCGGCTTCTTTTTTGAACCCTTCTTTTCAAAGCAAACCAGAAAATCCATTCAAATGCCTACAACCCTGACCATTGATGATGTCGACCTTTCCGGAAAAAAGGTCTTCGTTCGCGTTGATTTCAACGTCCCCATCGCGGACGATGGATCCGTCTCCGACGACACCCGGATTCAAGCCGCGATACCTACCATCCGCGCCCTCCTCGACAAGGGGTGTGCAGTCATCCTTGCCTCCCACCTCGGGCGGCCAAAGGGGAAAGCTGACCCCGAGTTCACCCTCGCCCCCGTCGCGACCGACCTCGCCGCCAAGCTTGGGCTACCGGTTGCCTTTGCCCCCGATTGCGTCGGACCGGAGGCTCAAGCCGCCGCCGCCGCCCTCCAGCCCGGCGGAATACTCCTCCTCGAGAATCTCCGCTTCCACGCCGGCGAAGAGGGTAATGATCCCGGGTTCGCCCAACAGCTCGCAAAACTCGCTGACGCCTACGTCAACGATGCCTTCGGAACCGCCCACCGCGCCCACGCCTCTACCGCTGGTGTTACCAGCTTTCTCTCTCCCTGCGTCGCCGGCTACCTCATCGGTAAGGAACTCGCCTACCTCGGCGACAAAACCGCCAACCCGGAACGGCCCTTCACCGTCATTCTCGGCGGTGCCAAGGTCAGCGACAAAATCACCGTCATCGACGCACTTCTCGAAAAGGCCGACTGCATGCTGATCGGTGGGGCCATGGCTTACACCTTCGCCCTCGCCGAAGGCCGCACCGTCGGGAACAGCCTCAGCGAACCCGACAAGGTCGAAACCGCTCGCGCCGCCCTCGATAAAGCAAAGGCCAAAGGCGTCAAATTCCTCCTCCCGGTCGACAACATGGTCGTCGATGGCCTCGACTTTGGTGCCAAAACGATCGGCAATTCGAGGATTGCCGAAAGCAATATTGAGGACGGCTGGGAAGGCGTCGATATCGGACCGAAGACCGTCGAAATCTTTGCCGCCGAGGTTGCCAGGTCCAAAACAGTCCTCTGGAACGGACCCATGGGCATCTTTGAGATCAAGGACTGCGCCAAGGGCACCTACGCGATCGCTGAAACCATTGCCCAAACCGACGGCATCACCTCCATCATCGGCGGAGGCGACTCCGTCAAAGCTATCAAAAAGGGCGGCTACGGCGACAAAGTCACCTTCATGAGCACCGGTGGCGGTGCCTCCCTCGAATTCCTCGAAGGCAAAACCCTCCCCGGCGTCGCCGCCCTCGACCAGGCCTGATACACCGGACTAACCTCTCTCTCCTAGAGCCGCCCCTCCCCAGGGCGGCTCTTTTTTTTCACCCCCCCATTTTCGTGCCCTTCGTGTCTTTCGTGGGCAAAAAAGCCACCGCCCCTACAGCTCTTTTTTCACCCCTCATTTTCGTGTCTTTCGTGTCTTTCGTGGGCAAAAAAGCCACCGCCCCCACGGCTCTTTTTTCACTCCCCATTTTCGTGCCTTTCGTGTCTTTCGTGGGCAAAAAAGCCGATCCCCTCAATCGTCCCCCCGCAGGCTGCTCGGCATCGCCTCCGCCGGCAGGCGCTCAATCCTCGCCCCCAACCCCGCCAACTTCTCATCAATCCGCTCATAACCACGGTCAATGTGATAGACGCGCTGAATCCAGCTTTCCCCCTCCGCCGCCAATGCCGCCAAAACCAGCGCCGCACTCGCCCTCAGGTCCGAGGCCATCGTCGGCGCTCCATACAACCGCTCCTGTCCCTTTACAATCGCCGTCGCCCCTTCAATCGCAATATCCGCCCCCATCCGCTGGAGCTCCGGCACGTGCATGAATCGATTCGGATAAATCCGCTCCGTAATGATACTGATCCCGGGAGTCAGGCTCATCAATGAACACATCTGCGCCTGCAGATCGGTCGGGAATCCCGGATGGGGCAACGTGATTACATCCACCGGCCGAAGGGCTCCCCGCCGACGAACCCGGACAACCGCATCCTTTTCGTCCGCTTCAATCTCCAGCCCTGACTCTTCCAGCTTGTCGAGGAGCGCACCGAGGTGGTGTGGGAACGCCCCCTCTACCTCGATCTCACCCTCCAGCATCGCCGCCCCAATCAAATAGGTTCCCGCCTCAATCCGGTCCGCCACGATCCGGTGGGTGCAACCGTGCAAACGATCCACCCCCTCGATCCGAACTGAAGGACTCCCCGCCCCCTCGATCCGCGCACCCATTTTTCTCAGTAGGTCACAGAGGTCGGTAATTTCCGGCTCGCAGGCCGCACAATCGATCACCGTCACCCCGGGCGCCAAAACCGCCGCCATGATCATGTTGGCAGTTCCCGTCACCGTGGACCCATACCGTCCCCCCAGAAAAACACGACTGCCCCGCAAACCTGTCCCATCCACCTCGATATACCCGTTCCGCGTCTCGATCTGGCACCCCAACCTTCCCAACCCTTTCAGGTGCAGATCAATCGGCCTCGGCCCAATCACACAACCGCCCGGGATCGAGATTTCCGCCCGCCGCAAACGCCCCACCATCGCTCCCAGCAGGCAGATTGAGGCCCGCATCTTCCGAACGAGGTCGTAGGGTGCCCGCGAATCCAGTTTCTCAGCCGAAATCCGCCATCGGTTCGAACCACCACGCTCTACCTGCGCCCCGAGGTAACGGCAGATCTCCCCCATGAATCGAATGTCGCTCAGCTCGGGAACATTCTCCAAAATCACCGTTTCCTCAGTCAGTAATGCCGCCGCAAAAGCTGGCAAGGCCGCATTCTTTGCCCCTCCGACCCGCAGGCGACCCTTCAGCGGATGGCCGCCCTCAACCCGGAAAACATCCATTCCGCATCAATCCTCGTTCGACTCCGGTCCAGAAGCCTTCGACCGCCGACCCGATGCCCCGCCCCCCGGACCACCCGGCCCGTTGCGCTTGGGACCATTTCTCCGACGACGCCCGGCGCTACTTCGATTCCCCGCACTCTTGGCATTGCCAACATCTGCCGAAGCCTTCGCCCCACCCGCACCACCTGCGCCCTGAGGAGCTTTCCTTGATCGATTCCCGCCTTGATCCCGATTCCGGGGTTTACCGGTCGCCGACCCCCCACCCTGATGATTGTTCCCGCCCGTCTCCGAAGGCTTCCGCCCCCGCGGTTTCCGTCCCCCTACTCCACTCGGATTGCCCCTCGAATTCCGGGGTGATCCCGACCCCGCCCCTTCCTTCCGAGCCTCCGAAACGCTTCCGGACTTGCCACCCTCCGCCTGCTTCGCGTCGTGGGCTGCGACCGCTTCCCGGCGCGCTGCCCGCGCCGCCCGCTCCCGCTTTGCCCGACGCTTGTCCAAATACCGGTGAACACGATCTGCCAGGATCGAAAGCCGATCGACCCAGTCGGGCTTCAATACCGGCGGAGGTGACAGGTCAGGCACCATTCCCGAGGCGTCCGCATCCTCGGATCCATCGTCCTCTTCTCTCGCCGGTCGCAAAGTTGCGGTATCTTCCGCCTCGCGCTGATCCCGGCCCGTCCGCAACTGCCAATCCCCATCCTCATCAAGGACAAGTTCTCCCTTATCCCCAACATCATCATCGACTTCCAGATTCGTAAAATCTTCCACAGCACCCTCCCGCACGACCCGGTCCCCCGGAAAGTAATCGGATCGGATTCGGGCTGCGATCGTTTGGGCAGGTGCGTATTCGAATTCAGGCATCGGGTGGCGAAACAGCTATAGAAACCATTGTCCGCCGTAAACCTCAATTGAAAACCGTGATCAAAATCACTCAATCACGTTGTATTCCCGCTCCCGCTCTTCAATCCGCTCACCCGTGTCCCGAATCGCGTCATCGGTTTCCCTCGCCAACTCCGCCGTCATGAAAACGCAGACCCCCGCCGCCGCCCCCGTCAGAAGAACACCAAAGAGCGACTTGACCTCCGATAGCCCCAGAACCAAACGCCCCAGTGTCAGGGTCACGATGAAAATTCCCAGTCCCAGCCCCACCCACGGAAGAACCGAAATCAGGGTCTCGTTCGTGATCGAATCAAGAACGTAAAGCTCGATCGCAATGTACGATGCCACCCCGCCCGCAAAAATAAGAACAAATGCAATCAGGGTCGCGATAAAACCCGCCTTTCCACCCAGAAGAAGATTACAGATAAACCACCCAAACACCACCGTCGAGGCGATGCTCACCGCGAATACAATCCAGAACGGAACCGTTCCAAATTCACTGCCATAGATCAATTCCAGAAAATCCTGAAACGCCGGGAGCCAAGGAGAAGATGAGGTTTCCATCTCGAAAGTTTCAACGTCAGCCGTCACAACCGCAAGATCCAAGTCGTTCCGGCATTTCCGCCCTGATCCAAATTTTTTCCAATCCCAGCCTTGAGCCCCCCGTCCGATCCACTCACGCTTCCAATCCCATATGATCGAAACCGCCACCGACCAGACCTGCTTTATCTTTGTCACCGGGGGGGTTGTCTCCTCCCTCGGAAAAGGACTCACCTCCGCCGCCCTCGGTTCCCTCCTCGAACTGCACGGCAATTCGGTCCGGATTCAAAAGTTCGACCCCTACCTGAACGTCGACCCCGGCACCATGAGTCCGTTCCAACATGGCGAAGTCTACGTCCTTGATGACGGTGCCGAAACCGATCTCGACCTCGGCCACTACGAACGGTTCACCTCCTCCAAACTCACCCGCTTCAACAACCTCACCTCCGGCCAGATTTACGAATCGGTCATCCAAAAAGAGCGCCGCGGGGACTATCTCGGGAAAACCGTTCAGGTCATTCCCCACGTCACCAACGAAATCAAGGACCGGATCCACGCCGCCGGCGAGGGGGTCGATGTTCTCATCACCGAGATCGGCGGCACCATCGGCGACATCGAGGGTCTTCCCTTTCTCGAGGCCATGCGGCAATTCGCCCTCGAGATCGGCCACGACCGCGTCCTTTTCATCCATGTCACCCTCCTTCCGTTCCTGAAAGCCGCCGGCGAACTCAAGACCAAGCCATCCCAGCAAAGCGTCGCCAAACTGCGCGAAATCGGCATCCAGCCTGACATCCTGATTTGCCGGACTGAGGAGCCGATGAACCTCGAAATCCGTCAAAAGCTCAGCCTCTTCTGCAACGTCCCGATTAAGGCCGTCATTGAAGAACAGGATGTTGAATCCTCAATCTATGAGCTGCCCCTCATGCTCCAGCGGGAGCGTCTCGACGAACTCGTCCTCAAAAAATTCAACCTCCCCAGTCGCGCCGGTAATCTCGAATCCTGGAATCGCATCGTTCGACGCCTTAAATACCCTGCCTCCAAAATTCTCATCGGCGTGGTCGGCAAGTACATCGAATTACAGGATGCCTACAAGTCGGTTTACGAGAGCCTTACCCACGGGGGGATCGAGAACGACTGCGGGATCGATGTCGTCCGAATTGATTCCGAGGATCTCGAAAAGGGAAACCTCGTCGGCCTCCGCGACCTTCACGGGATTCTCGTTCCCGGCGGTTTCGGCGACCGCGGGATCGAGGGCAAGGTTGCCGCCGCCCGCTACGCCCGCGAACACGGCATCCCCTACCTCGGGCTCTGTCTCGGGATGCAGATTGCCGTGATCGAATTTGCCCGTGCCGTCGCCCACCTCGAGGCGGCCAACAGCACCGAATTCGACCCTGACACCCCGCACCCCGTGATCGATATCATGGAGGATCAAAAACAACTTTCCGACAAAGGTGCCACCATGCGGCTCGGGGCCTACGAATGCGCCGTCACCCCCGGAACCTTTGCCGCTGAAGCCTACGGCGCATCAACCGTCCGCGAACGTCACCGTCATCGCTACGAGTTCAACAACGCCTACCGTGAACAGCTCGCCTCCGCCGGTCTCCGCATCGCCGGAACCAACCCCGAACGCGATCTCGTCGAAATCATCGAGGTACCCGAACATCCCTGGTTCGTCGGAGTTCAGTTCCACCCCGAGTTCCAGTCCAAACCCTTTGCCGCCCACCCCCTCTTTGCCGCCTTCGTCCGCGCCTCGATGGAAAGGAGCCGGAAATGAGTGCCCTCAACGAATCCAATCCGATTCCCGAAAACATCCACCCCGAATTCGCCCGCATGCTCGGGCGCACCGCCAAGGAATCGCTCCTTCGTCAGCGCGGGATCGTCGTCTGGCTCTACGGCCTCTCCGGCTCGGGAAAAAGCACCATCGCGAATGCCCTCGAACGTAAATTCCACGCCGCTGGTTTCCTCACCCAAATCCTCGACGGCGACAACATCCGCAGCGGCCTGAACCGCAATCTCGGATTCAGTGACGCTGATCGCGAGGAAAACATCCGCCGCATTGCCGAGGTCGCCAGGCTCTTTCTCAACGCCGGCGTCATCACCCTGGCATCCTTCATCACCCCCCGGCGCGATCTCCGCGAACTCGCCCGCTCCACCGTCGGCCCCGAGGATTTTGTCGAGGTCTACGTCCGCGCCTCCTTCGACACCTGCGCCCAACGCGATGTTAAGGGACTCTACGCCAAAGCCGCCTCCGGCCAGGTCGCCAACTTTACCGGTAAAGACTCCGGCTTCGAAGAACCGGTCAAAGCCGACCTCATCCTCGACACCGAAACAACCCCCCTCGACGACTGCGTCACCACTCTCCACAACCTCATCCTCCCCCGCATCACCACAGAATAACGCCCACACGCAAACCCCCTGCCCCCCAACCCGGGACATTCAAACCCAACACCTTCGTCGTAACCAGTGTTTGTAGGGGCGCCGCTCGCGGCGACCGCTGTCGGTCCGGAGCAACTGCCATCGCCCCAGTTGGAAGAACGCTTAGACCAGTTTGTCCTGCACTGGAAGCGACTTCTGCGTTGGAGATCTTCTGCCGCTTCGTGGTTAGCCAACGGGTCCGTGACCGCCGCAACCAATTCCGCTGACAGTCAGGGGCAAAACTGGCGAATGGCTCTGAGGTGTGACGGCCATAGTGGGGAGAAAATCGGCGGAATCGGTCATTTTTGACATTCCGCACCGCAGCGGGGGCCAAGGCCGCCCGTCTATCGGGAGAATTCCCCGTTGCAAGGTTGACGTGGTTCTATTATGCGCTAAAAGTATGCGCTATGAAGACGATTTCCATCATGCGGGCGCAGCACAATCTTTCTGAAGTGCTGCGCTCCCTCGGACCTGGCGAGCGTGTGGGCATCACGCGCAACAAGAAGATCGTCGCCGAATTGGTGGCGCCGGACTCCCAGCAGCGTCCGATCTTCCCTGAATTTGCCGCTCGTGCCCGAGCGACCTGGGGGAGGGATTGGAAGGGGGCCTCCACCAATCAGTTGCTCGATGAGGCGAGGGGTGAGCGGTGAATTATTATTTCGATACGGGGATACTCCTCAAGCTGTACACCGATGAACCCGACTCGGACGCCGTTCAAGCGTTTGCGGTTGCGACGGGTCAGCCCATTCCGTTTTTAGCTCTGCATCATTCCGAGTGCAGCTCCGCTCTTCATCTCAAAGCGTTTCGGGGTGAGTGCTCGGTAGCTCAGGCAAACAGGGCACTTGCGAACATTGACGAGGACCTGCGTTCCGGCGTTCTGCACCCATTCCAGCCGGACTGGGAAAAAGTCTGGCACCAATGCGCCGAACTGGCCCGATCGCATGCGGCTCTCATTGGTTGCCGGACTCTTGATTCTCTCCACGTCGCTTCTGCCATGGAACTCGGCTATCGGGACTTTGTGACTTCCGACGCCCGCCAGTCAAACCTCGCAGAGCGGGTGGGTCTGGTGGTGCACTGCCCGACGTAACTGTCAG
>CAZFLQ010000014.1:10055-17869 GCA_964519935.1 uncultured Puniceicoccaceae bacterium | reverse complement strand
CAGCCCTCCAAAAGGTCCCTCTCGCGGGTCCACGGGCGAACTGCTGCTGACCGCAACCCGCTCGGTGAGTGTGCATCGCCTATGAAAAGTTAAGCTTAAGTAATTGAAAGAGAGATTGATTACAGAAAATGCTGAACATCGAAGAATACGTTTTTCCCATTTGATGGATGCCAAAACATCATTTCGATCAACGTCCTTTACCGGAAAATTCCAGTTTTTCTGCGAGCACCCCAAACCCTTCAAGCTGTAATCTTGCATAGGCGATGGGGAAAGGCCCGCGTTCATTGGAAAACTTGGCAAACCCCCACGACGTCTCAAACCTTCATGACCTGAACATTTGCAAGCGGATCTGTGAGACCGGACACTCGCTTGAGCCGCCGCCGATCCGACCCGGCGGTTCCGCACTTTCTTTCAGATCGTGCCGGATCCGGGCTCAGGGTCCGTTTGCAGCATTGCTGTCAATTCCTCGACCGTGGGAACCTTGCCAGCCACCTTTACCTCGCCGTCAACCGCCATCGCCGGCGTAAACATCACCCCGAAATCAGCGAATCGCTTCATATCGGTGACTTTCTCCAGTTGGTATTCGAGACCGAGTTCCCGCGCCGCCGCCTCGGTTGCCTCCGTCAGTTTATTGCATTTCGCGCAACCCGTGCCGAGTATTTGGATCATTTTCATCTGTTTGTCTTTCTTTCAGGTTCATCTTTGGCCTCAGCCGACACCGTCTGCTTCTGGCCGAAACTGTAAAGAACCGGAACCAGGTAAAGCGCTACGAGGACCTCCAGCGATAGCCCCCCGATTGCCGCCGCTGCCATCGGGCGAAGCAGCTCCCCACCACTCTCGAGAGCAAAGGCCAGCGGCACAAACCCGAGGATCACCGGTATCGTTGTCATCAAGCGGGGACGCATCCGGATAATCGCCGATTCGCGGATCGCCGAAATCGCTTCCTCGCCAGCCTCGATCCTTTTGCGGGCGGTTTCGATCAGGAGCACGGCGTCATTCACGTTTGCCGCCAAAACCACCATCACCCCGATGATCACCGTCGCACCGAAAGACGTTCCCGTCAGAAACAGCCCGTATCCCATCCCCGCCAGACAAAAGGGCATCGCCAACAACACCAGCAGAGGAAGGCGTATGCTGTTGAACTGGACCGCGAGGACAATAAAGGAGAAGAACACCGCGTATCCAAAAATCTCTTTCACAACCCCCTTCATCTCCGCCATTTGCTGGGCAGTTCCACTGATCTTCCAGACATAACCAGGCGGCCACTCAAGCGTCGCAAGGACCTCTTTGACGGCCGCTTCGGCAGCCGCTAAATCAATGTTATTGGAATCCGCCCGCACGATCACCTGCTTGATCTGGTCCCTCCGCGTGATCTCAACCGGACCCGCCGAACGCCGGACTTCGGCAACTTCATCAAGACGGACATACCCACCCCCCGGCACCGCCAGGACGAGATTCTGGACATCATCCCGCGTCCGTAGATCCCTCTCTGGAACAATTACCCGCAGGTCGAAAAGTTCGTTTTTGTCCCGATATTGGGTCACCACCCTCCCGCCGATGTATCCCCGCAGGGTTGCTGCGATCGCGCTCACACTCAGGCCCAGTTCACCTGCCCGCAAACGGTCAATCTCGATCTGCCACTCCGGCTTGCTGAAATCAAGCGACACATAGACGTTTTGCAGCCCATCCGATTCCCGCAATCGTTCCGCCACTTTCGTCGCCGTTTCGAAAAGAGTATCCAAATCGCTACCACTGATTTCTACCTCCAGCTCCGATTGACCCACCTTCCGGATTCCCCGCATCTGACTCTGTGCAACCAGCAGACGTGCCCCCGGTGCCGCCACCTTCGCAACCCGCTTCCGCAATTCTTGCACATAAGCAGTCGTGTCGATATCCCGCTCACCTGCCGGGATCAGCTCAATATCGATCTGGCCCTCGTTTCCAATCTTACTCGTGTAGAGTCCCCTCACCGCTCCACCGACCAGACTGAAACAGGACTCCACCAGCGGATCATCAAGCAGAAGTTTTTCAATCTCCAACGCGATCCGATCCAGCCGCCCGAGAGCCGCCCCCGCCGGCATCCGGATCTTCACCATTACGCGCCCATCATCGACCGACGGGAGAAACTCCGCCCCGCTGCTCCGAAAGGCAACCACTCCGCCCCCCGCAACCAGCACAAAACCCAGAATCACCAACCCACGGTTTCGCAGCACCCGATCAACCGACCAGGCATACCCTTGCTGCAACCGGAGATTGAACCAATAGTTCCATCCCACCGATACCTTTCCCGCCGGGCGCAGTATCCACGCGCCCAGCATCGGGACCAGAAAAACCGCGCCGAGCCGACTGAGCAGGACGATACAAAGGACTATCAGGACCAGTTCCCGGAACAGCAGGGTTATCATTCCCGGAACGAAGAGAAACGGCAAAAACAACGCAAAGAAGGCAAAAGTCGCCGCCACCAGCGAGGGTCCCACCTCCCGCGTGGCGTCAGCCGCAATCCCCGCTAACCCCTTTCCCGGTCGTTCCGCCCGTAACCGGGTGATATTCTCGAGGACCACCGTCGACGCATCCAACATTACCCCAATCGCCACAACCAAACCGCCCAGTGAAAAGATATTCAGGGAGAATCCCGCCAACTTCATAATGAAAAAGTTCGCCCCGACCGTTACCGGCAGAACCACTGCAATGACAAACACCTGCCGCCGACTCCCCAGAAACAGAAAAAAGACCGCCACCACCAGAACCGCCGCCTCGATCGCCGTATTCCTGACCCCTTGGATCGAGTCTTTGATATAGCGGGCCTGATCCTCGACCAGTTCATAGTTGAGACCCTCCGGAAAGACCTCCCTTAACCCCTCCAGACGCTCCCGAACCGCTCCAACCGTTGTCACCGTATTCGCGTCGGCCTGCTTGATGATATTTACCTTTACCGCCGGATTCCCGTTCAACCGGGTGATCATCCGGACTTCCTCGTGGCTGTCGGCAACATTTGCGATGTCCCGGAGTCGCAGTCGCCCGGACCCACTCTCGGAAACTACGATATTCCGGATGCTCTCAAGATCCGTGAATTCTCCCAGCGTCCGGACGATTGTTTCCTCATTAGCACCGGTCACCCGTCCCCCGAGCATTTCAATATTCTCCTCCCGCAAACGACGCTCAATCATCGGCAGGCTCAGCTGATGTTTCTCGAGGGCAACCGGGTCAATCCAGACCCGGATTTCCCGCTCGAGACCACCCGCGATGTCGACCGCCGCCACCCCAACGGCCGCCAAAAGACGATCCGACAACCATGTGTCAATCCAGGTCCGCAACTCGGTCAGATCCATCCGGTCCGATTCAAAAACCGCCTGGACCACCGGTAGCTGGGAGGGATCCGCTTTGATAATCACCGCCGGGTCCATCTCCTCCGGCAACTCCCGTAAAGCCCGTTGGTAGGCCGCGAGGGTATCCTGATAGGCCACGTCCACATCGACCCCGTATCGAAAGTTCACATCCAACTGGTAAAGCCCCTCCAGACTGCTCGAACTTAGGTAGTCCAAGCCGTCGACCGAGGCGAGCTGACGTTCAATCGGGTCCGCAAGGTTGCGGTCGATATCCTCCGGGGTCGCTCCCGGCCAGGAAATGCTCATCTTGATCAGTGGGTAATTGATGTCCGGCAGAAAATCGACCGGAATCCGGTTCAGGTTCAAGGCTCCAATCAGTGCAAAACCGATCGCAATGACTGCGGTCGAAATACGGTTTGAAATAGCGGATCGTAAGAGCATTTATATTACTTGATCTCTTTATTACCGATCACCCGGACCTTCATCCCGGATCGAATCCGCTCGATCCCTCTCGTAATCACGGCGGCACCGGGCTCCAGTCCGTCCAGAATCAAAACGCGGCCATCTTCCTCAAAACCGACCTCAATGACCTTCGTGATAACCTCGTCCCCGTCGGTCGTATAGACAACTGATCGACCATCGGCATCCCGGGAAACCGCCTCGACCGGAACCGTCAGGGCATTTTCGATCCGCTCCAGATCCAATCGGATTCGCGCGAAAAACCCGGGCTGAAAAGAGTCGTTTCCCAACGGCAGGGATGCCTCAAAGGTCCGCTGACGCAACCGTCGATCCAGTTCCGGGTAGGCTCTTCCAACCCGCAGGACATAATCCGCCTCCGGAATTGCATCAAACCGGGCGTTCAATTCATCCCCTTCACCCACCGCCAGCGCATAACGCTCGGGAACCTGAAACCGAAGAACGAGACTCGCGGGGTCGAACAGATCAATCAGCGGTGCGCGCGGCCCGACATATTTTCCGTCCGCGACGTGCAACCGTGACACCAGCCCGGCCCAAGGGGCCCGTACATCATAGTCCGAACTGACCTGCTCGGCCTGGGCGACCGCCGCGCGGGCGTTTTCAAGATTACTCCGGGCGACATCGAGCCGTTCGCGCGCCAACGCTCGCTGCTCGACGAGGGATGCGATCCGCTCGAACTCGTGGTTCTGACGGTCCAGTTCCTCCGCTGCCGCCGCGAGGGCCGCCGATGCCGACGCGTCCCTCCCGATCCGGAGGAGAACCTGATTCGCCGAGACCTCGTCACCTTCCCGGATCTGACAGCCCACAACCGGCCCCTCCGCCGGCGAGGAAAGCGTCGCCACCCGGGTCGGTTCAATCGATCCGGTTAAAAGAATGCTCCGCGTGAAGACCCCCGGTTCGATTCGCTCAACCGAAACTGCCGACGGCGGCGACTCCTTCGTTACCGTCGGCGACTTTCCGCAAGCAACCAGAAACAGGCTCATCGGTAGTCCCGATAGCACTGCAAATAAGAAACATCTTCTTTCTTTCATCGGCAAAAGCTCAAGGTTTTGATTTTCATTCGAAAAACATCCCGTAGGTCCAACCGGAGACGGTCGCCATCAATACAACGAGGCCCACGAACGCGGCGGTTTTCTTCGGGCCGATGATCGAATTGATGACCAACATATTCGGTAAACTCAGGGCAGGGCCCGCCAACAACAGGGCCAACGCCGGCCCCTGCCCCATCCCGTTCCCGAGCAGTCCCTGCAGGATCGGAATCTCCGTCAGGGTCGCAAAATACATCAAGGCACCCGCCACCGATGCAAAAAGATTCGCCCCAAGCGAATTTCCCCCGACCGCCCCCGTAATCCATTCCGAAGGGATCAAACCCTCGTTTCCCGGTCGCCCCAATAACAGACCTGCGACCAGAACCCCACCGAGCAACAATGGCATGATCTGCTTCGTGTACGACCAGGTCTGACCAAACCACTCCCCAATCTCTCCCTCCTGACCCGCCGTCATCCAGACCATCCCGAGAATCCCCGCAAATACCGCCCAGGTCGGATGTCCACCCGTCAAAACTGCCACCACGATAACCCCGGCCGCCGTTGTCAAAATCCGCCATCCCGGAAGATGCATCCAACGCCACAACATCCACCCGAACAGAACCGCGATCCCAACCGTCAACCACCACTTTACGGCGTAAACCACTCCGAAAAATCCGGAATCACCCGCCCCACCCCAGTTCGAAAAAACCAGAATCCCTACCATCGCCGCAAAAAAGGATCCTGTTTTCCAAAGCGATCGGGTTGGCTCACTCTCCGGCATCAGGACGGCCTTTGCGGCCTTCTCCCGCTCACTTTTCCGAAAGAAAAACGCCATCAATAGGCCGATTACGAGACTGAATCCGATCGCCCCAACCGCCCGCGCCAAACCGAGTTGCGCTCCCAGGACCTTGGCCGTCAGGATAATCGCAAGGGCGTTGATCGCTGGCCCCGAATAGAGAAACGCTGTTGCAGGCCCCAACCCCGCCCCCATCCGGTAGATGCCCGAGAACAACGGCAGGACCGTGCAGGAACACACCGCCAAAATCGTTCCCGAGACCGATCCTACCCCGTAGGCCAACGGCTTCGGTGCTTTCGGCCCGAGGTAACGCATCACCGATGCCTGCGATACAAAGGCCGCGATCCCCCCGGCGATCCAGAATGCCGGCAAAAGGCAAAGCACGACGTGCTCCCGCGCATACCATTTCGTCAGCTCCAACGCCTCGATGACGGCACCATCGAAACGCGCGCTCCCCACCGGCAGGAAATACACGATCAGGAAAATTCCTCCCAGCCAACCGGCTATCTTCAACTCTTGCTGCACATTCATCCCTCAATTCTGAAAAGTCGTCTCATCGTAAATCAGACCCCTTGACGTCCGCCGTCTTCCCAAACCGGAATCGAATCCGGATCATCGATGCATTTGATGAACCGCGTTACACACGGCATTGAAAGACGGTAGAATACCTGCAAACCCCGCTTGTCATCCTCAACGATTCCAGCCTCCCTCAGCACCGCAAGGTGACGTGAAACCGTCGACCACCCAAGCCCTGCCACTCCGACCAATTCACAGACACAACACTCCCCCAAAGACAACCGCCGAACGATCGCTATCCGTGCCGAATGTCCTAGAGCCTTGAATACCATCTCAGGTGAACTGGACTGTTTTCTCAACGGGATCATTCAACAACTATTTCGGTATTTCGCGAAATACGCAATAACCAATTGACGTGCATATTTCAGAAAACCCACGGTAAATCTATTCGTGTTTGCAAGTGGTTGTCCCCATCGACATTCCCCGAAATCACCATCAAAAAAGGAAATCCCCCGGCAGATCGAAACAACAGTCGATCAGACGGCCACAAAATGCTTGAGATGGTGGGAGATACTGGATTCGAACCAGTGACCTCTTGCGTGTCATGCAAGCGCTCTAACCAACTGAGCTAATCCCCCGGTGCAATCGTGCATCAGGTTTTTCTCGACCAAGCGGGAAAGAAAAGAAAGAAAACTGTCCTCCACCTCGCTGCAAGTCCAAAATTTTTTAGAATGTCCGACTCAATCCTCATCATTCCCGACATCCACCAAAACCACGATTTCTTCGCCCGATCCCTCGAAGCCGGATTGTCCCGACCCGAAGTCGGCGAGATCGTCCTCCTCGGTGATCTCCTCGATCCGAAGGACGAGGCCTACATGAGCTTCGACGCCGCCCTCCGCACCATCGATCTCCTCGCGGTCATCCTCCGCGAAAACCTACCCCCCGTCACTCTACTCTGGGGTAATCATGACTGGAATTACTGGTTTCACCGCAACTTCATCCACGCCAACCCGGATTCGGTTTCCGCCCGGGTCGCTATGCAGTTCATGGAACGCGGCCTCTACCTCACAACCGGTCGCGCCCTCCTCGGCGACGACCCCGATTACCCCGACATCCCCGAAAACACCCTCAATCTCTGGATCGACAATGCCCTCCTCGCCACGATACGGCATGGATTCCTCATCAGCCACGCCGGACTCATGCCCGACTACTGGCCTGCCCTTCAGACCCCTGAACAATGTATCCAAATTTTGAATACAAATTTCACGAAAACATCACGCCTCGGCCGCAGGATTGAAGAGATCCCCCTCGCCGCTGCCGGATTCGCCCGCGGCGGCGACCGACCGGTCGGCGGGCCGCTCTGGCTGGACTGGGACTGCGAGTTCGAGGACTGTCTCCCTCTCCCCCAGATTGTCGGACATACCCGCGGCGAAGGCATCCGCCGGAAGGGTCGGTCCCATTGCCTCGATGCCTGCCAGACCCTCTCCGCCATCCTCCACCCCGACAAAACTCTCGAAACCCTCCTGATCCCCGAATGATGCGCTCCTTCCGACCATTTCTCCACGCCAGTCTCCTTCTCCTTTTCATTCTCTCGACCGGCTGTGATCGACCGGCGCCGGAAACGGAGGCACCTCAACGCCCGCCCGCCCTCTCCGCTCAACCCAATACAAG